>JANMEB010000724.1:0-31696 GCA_031376585.1 Planctomycetota bacterium | reverse complement strand
GGTCACGCTGGGAGCGTGACCAAAATACTGATTGATCGATTGACCGACTGGCCTGGTTTTGCGGACGCGATGCTGGCCGTCGGATGGTTGATCGAATCCGGGGAGCGTCTCACGTTTCCACGTTTTGATCGGCACAATGGCCAAAGCGGAAAGGCACGTGCGGTCGGCCAAAAACGGCAGGAAAAGTATCGATCAAAGCACGCGGCGCGGGCGGTAACGAATCGTTGTCACGCTGGGAGCGTTACACGACCGTTACCAGAGAAGAAAAGAGAAGAGCAAGAGAAACCCCCAACCCCAACCCCTTCAAAACTAATCACACCCGATGACGAATGGGGGGAGGCGGAGGCAGCCTTATTTGAGGCAAGAGTGGCCAAGGCGGCCGACTGCATCGCAACGGCAAAGGCTTTGGGATCGACTCCAAAACGAGTTTGCGACATCGTGGAACATTGGCGCGAGTTGCTAAAGCCAATTCCGAATCGCTGGAAATCACCCCCGGCGGTTCTGTGTACGCGCTTGCGCACCGATCGGCCGAACGCACCGATTGCCGATGGCTGGCCGCCAGCCGATCCGATTGCCATTCAAAAAGCCGACGACGGCGCCCGCCGGAAATTAAAGGCGACTGAAGAGCTGCAACAAAATGCCGCGCTGAAGCGCGATAGCCAAAGCAAAAAGGAAATGGAACGACGCTACGGCGGCGAATGGGACGAAATGGACGCCGGGGAACGGCGGAGGATTGCCCAAACGCTGCTTTCTGAGGGCACATACAGAATCTTGCATCGTGCCCAGACACTAATGCGAGAACAGGTTTTCATCGCGGCCGCAAACAAAAACTTGCCCACGTTAAAGTCGATCCTCAAGGAGGCAGCATGAACCCGAATACAAGAGCGCCGGCGAACGCGCCAAATGCTGAGAGCCTTTCCCCGGCGGTTCCGCGCTTGCTGTTGACGACGCCGGAGGCTGCCGAAGCGCTGGCAATCAGTCCCCGCAAGTTGTGGGAACTACAAACCGGGGCGAAATCCCTTGCTTGAGAATCGGCAAATTGCTGCGGTATTCGCCCGACGTGCTGCGGGATTGGATTGCCCGCCAGCACAACGAACAAACCTAAGCCGGCTTGGGTGGTTTGTTTCAACCGAATCGGCTAAGAATTTACATATACCGCCAACAAAAAAGCGATTCGGTTATGCCCTGCAAGGCCCGAATCGCTGAAAAGGAAATCGAATGGCCAGCATATACCGCCGTCGGCGCAACGGCAAACCGACGGGACCATACATCGCAGCCTGGCTCGATCGACAGCGCCAACGTCAAACGGCATCGACGGGAACGACAGATAAGGCAGCTGCGAAACGAATTGCGAACAAGTGGGAAGCCGATGCGGCCCTACGACGCGAAGCTGTTATCGATGCATCGGCTGAGTTGATCCAGATTCAAGCCGTCCGATCGATCGAAGAACATTTGACAGATTTTGTTGCCCGGATGAAGTCTGCCCAGCGGTCCGCGCTTCATGTCGCTCACACTTGCCGAATGATCCGACGTGTTGCGAAGGCCTCCACCTGGGAACGGGCGGCCGATATTTCGGCCGATGGAATGAATCGTTTTGCGTCCGCACTTGCCGATCGATCGGACCGGGGATCCTCGGCGCGAACGATCGAAAAACACATTGTCGCGCTGAAGTCTTTCACGGCCTGGCTAACTCGGCACGGCAAGCTGGCAGCCAATCCCTTGGCGACGGTTATGGCACCTCGACCGAATGCCGATCGCCGCCTAGTTCGGCGGATGCTGCGGCCCGACGAATGGGAGTGCCTTAAATCGGCGCTGACCGATGGTTCGGATCAATTCGGGATGCTTGCCGGGGACCGGCTGGCCCTTTACTGGCTTGCAATTGAAACAGGGTTGCGCTCGAGCGAGCTGCGAACGCTGAAGCGTGGAAACCTGCATTTGAGCGACAGTCCCCCATTCGTCACGGTTCCCGCAGGCTCAACAAAGAACCGGCAGTCAGCGAAACAATACATCGGGGACGGAATGGCGAACGAATTGCACCGATTGACCGCCGGCAAGCTGCCGACGGTTCCGCTATTCAATTTGCCATCGCCGAACAGGTTGGCGGCAATGATCCGTGCGGACTTGGCGGACGCGCGGGCTGAATGGCTGGGGGCGGCCCGGAAAGATGCGGACGAGTTTGCCAAACGGTCGGAAAGCGATTTTCTTCTTGCCATCGACCACAATGGGGAGCGGATCGACTTACACGCCCTACGGCACACTTGCGGAGCCTGGCTGGCCAAAGCCGGCGAACGCCCACAGGTTATTCAGGCCGTGATGCGCCATTCAACGATCACGCTGACGATGGATACCTATGGTCACCTATTCCCCGACGATCGAAGCGGAGCTGTAGGCAAAGTGCAAACGATGCTGGGGCCGATCCCTGCGCGACTGGCGGCGACGGGCACGGATGGCAAACCGGCCGCCGACAAGTGCAGCGCATTTGCAGCGCGCGACGTGCGAAAGGCCCCTTTTCAGCGCGCACGGAAAGACGCCGAACGCGAATCCGTTGCGACGAAAGCGAAAGACGCACCAAACAGATTGCCCCTTGATTGGCCGGAGCTTTTGCTTGGTTCTGCGATGAAACGGATGCCAATTGCATCCAATTGCAAAGTGGTTAGGGCCGGGATCGAACCGGCGACACATGGATTTTCAGTCCATTGCTCTACCAACTGAGCTACCTAACCATAAAAACTGCCAAACCGGCGCCCAATCGTACTTTTTGCGTTTTCGACTGTCAATTCGCCAAAAGGGCTTCGGCTGCGGCTACGGCATATTGAATTAGGGTTCGTCGGCATTAGATAATCGATTTGATTGTCGGCCCGTATCAAGCGCATAATGACGGAGCTGACGTTTAGTTGGAGGAAATTCCGATGCCCCTGGCACGACTGCGTGCTGAATCCGCATCGCAGTTTTTACCTCCGTTGGTAAAAGGAATCAAATGACTTGTTGTAATGGATCGAGTGGGAAAATGTGGCGATGGTCGGCGATGGTCGTTTGGATGATTGGTACGGCGATCGTTTTTGCGCCGCCTCGAGCGCTGGGACAATTCAAATACACTCCAGACGCTCCGGAAGTCGAACAGATGGTTCTCAAGGCGATTGCATTCATTGAGCGATCGCAGGATAAGGACATCGGCCGGATATCGATGCATGCTATTGCGATTTGCGAAGCGACAAAGCGCTACGAAAACCGAATCCCCACTGAGGTTCCGCTTGTGGCAACAGCGATTACGTCCGCTGCGAATTTTACCTTGGATGCCAACGGAGAAACACCGGACTTCAACACGATGTACGAGCCATGTGTTGCGTCTATTTTTTTGGGGATCGTCGACCCGGTGCGATTTGAACCAAACATTCAAGCAACGCTTCGGCTGATTGCAAAAAGACAACAACCGTCGGGGACATGGCGCTACAAATCCGATCGGGTTCAGGCTCCGGCTGGCGACACATCGCAGACGCAATACTGTTGTTTGTCGATTTGGGCGGCTTCGCAACACGGAATTTATGTGGACCCGGAAGTGCCGAAGCGTGCCCTGGACTGGCTGACGCAAACTCAATCGCCCAACGGCGGATGGGTTTATCGTGCGACTCCAGGCCAGCAAGGCGGTGGCGAGACGCTTTCGATTTCTGCGGCCGGGGCAGGCGGCATGTTCATGTTGTTAGACGCATTAGGAGCGCAAGATTCGACGGGTCGTAAACGGGCTAAACGCGCCGGCGCCGACTTGCCCTCGTTTATCACTGAATACACGCCAGACGCAGACGGCGGCGGCGATGCTCAAAACGACGAAGCTGCTTCGGCAGGCGGTGGAATTGACAAAGCGGCGACTTCAAAAAGCCTTGCGGCCGCTGGCAATTTCTTCGGTGAGAACTTCACACCCAATCCATCCGAATGGCCTTATTATTATCTTTATGGCTTTGAGCGTTATGCGTTTTTTCGAGAGCAAGTCGACAGCGAAGTCTCAGAAGTTCCCGACTGGTACGACCAAGGCGTCGAGTTCTTGAAAGCCAATCAACTTGACGATGGAAGCTGGAAAAGCGTGGCGGTCGGCGAGCAGGGCGTCCTTCCCTCGGTCACTACGTCTTTTGCCGTTTTGTTTTTGGTCCGTAGCACGCAATTGCTCGCGGGAGATTCGGCCAAATCGACTCTGACTGGCCAAGGCGCGCTCCCCAAAGGCAATGTCGAATATCGCAATGGGAAAATAATTGGCCAAGCGATCGAGGCGGACATTAGCGATTTTCTGACTCATGTCGACACTGGAGTTGATATCAAAGCTTACGCTGAAAGCCTAGATAAAATAGTCTTGTCCGCAGATCCCGCTAAACGCGAACTTCATATGGCCAAGTTGCGATTGCTGGTTACGGATGAGGACGCCTATAAGCGTTTGGTCGCGGTTCGAGCTCTCTCCGAGTCGCGAGACCTTAACAATGTCCCCGCGCTGATCATGGCGATGAAAGATGACGAGGATCAAATCAAGACGGCAGCTCATATCGGACTCCGATTCATCAGTCGAAAAATGAATTCAATCAAGCTGTCGGAAACACCGAACGAAGGCGATTTTTTAGCGGCTCGAAAACAATGGATCGATTGGTACAAATCAATCCGGCCGAACGATCGACAAGTGATCGAATGACAAAATTGATGGAAACAGCTCAATACCGGACAGGTGAAAAATGGCTAGTACTCAAGTAGAAACTGACCTTCGGATTCGGCAGATTCAACTTTCGTTATACGATCGTGTTTCCGCCTGGCTTTGGTCGCTGACTATGATCTTTAGCGTGTTGACGGTTTTCTCGGTAATGATGTGGCTCCAAATGGCGCGGCATCAAGCGGAAATCGCCAAGGAAATACCGTTGGTCCTTATTCCGGCGAATTTCGGCGCTCCGGGCGATCCAAGGCCGATGGGAGTCGGTGAAGACTTGGAAGATCCGGGCGTCGAGGAATTCTACGAAACCGAAGTTTCCCAAATAGCGGATGCCGTCGAAGCCGTCACCGATATGCCGTCCCGCGTTCGCGGTATGCTCGGCGCGGTGGATGGCAACGCGGAGCTGATGGGCAAAGGACGCGGTCTAGGTCACAAGGATGGCCAAGGAGGCGACGGCGGAGGAGGGGCCGAACGATGGTCAGTGGAATATGAAACGGAAAGTATCGCAAAGTACGTCGAGCAACTGTCGGCATTCGGAATCGAAATTGGATTTGTCAGCAAAATAACCGACCAAGTGGACGTTTTGTTCAACTTAAATACAACACCTCAAAAACGGACCACGACTCGAGACGAGGAACGACGAAGTTATTTCATTCATTCCAATAGCAAACTCAGAAGTTGGGATATGCGATTAGCAGTGAATGCCGGAATCAAACCGGATGGAAAAATCATGGTCCAGTTTTATCCACCAGCGACCATGACAATGTTGGGCACCTTAGAAGCCACGGACGCGCAGAGCCGTGGCATCGAACTAACGAAGATTCGGCGAACTGTTTTTAAAGTTCGGCCGACAGGCAACTCCTACGAATACTTCGTGGCGGGCATGATTCCCAAGTGATCATTCAATGAAGTTGGCGACGAGCGATCTTTGGTTGCCAAGTTTTCGGCAGTTGAAAATCGCTTAGGCGTCAACTAAACTGCGTGAAGTGCGAATACAACAAAACGCTGATGTGGGCGTGCGTTTGATGTAAGGCAGGCGTCGTCAATTCGGCTTGAGATGCGAGGGGTAGATAGCGTGATTGTAATTCTGGCAAGTGCTTGGGACATCATCGGACACAATGTCTACGACGTCATTCACAATTTGATGTATGTGGCCTTGGTGCTGCAAATTATTTGGGGTTTCTACTGCACCGTGATGGTTTGGATGCGTATCGATCAAAAACGATTTAGAACGGAAGCCGATCAGGAGGCCTTTCTGGGCGCCATCGAAGAGCCGTTGGCCAAAGGTGAATACACGACAGCTGCGATGATGTGCGAAGGTGATCGTCGTGCCTTGGTACAGCTCGCTCAGTTATCGATTGAAAGCCGCCAATTGGGATACGCCAAAGTCAAACAGTTGATTACGGACCGATTGCGCCGCGATATCTTGGCCGATATCGATTTCGGCATGACCTGGATTTCCACGATGGTCAAATCGGGACCAATGGTTGGGTTGTTGGGCACCGTTATGGCGATGATGAGTGCCTTCGGAAAATTTGCCACGGAAAAAAATGTAGAACCCGGCATGTTGGCGGGCGACATCAAGTTGGCATTGATCACGACCGCCGGTGGACTTTTTATTGCGATCACCATGTTGCTCTCGTCCGCCACGGTTAATATTCGAGTTCGCGCGATGCAAGAGCTGATCGGCCACGGGCTGAATCAATTCTTGGAAGTATTTAAGGAAGCGCTCATTCGACACCCACGTTAGTCCCTCGATTGGTAACGAACTGACTTAAGCGATTCGCTGATGGACACCGAAAACGAAAACGAATTTGATCTTTCAAAAGATTCACCGGCGGTGTCGGATACGTTCGATGTAACGCCTCTGGTTGATGTTGCGTTTTTGCTGTTGATATTCTTCATGATGACAGCCAAGGTTGGCATGAAAAGCGACGTGGAACAACCGCGTGCGTTGACGGGCGATGCGGTCCAGTCGAGTCGGGTGGTCATCATTCTTGCCAAGACCTCACCGGTGGGTGACGCGTTGCTTTATCGTGGCGATTCCACTGCCGAGGCCAATCAAATTGCTGGCGATCTCAAGACCCAAGAGGACGAAATTCAGCGATATATCGAACATGAAGTCGTCCAGCGACCTGAAATCATCGGAATCGTAATTAAGGGAGACAAGCGACTCAAGCAAAAATACGTGGCGATGATAAGTCGTGCGGCAACTGCCGGAGGTGGAGGTCGACCGTTGTACATAGGCGTTGATCAAGATTGACATGGTTAGTGAATCCTTCTCGTTTGTTTGTCCGAATTGCAAACGACCGCTCCGTGTCAACGAGGTCATGCTAGGGAGACGTACACGTTGTCCGAATTGTTGGGAATTCGTCGCGCTGCGGCCTGCAATCTCGCTTGATGCTCAACTTAACAATCCACCAAAAACGGATAATGCGCCGCGTGACCGAGAGATCGAAAACTCTTCGGACTGACTCTTAGAAATTCCAAAAGTCGAAAGTATGCCGAACGATCCGAATAACGAAGACCGACCCGATCCCGACAAGTTTGACTTGGACGCACCCAACGAAGATTTCAGCTCCGTTGTCTCCCCCAAGAAAAGCCGAGCTCAGGATTCGGTTGCCCCGCCTACGCCGTCAACGAGCGATGAGAAGTACAAACCCAAAGCTTGGAAAGGATTTGAGGAAGAGGCAGTCGCTGAGCCCGAATTTCACCCCTTCGCCGAGGGTGAGGAACCAGACAACGAAATCGACATGACGCCGATGGTCGATGTGACGTTTTTGCTCCTTATTTTCTTCATGGTGACCGCTTCTTTCATGACGCAACGGGCCGCCGAGCAGCCGCCGACTCAAGACGACTTGCCGAGTACCAACTACTTGGTCGTGGAGAATCAAGATGATTACGTAGAGGTCATTATCGATCAAAACAACAATTACCGTATTGGCGGGCGCAATTTCGAAGAAGTCGAAGTGCCCAGCGATACGGAAATGAAGTCGGTCCTTGCAGACGCCAAGCAATCCATTGAGGCGGTACGACTGATCATTACAGCGCACGACGAGGCGACGCACCAACGGGTTGTAACAGCTTGGGATTACGGAAAAACACTTAACTTCGATCAGATACAAATTCAGACAACAACAAAAGAATATTAATCATAAGAGCGGGAAACAAAACCTCCGTGGTCTGGCGCCAATTCGCGTCGTTCCTGGAGAATATTGGGGTCTGCCCCCCTCGCCTACGAGGATTGGTTTTCAACTCTAAATTTTACGTGAACATTTTTGTTTGGGATTGATTATGTCCGCTCAACGGTTGCTTAGCGAACTTGAAAAACTTGGCAAGGTCGATGCGAAAACGATTGCCAAGATTCGTCGCCAGATCGATGACCCCAAAAAATCAATCTCGGTCAAGTCGATCGTTCGATTTTTGATTGATAACAAATATCTTACAAACGTCGAGGGAGAACGCTTGTTACGAAACACAAGCGTTACCTCCAAACCAGAGTATGGTCAGACGACCCAGCCCATCGATGCGAGGAATAAGGAACTTGATACGGACGACTTGTTGGGCGATAACATTTCCCTCCCGGAGCCAGTCTCGCCGATGGTCGCAGCGCCAGCCGATGCGCCGCGAGTCGAGCAACGCGATGTATCGTGGACCATCATGGATCGATCCAAGCTCCTTCAAGTTTCCGAACAATCGGAATCTCTTTTGGGTGAGCCGCGATCCCTGGGTCGCGGACAATCCTTTGACGAACGACCTTTTTCCAACCGCGAAAATCCGGAAGCGAATCCGGTCATAGCACCTTCGATGGACTGGAAAAAAACCCAAGGCAACCCGTGGGAATCCAAATGGTTGTTTCTCGGATTCGGCTTGCTGGCGCTATTGGCGATGACATCCATCGGACTTTGGTGGTTTTTGACGCGGACGTCGGCCGATGAAGCGTTTAACGCGGCGAACAAAGAATTCAGCGATGGTCACTTTGCAGCTGCTCGCGATGCGTACCAACATTTTCACGAGAATTTCCCGGTCGACAAGAATGCTCCACTGGCTAAAACAAAAGCCGTCAGCGCCTTGTTGTGGTCATTTTATAACACGAAGAATTGGCAACAAACCAAAAAGGCGGCCGTCGACGAACTCCCTAAGTTGTTGAAGAGCGAAAACAATCAGATGTCCGCCATTCAAGACGACTTGAGCGCGATCTTGCCAAAGACCGCATTCGGCTTATCCCAACAAGCAGTTGAGGCTGCCACGACCGCCGAGAAAAAAGCCTTGATCGCCGAGTCCGACGAAGTCATGGTCTTGATCAATAATCCGTTGATTTTCCCCACGAACCGCTTGAAACTCGATTACGTCCAACCGCATTTGGCCGACCGACAAAAAAATGTGGATCAAGTGAACTACGAGGTTGAGCGAGAATTTCAATACGAGCAGGGCCTCGTTTACATCGCGGAACAAACGGCGGCAGGAGATACCAATAATGCGTCGCAGAAATACCACCACTTAATCCAGGATTATCCGATATTGAAAATGCGGCAACCCCTCCTCGATTTGGTTGTCAAGATCTCCGAGAAAGAAAGCCAGCTTGTGGTGCCAGTCGAGGTCTCACTGCTAACTACTACCGAAGACATTCCCCAAAAATCGCTCGCGCGTGCATTGCTCGTCGCGCAGTCCGGCACCGAGAACCCGGCACTTGAGAACAAAATCGTAACGTACTTGATCAATGGCGTAGTTTACGGTTTGTCCGCCGCCGACGGCGCGGTCCTGTGGTGGCGGCGCGTCGGGTTTCAAACCACGATCCAGCCTCAATGGGTTGGCAACCCACATCAATCGGATTTGATCGTTTGCGATGAATCTAAGAATCAGTTGATTCGTATCGCGTCGCCCGATGGACGAATCGCTTGGCGAACCGAAATTGGCGAACGATTCTTAAAACCCGCCGTCACTCGCGGCAAAATTTTTGTGACGACGCGTGGCGACAAGCGAAGCAAGATATTGCGAATCAATATCGACGACGGCAAAGTAGAAGCGGCTTGCCAGTTGCCGCAATTGGCCAGTGTCGGGCCTGTTGCCCACCCGGACATCGCGATTTTGTACCAAATGGGCCAACATTCCAGCTTGTACATCATTTCGCAAGAAGAATTGAAATGCGTGGAAGTTTTCAATTTGGGACATCTTCCGGATTCGATTGACGCGGACCCATTTTTGATTTCCGGAAACCTCTGCGTGCTCGTGAATTTCGCACAACATTGTCAAGCTCACGTACTGGGTTTCAAGCAGCGCGGACTGGAGGTCTTCGAAGCCCAGCCGCCTTTCAAAATGACTGATGGCAAAATTTCTCAAAATGTCTACCGATACGGACGCTCCGTGATTGCCTCGTCCGACTCGGGCGATTTGCGGATGTACGAATTAGCGATCTCCATGGAGGGCGAGGAGTCAGCGGCGACCATGCAACCGCAAATTGCCGGAAAATTTTCGATTCACGATGGAATCTCCAATTATTTTCTCGTGGATCGCGGTGATTTGTACTTGGCCAATAAAGGCTTGACCAAGTTTCGAATTCAGCGGTCCCAGCAGACGTTTGACTTACGCAAAGCTGGCGATACGGCGGACACATTTATCGGGCCGGTGTACGCCTTCGAAAACGCCCTGGTTCATTTGCGGCGACGTTTTCACTCTTCGATGATTACCGCCGCTGCGGTGAATCCAGAGACATTGGAAGAGATTTGGCGGACCGATTTTGCTGCGCCGGCTTTGGATCAAGTCTTCGCCGTCGAAAATAAATTGATGGCGTTGTCCGAACAAGGTGACTTATTTGAATTGACGGCGGAGGCGTTTCAATCCGGCGTTGTCAGGCCCCAAGTCCGTGGGACGGCAGTTCTGGAGAACTTGCAGTTCGATCAACGGCTGACGCTGGGCGATGGGACCATTGTGCTGTGCGGCCAGGGAAGTGATCGCGTTTTGGCGTATGGTCCAAATCAATGGAGTTCCGCCAGCCTCAATCAGATGCAATCGCCCGCCAACCGGCCTGGAGGCCAACCTGCCGCTTTCGGAAAATATTTGTTGGTCCCTTCGCTCGATGGTCAAGTCGTGAGGGTCAATCCGAAGAATGGCTTTTTGATCGGCGCGCCGTTTCAGCCTGCGGTGAATCCCAATCAAGCCGTTCACTGGACTCGCCCAACCGTTTTCGAGGATCAAAATACTTTTGTCATCGGCACCGAGGCTGGCACAATCTACTCCGTTGAAGCCGATGGCGAAAAATCGCTTGTTCGCAAAGGCCAAATCGAAGGCGACGCCGGGTTTATTTCGCCGCTTGTCCAAATCGGCACCAAAGTCTTTGGGGTTTGTCGCGATACGAACAACGATCGCGTCGTTTCTTTTAATGTGTTCCCTGAGTTGATCGCAGCCACGACGAAAACGCTCGATCAGCCCTACTTTGGTCATTTGACGGCGTTGGGTGAACAACTATTTCTGGTCTCGGCGGATGGCAATCTCGTTTGCTTCAAACCCGATCTGGAAATTAGCTGGCAAGTTCCCTTGGTTGGAAAAATCGCTGGTCAGCTTTTGGATGCGGGAGGTACGATTCTGATCGCGTTTGACAACGGCGATATAGTCCGCTTGAACAAAGGCACAGGCGAAACAATCAAAACGATTAGTTTGGAACAACCTCTGGCCAATCCTCCGGTGGAATACAACGGCAACTGGTATGTCGGCGATCAAAACGGTGTGATTCACGTCATTGAGCCTCTCCAATGAACATGACCTTTCCTAACGACGGCCGCGCGACAGCTTTGAGGTCACGATTCGCCTCAGTGCGATGGTTCGTTTGGGCATTTATTGCAAGTGGGTTGCTTAGCCATTGGATGATTGGCCCTTCCGAGGCGATAGCGTTTCAACGCCGCGCGAATCAGCCACCAGCGCGCACTGAATTTGGTTTCGATCCCGAAGACACCACGCCGATCGCTGATCGCGATCCGTTCGATAAGATCATCCTTACGGATGGCCAGTACGACTACACGTTGGCCGTCAAACCGTTGAACTTGCCCAAGCCGATCGATTACAAACAGGCCGGCGAGTTGCGATTTGAAATGCTGGATCGTGCCGAAAGAGTTCTGCAATGCCCTTGGGCGAGAGTCAAGCAAATTTTGACCTTCGACGACATCCTGGTTGCAGAAACCAAGATCGCCTACGAGAAAGGCAACCTCGACCGCGCGTGGCGCAATTTAATTTACTTTAACGACACACGCGGCCCGAAAGATCCGCTGGTTCTTGAGCTGATGGACCAGTTCCTGTATCGCGACGGCGCGCAGTTGATTCGAGACGGAAATTACGAACTGGCTGTGACCGTATTGGAAGAACTCTACGATCGCAATCCTGAATTTGTCGGTGCCGGAACACCTTTGACCGAATTGCTCGCGACGGAGTATGATCGCCGAATTGCGGCCATGGCCAAGAATGTGGAAATTGACCGAATTAAAGCCGGACTAGAATCTTTGCAAGCCAAGTACGCGCGATTGCCGCCGCCGATCGCCGGCGTCGTAACGAAATGGATTGCCGAAGTTGATCGCCAGGGACAATTATTCCTCGATTCATCCGAACCAATCGCCCGCGGAGATGACTTAGTAGCCGCCCATTCCAGCGCGCGGCGCGCGGTCTATCGATTGCCGAAGGAACAGCGTTCTTGGACCATGTACGAAGAGGTCTTTAGCCGATTGCCCGTAGTTTTGGTCGGGGTCACCGAATTGGCCGACAAGCCTGATATTCGAGCGTCTGAAAATTGGTCGGCGAGACGCGTCGGCAGCATGTTGCAAAAGCAACTGGTCGATCTAGTCGGATTAGGCGATGAAGGTGGGCGGTATGAATTCGCCGACGGCCGAATTATGCCGCTCGATGAGTTTGGTATGTCGTACCGTTTAGAGATTTTGCGAGAGTCGATTTCCGGCAATCCGTCGATGAATTCAATGGAATTAGCCCAACGACTAGCATCGTTGGTGCGCGAGGATTCTAGTGAGTTTTATTTTCCGTTGGCCAAGATCGTCGAATCGATTTCGATCGTGGATGATACGAAAGTGGACATTCGACTACGACAGCCGTTTGCCCGATTCGAAAGCCTTTTGCGCGTCCCATATCAAGCGACGAAATCCGATCGCGGCGTCTATTCGCAGCAAAAATCGTCGAAAGACACTCAGTTCTTCAATCCTGCTATTGACGAATCGTCGCAAGCCCGACTGCCCATTGTCGAGCTCCGATTCCCAACTTCTGCTCACGCCGCAGATGCGCTTTTGACTGGCGAAATCGACGTTTTGGATCGCGTCTCCCCGGCCGATTTGCAACGTTTGCGCAGCAACGAGGCAATCTCGGTTCGACCGTATTTGATTCCGTCAGTGCATTTGTTGATCCCCAATCAACGCACACGCTTCATGAAAGATCAAGTTTACAGGCGCAGCCTGTTATACGCAGTGGATCGACAGCGCATTGTTGATCAAATCATTTGTGGCGATCAAGTGATTCAGGGCAATTCCGTGATTAGCGGACCGCTTCCAACCGGCAGTGACGAAAATGACTTGATCGGTTACGGCTACAACGAACACGTTCAACTGGTCGGCTTCAATGTTGCCATGGGAGTCGTATCGCCCATGACCGTGCTTGGCCAGATGCGCAAGGAAGCCCGCAAATTGCTGATAAAGAATCGCAAGATTGAACTGGATGGCATTGGAGTAAATGAAAGTGACACGATGATTAATGCCTGGCTGGACGAAGACAAATCGATCCGAGAACCAAAACTCATCGTCGTTCATCCCGATACCGAGATCGCCACGGTGACGTGCCAAGCGATGCAACAAATGTGGATTGCCGCGGGTCGCGATGTGGAGCTTCGCCCGTTGCCGCCGGGAGTAACGCGACCAGCCGATGACGCTTACGACCTTTTGTATGCCGAATTCACGATCGAGGAACCGCTCGTTGACATACGGCGAGTTTTGGGTGAATTGGGATTGGCAAAACAGATCAGTCCCACAATCGGACAGCTCATTTGGGAATTAGATACGGCACGCAATTGGGTACAATCACGGCAGATTTTGCGGCAAATTCACGAGCAATGCAGTGCTGAAGTGACGGTATTGCCGTTGTGGCAAACCATTAACTTTTACGCGTTTCGCAAGAACGTCCACGGACTTGGCGAATCGCAGGTTCGACTTTATGACAACGTTGACCGGTGGACGATCGAGCGCCGGACCAAGGAATAAATATCGAATGTGGCACTTTGATCGACGATTGCCGAAAGTCCTTTGCGGTTTCATGGCCGTCGCATTTTTTGTAGCTTGGTGCGAAACGCTTGCGGTCGCTAATCAGGATGCCGCCCAGGAGTCCCATTCTGATGAGACCAAGACAGTGCAAGGCACTCAAAAACCGAGCGGACCGTCGTTCCCGTCGGCCGTCGACGCCATCGAAAAAGAAACATCCTGGGAGTACGACCCGTATAGGGTTTTGGTGTGGTTGGTTGACGACGGGTCCAATATCCTCCGCGGTATCGGTGATCGAATTGATCACCGAATCGAACGAGACGCTCTTCTGGAAGATTACAGCGGGTGGACGGTGAAGTGTGAGCGGCCAGATGTCATTTGGAATTCGCGCATTGAGTCAAATTGGCGCTCCGGATTGTCTTCGTTAACCAAAACGCTTGCGGTTGATAATGCCCTCCGAGAGCAAGAAAAGTTAATCGTGATACGGCTGGCGAAATCGCCCGATGGTTTCACAGTGGAGTCCCAATCGCTGGATGTACCCACGCGACAATGGAGCGCAATCACGAAGCTATCGGCCGCCGAGCTTGATCGTGTGCCCGCACAGGCGTTTGCCGCGATGCGACAATCATTCATGCCACTGGTTCGAATCGAACGAGTGGCCAACGAAACGGTCTACGTTCGGACGCGCGCGACCGAATTGTCGCGCCGGATGGAAGTAGATGAAGCGGGAAACTGGCACGAAGTCCCGAATGATAAATCTCCTATTTGGTTGCGCGATTCTGATATTTTTGTGCCAGTCATTCGACGGGAAACGCGTGAAAATCGAGCGGCCAGTGTTGAGCCAATCACCTTTACATTTCTTATGATTCAAGAACGACTTGGTTCGACGCTCAAGTGTTTTACTCACACCGCTTATCCTGCGCCGTTGTCAGGTCGTAGCGGTGCGCAAATCAAAAAACTCGCGATTGTGGTTCGACCAGATCGAAAGTCGACTTTGGTATCGATCACCGCGCAAGAATTCAAAACACCAACACCGATCACGGGACTTGACGTCTATCATATTCGCCCCGACGAACTTGGCATTGGCACCGAAAACTATCACCTGTTGGGCAAGACGGATTGGAAAGGTACGATCACCGTTCCCCCGGCAGACGACAGCGGTATTCGTTACATCATTATTAGAAACGGCCAATTGGCGACCAAACGGCCAATCCTTCCCGGCCTCTTCGAGACACAAACGGTCGCAATCCCAAGTGACCGCGCTCGCATTTTCGCCGAAGGAGTGGTTGAAAGTTTACGGGGACAAGTGATTGATTTGGCGGTTCGCCGCGCCGCATTAAGGCACCGAATCGAAATCGCGTTGCAAAAGGAACAATTTGCCAAAGCCGAAAAGCTATTGAACGAGGAGTATCTCAAACTACCATCGATGCGCGAACTCAATATACGACTAGCCCAAGCCAAAGAACGGCTCATGAGCCGCAAAGACGCCGACCTCAATCAGCGCAGGCGAATCGAACGAATGTTCGATGGGCTCGAAACGGGGATCAGCCAATCGTTGGTCGACAAACACGTCACGCTTTTGACTCAACATGTGCTAAACAAGATCTCGACGCCCATCGAGTATCCATCCGACAAGGATCCACTCGTCGAGGGAGTGACTCAAGAATCGCCAATTTCCCCGAACAAGACGGGTGAACAAGCACCACCGCAGACTCCGGCTACCGAGCAGCAATTCGATTGACCATGAGCCTAATGGTTTTGTATTCCGTACTCAGGCAATTTTCTTTTGCTGAATCGGTTCCGAAAATTCTTTGGTTCCGGCATTTACAATTCGTTCGATCTCCACGCTTGTCATTCCGGCGTCAAGGAGTTTTTCCTTGAGTGCAGTTAGCCGACCAAAACAAAACGATTTGTAGCCGTAATAGGCGACCGTGCTGACAATCAGAAACGTGAACGCGCCGACAATCGCGACGATCGGGACGATGTCTTCTATTGGCGAGCTCATTCCATTCTCTCCTGAAAACAACAACCTAATTATCGTTGGGTTGGGAAATACCGGACGCGAGTAATCATGTCCGATCGGGGACTTGGTTTCAACCACCACCATCGATGGCTAATGTACCATTCGTCGTAACCGGACCGACCTTGCGGCATTCTTGGAAAAATCTGGCGAAAGTTCTCAGGTTCGCGAACAGACTTGCTTTAGCCCGCTGAAATTGCGGTTGCGTTGGCGCAATTTGCCGCGAATGAACCGAACGGCCGTGGGTCGCGTAGTGTGTAGAGCATGGATGCAAAATGCCCAACATACGGGCTGTGAAGTTTTCCGGCCTTTGTTAGCTGTAGGGAATCGCGCGGGGCAAGTTTCACTATTCGACCAGATTCAGCCAACGAAATTTTGACGTAACGGCAATCAGGTTTTATTATTTGAGAGCTTGATTCAGGTGTCAACCGATGCCCGAATCGCCCCAACATTTTTGACGCCCCCGTTTTCTTGTCGCTCCCAAGCCTCCAAGGAAACACTTCGGGCGGCTCCTGAAAGGATTCCCATGCCCAACCATGTACGGTGGATGTTCCGCTTTGCGCTTGTAGTTTTCGCAGCTTGTGGCGTCACCAAGGAATTGGCTCGAGCCGACGACCTCAATGCAGTTCGCTTTATTCAACCGAACATTCCGGGGCGCGGCACGAACTTTGATCAGCTTTTCGATCAAACGACTTCGTTAGAGAAGGAACAACGTTGGGGCGAAGCACTCCAAATTTACTCGGATGCGATTCGTTCAAATCCCGATAACCCCGCGATTCGACAACGCCAATTGCTGGCGCAAATTCACTACGATCTGAATCGGCGGTACAACGATATCAGCTTTCGAACGACCATTCATGATACCGATTCCAGCCATGCGCTGGCCGTCTATGCCGAAGTCCTCAATAAGATAGAAACCTACCACGTCCAAACACCCGACTGGGCTCGCATTACGGCGTTGGGTGGTCAGAGTTTAGAAGTCGCACTCTCCGACCCGGCTTTTATCAAGTTTCATGCTCCGCAAATCACCGACTTGCAAGCCGCGACCACCAGCCAACTCGTTCGCCAAACTCTGGATCATTTCTCGGTGAAGAACAATCAAGACGCTTACGTGGTTGCCAGTAGCTTGGCCCGTCAATTGGAGGCCCGGATTGGTCTATCGCCTGCCGCGACGATTTACGAGTTCATTTTTGGCTCGATGATCGCGCTCGATCCTTATTCAAGTTTCATGACGGAAACTCAGTTCAACGAAACGATGTCGCAAATCGAGGGCAACTTTGTTGGCTTGGGTGTCGAACTAAAAACGATGCCTCAAAAGCTTGAGATTGTTGGCGTGATTCCCGAAGGCTCCGCGGGCAAAGCAGGTCTTCAACCTGGCGATTTGATATTGGCGGTCGACAATCAACTGACAGAAAAAGTAGGCAGCGAGGCAGCGGCCGACCTATTGCGAGGCCTTGAAGGAACTGCCACCGTGTTGACGATTCAGCGAGGAAGTCAGGTGCAACGAATGTCCCTGGTCCGTCGACAAGTCGAGATTCCCAGCATCGTTGACGCCCGTATGATCGAACCGGGAATCGGGTACATCCGCATCGCGAGCTTTCAAAAGACGACCACGCGGGATTTTGATGCCGCGATTTTGCGGATGAATCAGCAGGGCCTTGCCGGCTTGATCGTTGACGTCCGGGGAAATCCCGGCGGCTTACTGAGCTCGTCGGTCGAGATCGCGGATCGATTTCTGCAATCGGGAATCGTCGTTTCAACGCGTGGTCGAAATCCTATGGAGGACTTCGTCCATCATGCCGTTCCCAAAGGAACTTGGAACGTCCCGCTCGTAGTTTTGGTTGACGAAAATTCCGCTAGCGCCAGCGAAATTTTTGCCGCTGCGATCGCGGATCATAAACGAGGCCGGATCGTCGGCACTCGCAGCTACGGCAAAGGAAGCGTGCAAGGAATTTTCCCGTTGAGCGTTTCCGGCGGCGGCATTCGATTGACGACGGCTAAATTCTTCGGACCGAATGGTGAAGCCATTCAGAATAACGGCGTGAAGCCCGACGTCGAAGTTCACGCGGCCGCCAAAGTCGCAGCGGGTGCCACGGCTGATGCTACGAACGAATCCGACGCGGCGCTTTCAGTCGGATTAAAAATCGTGCGCCAGTCTGCGGTTCGATAATCGTCCGCCTGGCTGGCCTCCCGAAAATTGCCGATCGGGCAAAGCGCTGTTCCTTTGCAGGTTTCGGTATTCGACGAAGCGTTGCACGTCTTCTGACCGCCGCGATTCAAGGCGGAATCTTGCGTTGGCCATGGTCCCTGGTTCTCAGTTGGGGTATTCTGCATTAATATTCGATTGAGGGGTGGAGTACCATGGATTTGCTGGAATTTCGGTCGTCGCTGGATCGCTCCTTGCGCATGAAGGTCGAGGATTTTCAGCGCGAAGGCCGACTGCGGCATTTGATTTTCGCAGCCCAATTTAATGGCGGGCTTTTGGAAAAGCTGTTTCATTCAGCCGATTTGATTCGACGATTGTCTCGCCACAAAGAAGGCAGCCATCGCCTCCGCCAGTTGCTTTCGCACAAGCGCGCGATGTTGTATTTCACGCAACCCTCAACGCGGACGTTTTTGTCCTTTATGGCCGCTTGCCAAATTCTTGGCATTACTTGCAACGAAGTCCGGGACTCGAAAACTTCGTCCGAAGTCAAACGCGAATCGCCTATGGATTCAGTTCGGATGTTTTCCAGTTATTTCGACGTCATTATCATGCGTAGCCCTGAAAATCGGTTTGCGGAATGCTGTGCTTATTTGATGAATCGGTTGGAGCGCGACGGAATGCGCGCCGTCCCGATCATCAATGGCGGGTCCGGCGCGGACGAACATCCGACGCAAGCCCTTCTTGATCTTTACACGATTCAGCGGACGTTTCAGTTTGATTCGAGTTCCGAAACGCGTCCAACGCGGCTCTCAGAATTGCAAAACAAATATCCAATGTTGACAACGGGACCAGCCAACAAGACGTATGCATTTTGCGGCGACATCGGTCGCGGACGGACAGTCCGGTCGTTGGCAACCGTGCTATCGCAGTTTCCTAGCGTCAAAATGTGCTTTATTAGTCCCTCGCATCCGACCTTGAGGATGGATGAATCGTTGCGTCAAGCGTTGATCGAACGCGGAGTCGAACTCCACTCATTTGAGTCGCTGGATGCGGACTGGAATGGAAATCCCCTGTTGGGACAAGTCGACTGTCTGTACATGACACGATTACAGAGGGAACATAACTCAGCGAAAGACGACGACGAATTCAGCACGATCGATCTGGAGCCGTTTCGATTGACGAAGGCCCGCGTTTCACGGCTGCGCGAGTATTGTCCGATCTTGCATCCGTTTCCTCGCGATAGCGTGGTCGGTGAAATTCCAACGGAAATCGACGCAGATCCTCGGGCGATGTACTTCCGCCAAGCCCGCAACGGGATGTGGGCCCGAGCTGCTTTGTTAGTCCATATGTTCGACGTTGCGGACGACTTATATTTGATGTTCGATGAGTTTTACCCAGATTGGCGTGTTGACGACCGCAAAAAAGCGGCCTCTTGCTAATACGCTCGATTCCGGGGACTTATTATTTGGTACACGGTTAACGTTAACAAGGCGAGCCAATCCGCGAAAATTGGCGACTTTCCGACATCTTTACCCGTACAACGCTGACGACCGGGTTGAACCGTCAAGACCGGCGGAATTGGTAGAATCCGAATATCGGCCTTGGTCGCTAGGCTTCGCCAGATCGACGGATTCGGATCATTTTCGTTGACACAATTTTCCTGCCGTAACTATACTGGATTGTCGCCGAAATTCGATACCTTAAAGACTGCGCTTCTAAATAGTGCGATGTCCTAACCAGTTTTTGACGACCGATATTGATTGAGTGACCGATTCGCTTTGAGGGGTTTGCAATGAATATGCTTGGCCGAGCTTTCGTTATCCTAAATTTAGTTTTGAGCGTCGCGTTTTTTACGGTCGCCTTGATGATCGGTGCGTCGTTCACGAACTGGAAAGACCGGGCAATGGAAATGAAAGTCGAGGTCGAAAAAGCATCTCTCGCGAGAAACGCGGCAATCAAGAATCAAACCGAGAACGCGCTTAAGGTCCGCGCGGAGCAGTTTATGCGAACCCAACAAATCGCGGCCGCAAACAGCCAAGTGCAATCGCTGATCGAGAAAACGAACACGATGACGCAAGAATTACAAACCGCTTCGCAAGACAAAGAAAACTACCAGAGTCGGCTCGGTGAAGCAGAAGCTCGGATTGCGAAGCAAGACTTGGAACTTGAACGCATGACGAAACTCAATTCAGATTTGCTTGATCGAGTCGTGGGCGCTAAGAACGAAGTCGTCAGCTTGACCAACCAAAAATATATTTTGCAAAATCATTTGAGCTCAATTCAATCGCGAGAATCCAGCTTGGCAGAAGAGAACGCTTCGTTGACGAAAGTCATTAAGGCAAACGACATCGATCCGACCGCACCGATTTCTGGCATCGAGCCACGCTTAGACGGCGAGGTTGCCGAGGTCGATCGCGATCTCAACCTGGTCATTGTGAACGTCGGATTGGATGACGGATTGAGAGAAGGACACCAGATCGAAATTCACCGCGGTGGCAAGTTCGTCGGCTCGGCTCTCGTTGTCAAATCGGACCCCAACCGCGCTTCGGCACGCTTGATTCCTGAATCCATGCAAAAACCAGTCCTGCAGGGCGACCATGTCACAACCAAATTTTGATTCCTTGTCCGAACAGCCCAACACAGTTTTGACCGAAGTGCCTACTGACGTCAAACGGCCGCTCGATTTGTATACCTTGATGATCCTCATCTCGTTTCTTGCGATGTTGGTCGGCACAATCTTGTTGCTGTGGGAGCTGAGCCGTTGGGGTGATTTTTCAACATTACCTTGGTCTACGGACGCTGCGACTCCAAGTACGGGCAATTAAATAGTTGCCCGACCATCTACTGATTAGCAAGCCCGCGATCGGACGTGGGCTTTTTAATTTCCTCGATCCAAATTGACTAGGCAACGGTGGTTCTCGTCTGCCAATCTCGCTGCGCGATCACATGCAGACAATGATTAGCGAAACCGTTACGATTACGATCGTCAACCATAACGAGAAACATCGATTCTATGTCAACCGAGACGCACACTTCTAACGCTCAACTCTACCCCATCGTTCGTCGGCTCGAGGACAACATCAGTCGAGTCGTCTTGGGAAAGCGTGACGTAGCAAGAATGTGCTTGACCGCGCTATTGGCGGGCGAACATGTTTTGTTGGAAGACGTTCCGGGCGTTGGCAAAACGCTGATGGGCAAAGCCCTTTCGCAAAGCGTGGCCGGCAAGTTCTGTCGAGTTCAGTTCACCCCCGATTTGCTACCAAGCGACATTCTGGGCAGCACGATTTACAACACATCGTCCGGGGAGTTCTCATTTAATCGCGGGCCGATCTTTTGCAACTTTGTCTTGGCAGATGAAATTAACCGGGCGCCGCCTCGTACGCAAAGTGCCTTGCTCGAGGCCATGAGCGAGCGACAAGTGAGCATGGACGGATATACACATAAGCTGCCCGAACCGTTCATGGTGATTGCCACGCAAAACCCCTTCGAATACGAAGGGACTTATGTACTTCCCGAAAGTCAGCTCGATCGATTCTTGATGCGGATTTCCGTCGGTTATCCCGAACGGCAGTTTGAAGAGGAGATCCTCAAGACGCATCGTTCAGGTGAACCCATTGAACAATTGTCGGCAGTTGCTTCGCCCGAGGATCTTGCCGAAATCAAACGTGCCGTGCGCGAGGTGCGCGTCGATGATTCAATCTCCCGCTACCTGCTGGACATCGTCCACGCAACTCGGGAATCGAAAGATTTGAGTGTCGGCGCAAGTACTCGTGGCATCTTGTTATGGTATCGCGCTGTACAATCGTTTGCCTTTGTCGAGGGGCGAGATTATGTGGTTCCCGACGATGTCAAAAAGTTGGCGGTGCCAGTCTTGGCCCATCGCGTGCTTACGAAAAGTTTCGCGTATGAAAATCAGCGCAACCTGACAGAAGCTGTAATTCGGCGGATATTGACTGAAATTACAGCACCTGGCTAGTCCAAGAAACGGTTTCTGCTGACATGTCCGAATATCGTCGCACTCGCCGCCGTGTTGTGTTCACTCGTGAAGGTTGGTCATTCATAGCCATCTTGGCGTTCGTGGTCGTTGGTTCCATTCTCCGACAGATCAACTTGCTGGTCATGCTCGCCGCGATGATGATCCCCGCGCTGCTATTCAATTGGCGGATGTCAGTTTCATTAATGCGCCGGATCAGCGTAAGGCATTCCTTGCCCGAATGGTTGTTTGCCGGCAGAGCCTCCGTTATCGAATTGGAAGTGCAGAACGATTCACGCACGTTTGCGGCTTGGAATATCGTGCTGACGGACTTTATCAAACGCGTCGTTCCCCCCGCTGGCGAACCCCCTACAAAGTCCGTTGACACAATTGCGGTTTCGGTAGAACCCGGGCACAAGACACACGTTTCCTATCGATGTCTTTTTGCCGAGCGCGGCATTTATCGAGTCGGCCCGGTTAAGGTCGCCTGCAAATATCCTTTTGGGTTAGTCCTCGTTTGGTTTCATCAATTGGATTCTGCCGAGTTGTATGTGGCACCACGACTGGGAGAACTAAAACCGAAATGGGACAAGCGTTTGGGCGCGTTGGCCGTGGGCACGGCGTCTGCCGAACGGCGGCGAGGTTGGTTGCCCGATGAATTCTTTGGATTACGGAAATGGCAACACGGAGATAGCCTGCGATCAATCCATTGGCGAAGCTCGGCCAAACGTGGACAGCTTACTGTAAAACAATTTGACCAACCGACCGACCGCGATTTTGCTTTAGCGTTGGACATGTTTACTCCGACCGTCGAAAGCGGAAAGCCGATTGAGTTGATGGAACTTGCGGCCAGTTTTGTTGCGACGGCACTCGCTCGTCTGAACTATTCGATTCATGGGCGAGTCGCCATTGCCATTTGCGGCGAACGGTCCTGCCTTTTCACAAATCAAGTGCCCGGAGAGTTCGTAGGTTCCGTCATGAAGGAATTAGCCAACGTGCAGCCCACCCCGCTTGATGTGATATTCGAAAACTTACGGGAATTATCCGCCAAGGTCTCGCCGGGAACTCCGCTCATTGTGGTCACCACTCGCGACTCGTCAGAGATCCAAGCGTTGCGGAAATCTAAAGACTTGGAAGCAAATGAAAATCTTTGGGAATCAAGCCTACGTTGGGTCCAAGTTGAATCTGACGAGTTTCGCGAAATGTTCTCACTGCCTATGTTGCTCGATTACTCCGGGTTGCCGATCGACAATTCGCTCATAGTCGCACCCGTCGTGGAGGACTGACGCAAGCAAGATTGCGTGTTATTTCACCATGCTTATCGTGGATCGCATTCAGCAGTTGATCATGCTTGTTCTGGTCGCTTGCAGTGGGAGCCTGCTCGGGATTGGCCAACAGAATTTTGGCCTAAGTGCTTTGGCGGTCTCCGCCGCGACTCTGTCGTTCGTACTGAACGATTGGCTGCAATGGATTCGGCTTAGCCGCTGGGTCGCGAATGTAGTCGCGTTACTTGTCACGGCAATTGCCTTGCGCGGTTTTTTTCACTCGGACAGCCCTCAACAACTGGTGATGATTGCGAACCTGCTGATTTACCTACAAATAGTATTGCTTTTTCAGTACAAGACGCCGCGAGTCTATTGGCAAATTCTCGTCTTGAGTTTGTTGCAGATCGTAGTTGCGGCCGCGTTCAATATTCGATTCGAGGGCGGAATTGTTTTTTTGAGTTATCTGCTGTTCAGCGCAATCGCGATGGTCATTTTGCAGGTCCATTCGCAAACGCATCAAATTCGAACGGCAAATCGGCGAACGCTAGATTCGATGGGGCTCGGGGAACCGTCGAAGCCCAGAGACCAAGTCCCGCTGATCTTGGTGATGCACGATCAGATCTATCCGAATCGTCGCCCTTTGAGTTCGATGATTCGCCAAGTCTTCGCCCTCGGCCTTGTATCCATCGGTTTCGCCGCCGTGACGTTTTACTTGATTCCGCGCGATGAAATAACCTGGATCGGCAGTCAACTCACCTCCGAACAATTGCCTGGGGCGTCACGCACGATGGACCTAGAAGAAAACGTTCAAATTTATCTGTCGAACGAAGTCGTTTTGGAAGCAACGTTTTTCGATTCGAATATGAATCGTCGCTTCGAGTTGCCAGCTCAACCCTATTTGCGCGGAATGCCTTTGGGGACCTTGTTGATCAAAAATAATCAGACTCGCTGGAGCGCGCCAAATGATGCGGCAATTACTGAGGGAAGAAACTCGCTTCCGGGGCTCTGGACGAGAGATTTCATTGTGCAGTCTATTAAGCTTCAACCGACTCAGGATCCTTTGCTTCATACGATCCTTCCCGCCATGCGTCTGGCCAGCACTCCTGCGGAAATTGAATGGAACGTCCAGCTATCGCTATTGAGCCAAATGGGTAGTTTTCCGAATGAGATGGGCGTGCCGTTTCAATATGATTTGGCAATTCCCATAGGCCGAAACCGTCAACCTTTGCCAGCGTTTCCACATGGCGATTTGCGAAACAGCAATTCTCTTCGACTGGAGAATCAACCTGCGGAATTCTCTCGGTACACCTATCTTGAGCCATCGCGCTATCCTGGACTAATTCAATTGGCCGAACAAGAGGCCGCTCGATTGTCAAACCGTCGCGACTCAATTGCGGTTGCCCAAGCCCTCACGGACTACTTGCTGACGAAAGGTGGGTTTACGTACACGCTCGATTTCAGCAACATCCATTGGGACAATTCGCTCGATCACATCGAAGATTTCGTGGTCAACAAGCGTCGCGGGCATTGCGAATTTTTCGCGTCGGCGTTGGCGCTAATGCTGCGCAGCCAGAAAATTCCGGCGCGTGTTGTCGTCGGTTTCCACGGCGGTGATTTTGACGAGGAAACTGAATCGTATGTCGTAAGAAAGCGAAATGCCCATGCTTGGGTTGAAGCCTACATTGAACCAGAAGATTGTCCCCAAGCTTGGTTTCGCAACGGCCAAGCAAGCGCAGCGGGGGCTTGGTTGCGGCTTGACGCGACCCCTGTATCGAACGATGTCACTCCGACAACTCCATTGACCGCAGCCCGAGATTTCTGGAACACGTACGTCATGGGCCTGAACTCAGCCAAACAGCGCGATTCGGCGTTTCAGTCGTTCGTGCGCAATCCGTTTCGAAATATCTGGCAATACTTTTCGCTTCGCTATTGGCAATCGCAATGGCAGATATTCACCACTAAAGGCCAGTGGCATAAATCGACAATTTTTTACATCCTGTTGCTCATAACGTTAATTAGCGGCCTGGTCGCGTTCAACCAATGGATTCGATCACGACGTCGCGTTCGAACCAACGCCCAAGTCACCATTCAATCGACTTCGTTCAAGAAGATTTTGGGGAGGGCGATTTCGTTGGTCGCTCCAAGGCTGGGACGATGGATGGCTGGTGACGACTCAGTCGCCAAGGAAGTGGCTTTTTTTCAACGATTCTTGCGCATCCTACAGCGACCTGGGCTCCAGCGGTTTTCGTTTCAAACGGCTCGTGAGTTTGGCCAAATCGCCACCCAATTTTTTGCCCAACACCAGCAGGCTGCCGTCATTGGAACCAGCATCGAGTCTGTTGTCGACAAGTTTTATTGGGTACGATTCTCCCAGCGCGAGTTGACCTCAGTCGAAATGCAACAAGTCGAGGCGTCGCTCGCAATTTTGGAACAGCACGTTACACCAGCAGGATTGACGAAGTAAAAAGATGAAAATTGGCATTGTTGGTTATCAAGGTGCAGGGAAAAGTTCGTTGTTCCAATTCTTGACAGGAGTGGCACCCGATCCGGCAATGGCCCATCTGATGCAGATGGCGACGGCGATTGTTCCCGATCCGCGAATACCCTTGTTGTGCGAAATTTATCAACCCAAAAAGATCACCCAAGCATCGTTGAATATCGTCGACACGCCTGGCTTGGCCCGCTCGCATGAGGGAAGCGCCGGCAAGCTCGCGCAAATTCGCGAAGCGGGCTGTTTGGTCGTGGTAGTCGGTGCTTATGCGGGTGCAAACCCCGCCAACGACCTGCAGTCATTTGAAGAAGACCTGTTGCTCGCGGATTTGGGAATCGTGACGACCCGCGTGGAGAAACTGCGAGAGTCGGTGAAAAAACCGCGTCCCAATCGCGAGCAAGAATTGGCCGAGCTCCAATCGCTTGAGCCATTGTTGGCGGAGCTTGAGTCGGGAAAAGCGATGCGCGATTTAGCGCTGTCGACCGAACAATCTCGAGCGATTAAATCGTTTCAATTGCTGACGGAAAAGCCACGCTTTTATGTGATCAATGTTTCCGACGATCAAGCCGTTGCGGATTCCCAGTTGGAAAAACTTGATCCGGCACTGCGAAAGACTGTGTTCCCCGTGGCATTGCAATTGGAATTGCAACAAATGCCGGAGTCGGAACGATCGGCGTTTTGTGCGGAAATGGGACTAAAACTGTTTGATCGTGAAGAACTGCTTCGTGAAATCATGGATGCGTCAGGACAAATGCTGTTTTTTACGGCGGGTGAGAAGGAAGTCCGCACCTGGATGATCCGCAAGGGTGGCACTGCGGAAGAAGCCGCTGCGGGAATCCACACCGACTTAGCCAAGGGGTTCGTGCGGGCAGAAACGATGAATTGCGTGGATCTGTTTCGGGTCGGCAGCGAACGCGAAATCAAGGCTCAGAATATGATGCGAAAGGAAGCGCGGAATTACGTGATTCGCGATGGCGATATCCTGCATATCTTGGCCAACGTCTAATTATTAAATCGAGTTGCGCGAACTCGGTTCGTTGCTCAACCTATTCCAACGCAAATAATCGCCGCGCATTCGCAGTTGTTTCGAATGCCAATTCAGCGACAGGCACATTTCTGGTTTCGGCCAAGCACTTGGCGGTGTAGACAACTAGACTTGGTTCGTTGGGCCGCTGGCCGCGATGCGGATGAGGCGAAAGGTAAGGGCTATCCGTTTCAATCAGCAAACGGTCATGCGGGATTTGCGCGGCCACGGCACGAAGCGCTTCGGATTTGGGAAAAGTCACCATTCCGGCAAAGCTAATGTGCAGTCCGTATTCGAGAAACAATTTTGCACCCTCGGCGGAGCCCGTGAACGAGTGCATGATGCCACGCAGCTTTTGGCCGCGAGCGACTTTCGCAAGCTCCTCCAACATTTCGGCTTCACAATTTCGCATGTGGATGACGAGTGGGAGTCCGGTTTCCTCCGACAATTGAATGTGCCGCCGAAAGTAATCGACTTGCACGTTCCATGGCGCGCGATCCCAATATCGATCAAGCCCGGTTTCGCCCAACGCTACGACTTTGGGCGCGCGGGAAAGTTCCACGATTTGGTCCCAATCGCCGACCGCTGCTTCGTTACAGTCGTTGGGATGGATGCCTACGGCAGCCCAAACATTGGAATACGTGGAGGCAATTTCAACACAGCGGTGGCTCGTTGCGGCGGTCGTACCGATGGCTACCATTCCGACCACTCCAGTTTCCGTCGCACGATGAATAACATGGTCCAATTGCTGGAACAGACTCTCGTCTTCCAAGTGTGCGTGTGTATCGAAAAGTGGAAGCGGAGTTGTCATAGATGACTGCCATTATTGGCTGTCGGCATCATGTCCGGGAACCCTGGACGATCCAATTTGCCAAACTGTCGCGCGAGTACAACGGCGGCACAACCGCCAAGGCCCAAACCAGGCCCAATAATCTGTAAAATCCGCCCCCGGCTAGGCGAAAACCACGTTGAAAAGGGCCCCTTTTGTTGACTATCATCATTTCAGTCGTAGAGTGAATGGGGCAAAACAGTTTTGCAAGCCCCTGTCAACCCCCTGATCGAAAACTATGTCGGCATGAGGCGATTGATTGGAAACGAGTGAGCGAGAAGTAAACGGCGGAACGCTCGACAACAAAGGAATGGACCATGTTAGTACTTTCGCGTAAGAAAAACGAAAGCATCGTAATTAACGACGACATCACGATCGTAGTCGTCGAAATCCGAGGCGACAAAGTTCGCTTGGGCGTCGAAGCGCCGAAGGAAGTTCCCGTACACCGTCGAGAAGTGTACGACGCGATCAAACGGGGCGAAAATGAGCAGCGAGGAAATCGCTCATCGCATGCCGAATCGACTGACGAAAACTAGTCGTTGACTCAGTCGGCTTCTTCAAATGCATAGCGGATGGGCTTAATTCGCCGGTCCCCGCGCTGACGTATTGACGCCCCGACCCGTCGGCGATTATTCTAGCGAGCTAGCGGAAACGCACGTTGGCCCCGTCGTCTAGCGGTCTAGGACACTGGCCTTTCACGCCGGTAACACGGGTTCGAGTCCCGTCGGGGTCATTTCTAAGTTAACCCGCATGTCGTTATTGCGAGCCATCGGTCTATCCGAAATCGGCGTCTCTCCCGTGGCAATGGGCTGCTGGCCAATCGCGGGTATCTCAAGTCTTTGGGTGAATGAAGCCGACAGCATTGCCACTTTGCGATCTGCTTTGGAACACGGAGTGACGCATTTCGATACGGCGCATTGTTACGGTTTCGATGGCGAAAGCGAAATGCTGCTTGCCAAATCGCTAGGAGCGCGGCGCCGTGAAATCACGTTGGCGACCAAATGCGGAATATTGTATGACACGCAAAAAAATCGCGTAATTGACGGCCGAAGCGGCACCCTTCGGCGACAAGTTGATATTAGCTTGCGGCGTCTACAAACCGACTGTGTTGAACTGCTGTATTTACACTCGCCTGATCCTGCTGTCGCTTTGGCGGAATCTGCCGAAACATTGGCTGACCTCAGGCGCCAGGGGAAAACTATCGCAGTCGGGCTTTCGAACGCTTCGCTTGAACAGATAAAAATGTTTCACGGTGTATGCCCGTTGTCGGCGGTTCAGCTCAAGTACAATATTTTGCAGCGTGAAATCGAAACTGATGTAGTGCCGTGGTGCCAGGAAAACAATGTTTCTGTGATGGCTTATTGGCCGTTAATGAAAGGACTTTTGGCCGGGCGATTAGACCGAAATTACGTTTTCGACGTGAAAGATTCGCGAAAGCGTTATCCGATATTCCAAGGCAAACTTTGGGAGGCCAATCAAGATTTCGTCGATGTGATTCGGGCAATTGCGACGCGACTAAATCGCACCGTCGCACAAATCGTTGTGAACTGGACGATCCATCAACCGGGGATCACGGCGGCGTTGTGCGGTGCCAAACGTCCCGAACAAATTTCTGAAAACGCTGGTGCGATGAGTGGGCGATTAGATGCCGAAGCCAACACGGAAATCGCCACAGCTTATACTCGCTGGCAAACCGAGACGGCTGGCAACAATCTTGTTTGATGCAGATTGCTTACGCCTTGAATTCGCCGAACGCACTAACGGTTTGATGCGTCATAAACGTCGTAGTCAAATGCGGGGACTTGAAATCGCAATGTTGTGGCTTGAAGCCTCAAAACTCGCTCAAAATAGACGAATGAATGGTTGTCAGACCCGTGATGCTTTCGAACCCATAGAAAGGACTTGTCCACGAGTTTGCGAGGCAATTTGCCGGCTTGAACGAGCTCAATCACCTCATGCACGTACGCTTTTTCTTCGTCGAACCGAGTGCGCAAAACCGCGTTGAGTTGCGTTTCGTAATTCTGCAAGTCGCTTTTTGCGGCGGCAAAGTCGTCGCCCGCTACCATCGGTATGAGCACAGCAAATAACAGCACGTGGAATGCCAGCAGTTCGAGCTTTGCAAGTGCATTCATGAATTGACGTCCTCGTGAGAGCCAAGTTCCAGTACGCCGCGATACCTACACGATTCATCGGCCATCTCGCAAGGTCACCTGAACCAAAGGACTCGTCCGCGATCGACAACTCGGGAATCGTTCGCCTCGAAACGCAATCAGGCATTCGCTGCATCCGTCACGATCGGAGAATAGGTCGGTGACGGCCAATTCAGCCGATGGGGCGCAAGCGTTTGCAACGCTTGAATTCGACGCACTTCGTCAGTAACAGCTTGATTGCCATGGTAGAACGCCAGTTCCACTTCAATTTTGTAGCTTTCGTCGGCCGCCAGCGTCACGACGCGATTATGCTTTTCCTCAAAGCTCCGGACGTTGGGATAGTTTGTTGCCGGTTCCAGCCCCACAACATAACCGTTTTGCACACTGTCCAAGTTTTTCCACAAGGTAAAACACGGCAGATGGGAAGTGACGTAGGAAAGCCCAACTCCAATGTCGCCTTTGGAATTGTGCAGCAACACAGAAGTTCGATGGTTCGCGTCCGCAAGCAACTGCATAAAGAAAACTTGTTCGGATGAACCGGGCCGTGATGCGGAAATCGAATCCCAATAATCGATGGCATTCGCGGCGACAACGTCTCGCGGAGCGATTTCGCGCACGGGCGCGATGAGCTTCGCTCCCTCGTCCAAAACAGGAGGACCAAAATTAAAGTGATACAACAACTGAAACGTCGCGGGACCGCCGGAACGATTGGTGACGTCGTCTTTGATCAAGATGCTTGGCTGATTCAACTGGCAGCGATACACAGTCGTCAATTCCAACTTTTGAAAATGGAATCGCGATTCCAAGACGGTGCCTCGAACTTCAATTGATTTTTCGTGTTCGTCGATTTGAACTTCGACGCGCTGGGCCGGAGTATTGGCGATTCTTCCGTGCAACGGATGTTGCAATCTCCCGGAGGTGTCGAATTCGGGGGCACCGTTGCTATACAGCCCGCAGCGGGCCAACAACTCGTCGAATCCGTCGAGCCAACCGAGACCGCTGGGGTCATACAAAGGCACGAACGACGGATGGACCGGTCCGGCAACGGGCGAACGCCAACCGAATTCGATTTGATCCCACGTCGCATTCCAAATCCCCATGCCACGCGTCGGAATGATCGAAAAACATAGCCGACCGCAATGGACGTCGATCAAGTCGACGCCTTCGCGTAGCCCGCCCTTTAACCTTCGATGCACAAAGCCCAGCTCTGATGTTCCGCCCGATGTCACTGAATCAGACGGCGATTCAAGATCGACGATCTGCCAAGTTTTATTCGACATGCGCATACGTCCAAGGTTTTAAGGAATTAGAAACGCACGTGTTTTTCATTGAATTGGTTGGCCCAACAGTGCGTTGGTTGCGATTAGGGCAAAAAGCGAATAAAACATCCTAACTGCTGGCCCGGTCCCACAACACACGTCCGCGACAATTCACCAAAGTCCACATCTACTTCCCACTCGAGGATTTTGATCCATGAGCGTCACCAAACCCAATTCCAAGGATAATGTTTCCTTCGCGCTGGATCGAGCGCTCGATGCGGGGCAAGGCATTTTGCGACTGACGCCGACGTGGGTACCGCGTAGTTTTTTGCATCCGGGCCGTCGAATTAAACTTCATCCAGACGACTATTATGCTCTGGGCGCTGATCGAGGCGGAATCGACGAACGGTGGTTTTCCAGCACCACGGAAGCGGCCAACGAAAACCGACAATGGCACGAAGGATTGAGCTTTTGCATTTTCGAAAACAATCAGTTTTTAATGCGCGATGCGGTCGCCGAAAATGGACCGCGAATGATCGGCGCAACCATGTGGAATCAATATCGACGCTGGCCAGTCTATTCAAAATTCTTCGATAACCTGGGCCCGATCCCGCACCAT
>JANMEB010000700.1:0-2294 GCA_031376585.1 Planctomycetota bacterium | reverse complement strand
CGGGCAAACGGCTGCGACCGCTGATCGTAGTGCTCGCAAATGAAGCTTGTGGTGGTCGAATTGAGACTGCGATCGGTGCTGCGTGCGCGATTGAGATGATCCACACGTATTCGCTGGTTCACGACGATCTTCCGGCGATGGACGACGATGCGATGCGACGAGGCCGACCCACTTGCCATATTCAATTCGACGAAGCGACCGCGATCCTGGTCGGCGACGCACTGCTAACCCAAGCCTTTGAAATTCTCGCAACCAACGTGCAGCCGGCTGAAACGGCCCTCCGCTGCGTCCAAGTTCTGGCCACGGCCGCTGGCGCAAGCCATTTAATCGGGGGTCAAGCCGCTGATTTGGCAGCGGAAAACCGACTGCTTACAATAGACGAATTGGAATCCATTCACGTTCGCAAGACGGCCGCGTTGTTTTCGGCTGCAGCGTACTTGGGTGGCGCGACGGCAGGCGCCGACGCGACGCGAACAGCACACTTGTCCGAATTCGGTCGTTTGTTTGGGCTCTCGTTTCAGATCGTCGATGATCTGCTCGACGTTCACGGACGCACGGCTGAACTGGGCAAGCTAACCCAAAAAGATCAGCAGCGCGGAAAGTCGACGTATCCACAACTCGTCGGCGATGCCGCAAGCCGCGAGCAATCGCGCCGGCTGATCGAATTGGCCCTTCAGCACTTGGAAGGCTTTGGCCGAAGTGCTGATTCGCTACGAAACTTGGTTCACAGTCTTATCGACCGCAAAAGTTAATTAGGCACAACCCATGCAAAACACCCTTGCTCAACTTCGCTCGCCACTCGAACTTCATACCATGACGGTCGAGCAACTGAAGAGCTTGGCGGACGAAATTCGCGAAAAGCTTTACACGCTGTTGAGCGTCCGTCCGGCGCACTTTGCATCGAATCTTGGCGTCGTCGAATTGTGCTTGGCCCTGCACAGCATTTATGATTTCAGCCACGATCGATTGATTTGGGACACGGGTCATCAAATCTATCCACACAAACTCATCACAGGGCGCTACGACAAGTTCTCGACGATTCGGACCAAAGGTGGTTTGATGGGCTTTCCCAATCCAAAGGAAAGCCCGTATGACTTGTTCATGACCGGTCACGCCGGTTGCAGCGTTTCCACAATCGTGGGCTTGAAAAACGGCGACGACCTGCAAGGCCAATCCGATCGCCGCGCAGTGGCAGTAATTGGAGACGGCGCGCTTCCTTCGGGAATCGTATTCGAAGCATTCAACCACGCCGGCGAACTTAATAGCAATGTGCTCGTCATCCTGAACGACAACGAAATGTCGATCTGCCCGCGCGTCGGCGGCCTGGCAAAATACTTGGATCGAGTCCGCTCGACCTCCTTTTACAAAGGACTGAAATCCGAAGTCGTCAATTTACTTAATCATGTCCCGGTGTTTGGCGACCCGACGGAACGCTTGCTGGCGCAGATTAAAGAAGGCGTCAAAGCCGGCTTGTGCGGTGGCATGTTGTTTGAGGAATTCGGCTTCCGCTATTTCGGGCCGATCGATGGCCACGACATCACCATCCTGCGCAAGTACTTGAAAATGGTTCGGCAGATCGAAGGACCTGTCTTGTTGCACGTTATCACCAAGAAAGGTTTTGGCTTCGAGCCCGCCGCCGCAGATCCCGTTTACTTTCACACGCCGCCATCGTTTGAGCGACAAGGCAACCAAGCGGTGCTAAAAGCCAAATCGTCGCGCAAAGCTTATACCGACCATGCGAGCGATGCGATCTCGGATCAACTTGCTCACAATCCCAAGACCACCGTGCTGACGGCGGCCATGTGCCAGGGGAACAAATTGGAAACGGTTCGCGATAAATTTCCGACGCGGTTCTTTGACACCGGCATTTGCGAATCTCACGCGGTTGCTTTCGCCGCCGGACAAGCCAAAGCCGGACTACGCCCCATCGTCGATATTTACAGCACGTTTTTGCAACGAGCCTACGATCAGATCTTTCAAGAAGTCTGCCTGCAAAATTTGCCTGTGACGTTCATGCTCGATCGCGCCGGACTCACCGGCCCCGAAGGCCCGACGCATCACGGCATGTTTGATTTGGGCTATCTCCGCATCCTGCCGAACATGGTCGTGATGGCTCCCGGTGACGCGAACGATATTGGCGCCATGCTCGATTTCGCTTTGCAACAAGATGGCCCGTGCGCGATTCGCTATCCAAAAGATAATGCGGTTGATCTTCCGCGACCGCTTCAGCCGATTGAGTCTGGCAAAGCCGAAATCCTGGGCTGGGGCAGCGATGCGATCATCCTTTGTGCAGG
>JANMEB010000529.1:0-5306 GCA_031376585.1 Planctomycetota bacterium | reverse complement strand
AAGTCATAAAGCGCGGCGATTGCAAACAAGATACGGATCCCATTGTTGTTCATTGCATACTCCTGTTTCGTGAAACGAGTGGCTGAGTGGGCATGGAAACCCAGAAGAAGTTCAGGATGTTTATTGTCCCATGCGCTTGGGTCAGTGAGAATCAGGGGCTGATCCGCCGCGGCGGACTTGCCAGGTAAAACGTCCTCGGCGTCTTGAATCGATTGACCGCGACTACAGTTTTGCAAACGCGTCGAGGGCGCGGTCGATGTGGGCGTCGGTGAGGGCGGCGGAGACTTGGACGCGAAGGCGAGCGGCGCCTTTGGGGACGACGGGAAAACCGAATCCGATCACCATGACGCCCATTTCAAACAGCCGCGCGGATTTCTTTATCGCTTCGGCTTCGTCACCAATCATGATCGGAATGATGGCGGTCGGCGACGGAGTGCAATGAAATCCGAGCTTGGCCAAACCATCTCGAATTCGTTTGACGTTGGCGTGCAGCCGCGCGACAAACGATGGGTCGTTTTCCACAATCTCAATGGCTTTGTGCGCGCTGTACGCGACCGTTGCGGGAAGCGCATTGGAAAAGAGGCTTGGCCTGGCGCGCTGCTCGAGGACTTCGATTGCTGGTTTTGAAGCGGCGATATACCCGCCGGCCGCGCCGCCGAGGGACTTTCCAAGCGTTCCGGTGAGAATGTCGACTTCGCCAAGCAAGCCAAAATGTTCGGGTGTCCCGCGGCCCGTTTTGCCAAGCACGCCGACGCCGTGCGAATCATCGACTACGAGCAGCGCTTTGTAGCGCCGGCAAAGTTCCGCGAGTTCTGGAAGCCGCGCCACATCGCCTTCCATGCTGAACACGCCGTCGGTCACGACCCAACGACAAGAATTCGATTGCGATTCTATAAGCAGCGATTCAAGCTGTTCCAAATCGCTATGCCGATAAACTTTTTTGTTGACGGTTTTCGCCATGAGTCGCAGGCCGTCGATGATGCTGGCGTGATTCAGTTCATCAGAAAAGAGTGCGTCCTCGGGACCGACGAGCGTTTGAAACAATGCTTCGTTGGCATTCCAACAACTCACGTAAGACAGCGATGCTTCGGTGCCGACGAACTGAGCGATTTTGGACTCTAGTCGACGATGGCATTCGAGCGTGCCGCAAATAAAGCGAACTGACGCGGTTCCTGCGCCGTAATCTTTGAGGCCTTGAATGCCGGCCGCGATGACTTCGGGATGATCGGCCAAGCCCAGGTAATTGTTCGCGCAGAGGACGAGTACTTCGCCTTTGCCATGGATGCGGACGATGGGCCGCATCGGAGACGAAAGACTATAGAAAGGTTTGCGCTGGCCGGATTCATCCAGCGATTGAACTAGCTCACGGCAGCGCCGATCGAACTCTCCGTTTGGCATTCGACATCCTTCGGTTGCGGGATTTTCAAGACGACTTTGATTGCTTCGCCGGATTGCATCATCTTGAGACCCGACTCGAAGTCCTGCATAGGAATGACGTGCGTGATGATTGGTTTAAGATTCAATCGGCCTGATAAGACGAGGTTTTCCATTTGATACCATGTTTCGAACATCCGCCGTCCATTGATGCCCAGCAGCGTGGCACCTTTGAAGATCACGTGTCGTGGCAAGTCCAATGCGACATCGTTAGCGGGGATCCCGAGCAATGCTGCCCGACCGCCGCCGCGTAACGCGTCGAGTCCGCTACGAATGGCTTGGCCGTTGCCGCTCATTTCCAAAAGAACGTGCGTCCCCATCCCGCCGGTTGCCGCGCGGACTTGGGGAACCCAATCTTCGGTCGCGAGAAATGTTGCATCGGCGCCAAGTTGCCGGGCAAGTTGCAATCGTTTTGCGTCCACGTCGGTTGCAAAGATGCGACTGGCCCCGGCGGCTTTGGCGACGCTAACCGCCATCAATCCAATAATGCCGACTCCCGTGATGAGCACTGTCTGTCCGCTGACGCCAGCCGTCATCACTGTGTGGACCGCATTCCCCAGCGGATCAAAAATTGCAGCAATCTCGTTGGGGATGTCGGGATGAATGTGCCAAACGTTTTCTTCCGGAACTGCGGCGTACTGGGCGAAGCCGCCGTTGGTGTCGATTCCCAGGATGCGAACTTTTTCGCAAATGTGACCGTTGCCCGTTCGACATGGTTCGCAGACTTGGCAGCCGACGTGTCCTTCCACACTGACGCGGCGACCGACCGTTGTGCGGTTGACGGATTGACCGACTTGGAGGACTTGCCCGACGAATTCGTGGCCTGTCGTGATCCCGAGCTTGATTCGATTTTGACTCCAACGATCCCATTCGTAGATGTGCCGATCGGTGCCGCAAATACCAGCGTGAGTTACGCCGATCAGCACGTCACGTGGGCCGATTTTGGGAAGCGGTACGTCGGAACAAAAATCCAAACCGGGCTGGCCGCGCAGTTTTCGAATGGCCATCATCGTCGCAGGAAGCTTGTGCATAATAGGGAAATTTTCCTGGGAAAGGACCGCAAGTGAAACGTCATCGTAAACCGAGGTTTGGCCGACTGCAACGGCGCTTGCGGAAGCACTGAAACCAAGCCACTCACCCTGCCCTTTCCCTGGAAGCCGGGGCGAGGGAACGATTTCATTTTTGAATGGCCATTAGTCGTTGACGTGCGTTTCGAGAAAGCGAGCGAGACGGTGGAAGTCGCTGCCGGGTTGGATGTAGCGGACGCGCGTGACGAGCGTCTCGGCGTCGACCAAGTTTTTAAACGGTTCGTAAAACAACTCCAGTTGCCCGGAGACTGAGACCATCACGGCGTCAAGCTGTTTTTCGGCAAGGGCACGATAAGCACCCACACCAAGCTGACTTCCCAACATTACATCGAACGCGTGAGGTTTTGCGCAGCGCGATTCGTACCCAAGTTGCAGACCTTTGATTTTGCGATCTTTGCCGGTCGCGAGTTTGTAAGCTTTGCCGACTAGTTTTGTAAATACGGAGCAAAGATCAATCTCGGAAATGGAAATGTGACCGTGTTCATCGCGTGAAACACCACGAACAAAATCGAGCGGAAGAAACTCGGACAGACCTTCAGCCAAGACGATGACGCCGTAATTTTTGCCTTCGGCTTCGCGCGCCAGCATCGACTTGACGATGCGATTGACGACCCGCTCGATATTCATGATGGGCCGCGTGGTCAATTGACCTTGTTCGTTGGTATGTGTTTCCGAAATGAGATAACTGCCCGCGATATCCTCGACGCTGATGACGAGGCTCGATTCTCCGGCGATGGCCGCCCCATAGGCAAGCCAGCCGGCGCTGCGCCCCATCGTCTCGGCAATAAAGTACGACTGGGTTACTTCTGCGTCGTAAATTAAATTACGTAATTCGGACGCGAGAAAATCAACGGCAGTGAAAAAGCCAAAAGTAAAATCGATGCCGTGATAGTCGTTGTCGATCGTCTTGGGAAGGTGAACGATCGGGATGCGGGTTTCGGACTCAGGAAGCCGCTGCTGAAACAAAACGAGTTTGTTGGCCGTCTTGAGAGTGTCGTCGCCGCCGATCGAAACAAGTGCTTCAATTTTCAACGTACGAAGCGCCCGATAAACATGGTTCAGCGCAGCGGTTTTTTCGGGGTCGTCCAAATCGGCGGGGCAAGAGACATGCTTGCCCGGGTTCGTGCGTGCCGTCCCGATGATGATGCCTTGTGAATTTCGCGTTCGTTTGAGGATCGGATGATCAAGCATCAAGTAGTCGGTCCCTTCCACAAGCCGTTTCTCGCCGTCGTACCCGATCAAGCGAGAATAGCCATGCTTGATACCGACGACTTGGCAGCCAGCGCGTAAAAACGAAGCGGCGGCCGCTGAGATGACGGCGTTGGCGGCGGGCGCCGGTCCGCCCGCAAAGACAATTCCGACTCGATTAAATTGCCGCGCGGGTTTGGGAGGAGGCGAAAGCGAGCTAGACACAATGAATTCCGTGAAAAACATCCGTAATGGAGCGACGCGATTGTACGATTCGCCGTCATTCCATCCAAGGACCGCGCCGAAGCTGCGTCTTAGCTGTTCAACCGGGAACAGTTTCTTGCACAGAAGGAAACGAAGGAAACAAAGCAGAGAAATGAGCAGACAGATCGAATGAAGCTTCACGCAACGTCAACTCTTTCTTCATTGGCTATGTTTGCTTCGGTAAGCATTACAAGTGAAACCGACGGCACTGCGCCGATGGAAGCCGGTTTGGCAACTAGCTTTATTTCTAGTATTCAAAACCGTTCGTCCATTGACTCAGGGCCCGTGGGGCGATAAACCTTGTCCAGTTGATCGTCTGTCGTGGTTCGCGCCGCTTGTTCGGTCGGCTTACCTTGGTCGCTATCCTTGCTAAAATCCTGGAATGGAAACCGTTTACATAGAAACAACTGTCGTCGGCAATATCGCTGGCCGAATGCATCCTGAGCAGCGAATAGCTGCGAGACAGGCCGCCACCCGCGAGTGGTGGGAGACTGCTCAGGCGAGATACCGGATTTTCGCGTCTGCAATGGTCGTTAGCGAATGCAGCGATGGCGATTCCGCCGCCGCCACGGAACGACTGCAGGTTTTGGATAGCGTTGAACTACTCAACTCCACCGATGATGTCGATTCACTGGCTCAATCGTTGATCGACAACCTTGCGGTTCCAGCCTCTGAGCCTCGCGACGCGTTTCATATCGCGATTGCGACGGTCAATGGAGTGAATTACATCGCGACGTGGAATTTTAAGCATATCCTGAACCCATCGCTTCAGGGTAAAATTGCGTTGGTGTGCCGTGAACGCGGTTACGAGCCGCCGATTATTTGCACGCCTGAACAACTCCTGGAGGCTCAAGATGATTCCTGACCCAACCGAAGAAATCAAGGCTATTCGCCACAAACTCGGCGCCAAATTTGAATACGATGTTCGCCGAATCGGCGCCGATATTCGCCGTCAACAGACCGAATCTGGCCGAACCTACATCACTTTACCTAAACGCGAACCAGCCCTCGCACATGCGGCGGATAACAAATAAGCATTTGACATCTACGTCTAGCACTGTCTAGTCAAGCTTCGGGTTCGATTCGGCAAGCGCGTCGCAAGCCTTGGCGGCGCGCGTGCAAGGCTTTGCGGTAGGCTTCGCGGGCTCCGTGGTGGTCGACCGAAAAGGCGCGCGTCTTGCGATTGCCCTTGCCATCGGTCCACTGCGCAATCCAAAACGTGTAGCGGAATTCGTACTCGCCGCGCCGCTCGATCCGCCGTTCCAAACGAAGCCCGACGATCCCAGAGCGATTTCGCTTGGACGGATTCTTGGCTCGCTCGCGAACGGTGAA
>JANMEB010000668.1:0-3139 GCA_031376585.1 Planctomycetota bacterium | reverse complement strand
GTTTTCTGAGGCGTAATGAGTTTGACTTTATTCTCTTGATAACAGGCCAACAAAACATCGCCGCTATCGGTCTTCTCGGCGCTCCACACTCCCATCGCGTCGAATTTCCAGACTTCGTTGCCGCTAGGGTCAAGTTCGATGACCTGATTTTTGTAGCCCAGCGCGAAAAGCGTGTTTCCATTTAAGTTCGAGCGTCGCGATTTGGTCTTAAGCGATTCGATGTTCATTTCGAAAGACTCGGACGATTTCGCCAGCCATTCGTTCCATTGTTTGATGGCGGTATGCCCTGCGGTCGGATCGGTGGAGGACAATACGATCTTTTCGCCGGTCAAGTTACGCAAGGTGACATTGGCGCGGATCGCAATCACTTTGTCTTTGGCAACGAGTAACTCGATGAGTGCCGGAAGCGCTCGCCGATCGTTCAACTCGGCAACAACCAAAGCGGCTTTCAAGCGGTCCCCTTCCTTCAACTCAGCACGCTGAGCCCAAAGCAAGAATCGATCCTTTTTTGATTCGTCCGCCATGGCGATAAAACCGACCAACGCGAGGTGGGCCAATAGTTCGTCGTGCCCTTCGATATGCGAAATTAACAATGCTGCGTCGGACGCGCCGACCGTGCCGGTGATGGCTTGTTCAGCGGCACGAGTGATCTTGTCGCGATCACGGAACACCGTGGCGATTTTGAAAATGTCGGTCGCCATTCCGGGAATTTTTTCGTCGCCGATCAACCACATTGCCGCTTCGATAAGTCGTTCGCGCTCCGGAATCCAGTTCTTGAGAATGATGGCCGCTCGATAAGCGACTTCGGGGTTGGCCGATTCGGTGGCGTTTTTCAATTGATCGAGCGGCAGTTGCGATTGCCGCATCAAAAATTGTTGTGCCTCGGAGCGCTGCGCGTAACTTGGACTTCCCAGTTGTTCAATCCAGCGAGTTAGCGAACCATCGGTGGCATCTCCACTAACTTCGCCAAAGAATTTTTGCAAGCCAGTTGCGGTTGGCTCGATGCCTTGAGCAACCAAACCAGCCCGGTGCTTCGAATCATCCGCCGTGAGCGACTCGCTTGCAGCGACCAACATGAGAGTAAAAAATAACGGCGCGAACCTCAAAACGGTTTTTGTCATCTTTGTGTCTTGGCGAAAGCACATCCATTCGACTTGAACGGGGAATGGTCAATTGTACTGGGCCATAATTGAATTGAGCAATCTGAGTCTGATTCGCCAGCGAAAGCGGCATTTCCGTCACCCGATGGCGATCGTAAAATAAACCGTGACCTTGAGTGAATTTGAAGTCCTTGTAAGCCAAATAGCGCGGATCGAAATTGCCGCCTTAATCAATGATTTCGTCCAAGATCCGCCGACAGATCGCATGGCACGCGGCGCGCCTAATGTACGAGCGCCAAGAATCCGAATACTACCGCGCCAAGCTCAAAGCCGCCCGGCGACTCTGTCATGGCTGGATAAAGCCCGCCGATCTACCCAGCAACGCGGAAATCCGCGACGAGATCCAGCATTTTGCCCGCGTCCACGAAGGAAGCTCACGACTCGATCATCTTCGCGACATGCGGCTGGAAGCCCTGCGATTGATGCGGTTGCTCTCACGATTTCGTCCGCGGCTGATCGGCAGCGTGCTGACCGGGCACGTGCGGGCCGGGTCGGATATTGACTTACATGTGTTTTGCAACAACCTGGAATCAGTCACCGCCGAGCTGGATTATCATGGCTTGCGGTATGAGACCGAGCGCAAACAAGTGGCAAAGCAGGGCGTGACTCAAATCTACCGCCACGTTTACGTCTTAGACCGTTTTGAGTTTGAGCTGACCGTCTATCCCGAAAACATGGCTCACCATATCTCCAAAAGTTCGATCACGGGCAAGCCAATGGAACGGGTGAGCGTCCCAGAACTTGAGCTGTTTCTGGCGAAAGAGTATCCGGAATTGAATTGCGACCAAGCTTTAGAGGACTCGGCGGACCGAGTTGATCGGTTTCAGGTCTATTACACTTTGTTGCTCCCGTTGGAGTACGTCAAGCAACATCCCGCATACCATCCCGAAGGAGATGCGCTTTACCACAGCTTGCAAGTTTTCGATTTGGCTGCCAATCGGCTTCCTTACGACGAAGAATTTCTCTTGGCTGCGCTGTTGCACGACATCGGCAAGGCCGTGGACGCCGAAGATCACGTGACGGCGGGGCTGCAAGCGCTGGAAGGTTATATTACTGAACGAACCACTTGGTTGATTCGGCATCACATGGACGGCCATCGAATACTTGATCGTTCGATCGGCGCGCGTGCCCACCGCCGATTACGCGAGAACGAAAGTTACGAAGAACTGGTACTGCTCTGCGAGTGCGATCGTCTCGGTCGTAACAGCGGAATCGAAACCAGCGAGCTGGAAGTCGCCCTTCAGTATATTCGCGACATCATCGCATAGGCCCGTTAAACTCTCCGCTCTCCACATGTTCACAGGCTGTTGACAGCACTTCCAAAATTCTCAAGAATGCAAGAGTCGAACTAAGTAGAAGTCGAATAATTCGCATTCCGCATTCCTGGAGTCCGTGCAATGGATATGCGAATAGCGGGAGAGAGTGTCGTATTTCGGGAAGGGAACGGCAGTGCCTGAACTGAGTCGATTCTTCGGGATTATCATCAGGATGTACATGGAAGTTGGTGGTCCACATCATCTCCCCCATTTTCACGCCTATTATCACGACGACGTGACCGTTGTCGGACTGGATCCTGTGGATGTGATTGCAGGTAGCTTGCCGCGGCGACAGCTTCGTCTTGTCGAGGCGTGGGCCGAGTTACATCAACACGAGCTGATGGCTGATTGGGAACGATTGCAGAGTGGTGAGGCCCCACTTCCGATCGCCCCGCTGGAGTGACTGAACATGAAACATCCGATTCATCGCGTTTGTAGTTTCCGGATTGTCGGCGACTTTGTACTGGGCATAACATTCGATGACGGAACGGAACAGATTATTGATTTTCGACCAGTTTTCGGTGGCAAGCTGCTCGGGCCTCTACGTGATCTTGCAATGTTCAATCAAGTTCAGATTGATCCGGAGGTCCACACAATAGTTTGGCCGAATGGAGCGGACTTCGATCCTGCGACATTGCACGATTGGCCTGACCACATTGACGC
>JANMEB010000663.1:0-1974 GCA_031376585.1 Planctomycetota bacterium | reverse complement strand
GTTCGCCCGCAAGACCAACCCATTCCTATCGAACAATTAACCGCCGATGAACAGGCGATCATCAAACGCCGATACCCGGATTTGATCAACGACAACTCGAAGGAGTAGTCAATCACAGAATCAACAAAGGGGACGCAGCTCAATACCATATGCGAGTCGTTCATCTCGTAAAAAACATGTATGCCACGTCGCCCTCGAGTTTGTCCAACAAGAACTTGTTTCCATATTCTCAATCGCGTAGTAGCACGCTGCATGGCACTGGCCGTGCAAGTGTCTTTCGAGACTGGTCGTCAATGATGTCTGCGGTCAATTTGGTTCATCGTGATCGAAAGCCCGTTAAGGGAGCCCAAGAATGTGGAGCAATTCCGGAAATTGTCGCCTCGGAGGCTCAAGCAAATAGAATCGGGCACTCGACCAAATCCAATTCGTTATTTTTTTCTCAATCCACGTTGCACCGGGTTGTTGTGAATGAAGTCGAACCATCAACCGATTCAACAATTCATTTTTCGATTCGATGAGGGTCTGCGGTTCAGTCATTTCGTCCACTGTAACGACGCGACAAAGTTACGTTTAGCGTTTGATGATGAAAGACTTGGCATAGCCACCGCCACTCATTCGTTCTAACTCAAGTCTTGAAAGACACTGGCATAGCCAGTGCCACCCAGCCGCTTCGTCGTCATCGGGACGAAGTGGTATCCGAACCTGTGGCTGTTCGGCGTCGTCCACTGACTTTTTTCAAAACGGCGCGTTTGACAGTCTCGAGCGCGCGATTCGCCATCACCTGGAGGTACACAAATCGGTGCGTGACTATCGACCGAAGCAGAATATGCCAAACGTTTTTGTAACTTACCTGGCGCCAATGGAGCCCGTTCTGTAGCGGCTAGACCCGAAACTGAAGCGACCGAGTCGACTTTCAGAAAAGGAGTTTCGGCAATTGGTGAAATTCGTCCGCGTTAGTTTGCTTGATGACAGAGTTTTCGAATTGGAAGCGTTGATCCCGTGGAGTTGATCAGCGGCCTTGAACCACTTGAGTTCAGGGACTTGCGGACATCGCACCAGTCAAGTAAACGACTGTGGGGTCTTGAATTGAAAGCAACAGAAGGTCGCTAGAGACGGTGGACTTTACGGGACCAGAAATCACGGTTGGGAGAGCCGTGCGACTGTCACTACTGGCGCAATTTTAGCGCGAAGGTTGCCGGTCGGAATGTGATTGGCGACCAAATTCAGGCAGGATCAGCTGCTCGTCCGAGTGTTTAGCAAAGAACTTCGTCATCGCCCCGGCCTGGTTGGTCACGGCGTCGTCCGCGGCCTTTTGAACCCGTTCGTGCGCACGGCTGGCGAACAACTTGGGAACTCTAACAAGAATGGTTATGTCCACGTTTATCGTGAGTTCTGTGGATTGCCCACGGGGGTGAGCGCGGAGCGTCGACTTGTATTTTTGCAGTTTTCCTGCTGGCTCCATCGACGCGGTCACCACATTGATCTCCTGTGGTTCAATGTCGGCAACTTGGCGAAGATGCAGTTTATCGGCTTCCAATGTCGGATCATCAATTTGAACCGTTAGGAGCTTGGTCGCGGATACGTCGGTTTTGGATTTGCCACGGATCGCGTTTAGTATCGGTCGATCATCACCTGAGGTGTCGAGCTCAACGTCCTCGAGACGCTCATCAAGCAGTTTCATCCCAGAAAGACCAATGATCGAGGCGGTGCCATTTTTGCGAACCATGATTTGACGAAAGCGGTCGAAGTCAACTTCGATGTTAAACGTCTTCGATTGTTCTCCGGTAGCATGCTCCACCGTCTGTGTGTTCAACGCGATCACCGCACCGATGATGACCACGGCAGCAGTGCCTAAAACAGCATAGAGCCTGGTTCGGGAATGTTTAGAATTTGTCATTATCTGAATCGTGTTGAAAAATTTGTTGAAGTTCTTTGAAATCGTCCTCCTTCGAAACAAGAATTAATTTCTCTGTT
>JANMEB010000615.1:0-4408 GCA_031376585.1 Planctomycetota bacterium | reverse complement strand
GAAGACGCTGGCTTGAAAGTCGACCAAGCAATTCCGGAACTCGGCACAACCGTCGGCGAAGCTCTTCTTGCGCCGACCAAAATCTATGCGGCGATCGTGCGCGACGTCTTGTCGCATTACAAGATTAAAGCCGTGGTGCATGGCATCGCCCACATCACCGGCGGCGGCCTTCGCGACAACATCGAAAGGCTCTTGCCACAAGGTCGCCAAGTCCAAATCGATCGGGCTTCCTGGGCTCGCCCGCCGCTGTTTGATTGGTTGCAAAAGCTTGGCGACGTCGACACGGAAGAAATGTACCGCGTGTTCAACATGGGGATCGGTCTGGCACTAATCATCAGTCCCTATTACGCCGATAGCGTTTGCCGCACCATCGAGCGTCACGGCATCACCTGTTCCCCCATCGGCCGCGTCGCCGCTGGCCCCGCCGGCGTTGTCTTCCCCAACGCCTAACTCAAGTTTGGCGAGTCCGCCACGGCGGATCAGCACTCTGATTCTTGCGTTCAGTGGGCGAGCGGGGGGTGTTAGCCCCTGATTCTTGTTGAGAGTTGAGAGGCGGCTGTTAGCCGGCTGAATCGCCTTTATCTCCAAATGAAACGCCATCGGTCAGTTCAACGAAGTTCTTGGTTTAACGACTTGTTGAACATTCGGCCACTTAAACGATATACTTGCGGCGGATCACGCCCCGCAATTAATTTCCATGTCGAAAGTGGTTCGATGAATGTGCCCACCGAAAACGGCGCGCCAAGTTTCCCCGATGAAGATGCGAATTATCTGGACAAAGTGCGTTGGGCAAGGGCGATTCCGGAGGATCGAAAGTTTTTCCTCGGGTTGGCCATGTTCGAAGACATTTGCGCCAGGATGCGATCGGGTATTTTATCGCAGTTTCCCATTGCGTCGCCAGCCGAGGTCGACGCGATCCTGGCCCAGCGATTCGCTAGGTTGCGCCAAGTTCACGATCAAGGCATTTATTTTCCGTTGGACGAGAAGCCTGAATGATCACGGGTGTTACTGCAACGCGAGCGCTGATTGACGCCCTGCAGGCTTGCGATATTCCGTTCATGGCGGTCGGGTCATTGTCAAGCAACATTTACGGAATTCCACGTTCGACCGTGGACGCAGATTTCGTTGTCAAATTCGAACCGGGTGATTTGTCTAAATTGATGGAACAGCTTGGACTGAATTTTGTCTTGGATTTACAAACGTCGTTGGAGATGCTGACCGCCACAACACGGCACATCGTGCATGTCGTCGGCAGCGAATTCAAGCTGGAGCTTTTTCGGCTCAGCGAGGATGCACACGATCAATCTCGGTTTGCGAGGCGGCGAAGAATATTTATGCTTGATGTGCAACGGGAATCTTATGTGCAAACTGCGGAAGACGCCATTTTAATGAAGCTCCGTTGGGCACGCGGTAAGGATCGCGAGGACTGCCGCGACATGCTCGCCGTACAAGGCGACTCATTGGACTGGCAGTACCTTCACCAATGGGCAGATGAACATGGAACGCGATCTCTGCTACAAGAAATCCTTAGATCGATTCCGCCCGACAACCAACATCCAAGCCGCTAATGACTTTGTTCCCTGGCTTTTCGAATTCTTATTCGATGATAAAATCGCCGTCATCAAAAGTGGAGTAGTCGGCTCGTTCACGGAGGTCAAAGAATGACGACGAAAGCGGGGCATCGGTTGACGTTGAAGGATCGGTTGTCGCGGCTGAATTACGAGCTCGCCTGCAAGCTCTTGGGCGCAGACGGCAAGAAGCTGATTATTGCCGGCGGCAAATTTGAAATTGACTTGCGAGAACAAGTCTATCTCAAAGGGGATTTGTACCGCGTCCGTTTTCCCGATGCGGTGGTCAGCATCACCTTGATGGCCGAACGGCGCGAACGGTTGCACTGGAACTGCACGGCTTGCGATGTTCCCTGCGAGCATGTCGGGGCGGCATTCGGGTTAATTCTTGAAGAAAAAACCGCGTTAGGATTGGCCGCCCCACCGCCGGATCGAGTTGTCATGGAGAGTCTCGGCGAAGAGTCGCTGGTCCAGGAAGCGCTCGCTGAACGGGAACTTCGCGCTCGCGAGGAAAAATTCCGTTTTACTTCGGCCGATTCAGCCACACCCTGGACCGATTATTCACTGACCAACAAGGCGTCCGGCAAAACCTACCGCGTCGCTTTGCGCGGAACAGAACGAGGCGTGTCGTATTGTTCCTGTCCTGATTTTCGAACCAATACGCTGGGAACATGCAAGCATGTGATTTATTTGTTGCGTCGAATCAAAAACAAATTTCCGACACCGGCGTTGCGACGAAGTTATCGGCGAAAAAACGTCAGCGTGTATTTAGCGAACGACAACGGAGCGGGTTTTAGGCTTCGATTTGGGATACCTCAACAACTTAGCGAGGAAGCCGCTGCTGTATTGCAACCCGTGGCGGACAAGTACATCGACGACGTTCAAAGTTTGGTGCGGCGGATCGGCAAGCTTGAGAAAATCGGCGAACAAGTCCTGGTCTATCCGGATGCAGAAGAATTTATTCAACAACGACTTTTTCAAGACCGGATGCAATCGCTCGTAGCCGACATTCGCCGCGATCCGGCCGGTCATCTACTTCGCAAAAGTCTTTTGAAGACGGAGTTGCTGCCCTATCAATTGGACGGAATCGCTTTCGCGGCAGGTGCCGGTCGATCCGTGTTGGCCGACGACATGGGACTTGGGAAGACCATTCAAGGGATCGGCGTGGCCGAGTTGCTCGCGCGCGAAGCAGGCTTGCGGAAGGTCTTGATCGTCTGCCCGACGTCGCTCAAGTCACAATGGCGAAGCGAGATCATGCGTTTTTCCGAACGTCAATGCCAACTTATTTTGGGCTCGACCGCCGATCGCGCGCGGCAATATGACAACGATGCTTTCTTTACGATCTGCAATTATGAACAAGTACTACGAGATCTGCTGTCGATTGAGCGCGTCAAATGGGACTTGATTATTTTGGACGAAGGCCAGCGAATCAAAAACTGGGAGACGAAAACGACCCGGCTGATCAAGTGCCTCAAGTCAACCTATGCCCTTGTCCTGACGGGCACTCCGCTCGAAAACCGACTCGATGACCTCTACAGCATCGTCCAATTCGTGGATGACCGGCGACTCGGTCCGGCGTTCCGCTTCTTCAATAGGCATCGCATGGTCGATGATAAAGGGCGGGTCTTGGGATTTCAAAAACTCGATCAACTGCGCGACAACCTCAAACCAATCTTGTTGCGCCGCACGCGGGAACAGGTCTTGAGCCAACTTCCCGAACGTACGACCGAAATCGTTCGCATTGCCCCGACCGACGAACAACTTGGCATCCATAGCGCGAGCATGAACGTAGTCGCTTCGATCGTCCGCAAGCCCTTCATTAGCGAAATGGACTTGCTGCGGTTGCGGCAAGCCTTGCTCAGTTGCCGGATGGCGGCCGACAGCACCATGCTGTGCGATAAGCGTACACCAGGGTTTTCCAGCAAACTGGAACGCCTCGATGGATTGCTGCAACAACTGTTCGCCGAAGGCGATCGCAAAATCGTCTTGTTTTCGGAATGGACGACAATGTTGAGCTTGATCGAGAAAATTCTCAAGCGAATGAAACTGCACTATGTACGTCTGGATGGGAGCGTTCCGCAAAACAAGCGGGCGGAACTGGTGCATGAGTTTCAATCCAATCCGGAATGCCGATTGTTCATTACCACGAACGCCGGCTCGGTCGGATTGAATTTACAAGCCGCCAACACGGTGATCAACGTCGACTTGCCCTGGAATCCAGCGGTGCTCGAACAACGAATCAGTCGGGCTCATCGAATGGGACAGCAACGACCTGTGCAGGTGTACTTGTTGATTACGGAACAAACCATTGAAGAATCGCTTCTCGGGACGTTGGCCGCCAAGAAAGACCTCGCGTTGGCTGCGCTGGACGTGGATTCCGAAGTTGAAGAAGTCCACATGTCGAGCAACAAGGAGGACCTGTGCCGCCGCTTAGAAATCTTGCTCGGAGCCCAATCGCACGCGCCGCTCGATGTCAGCCAGCAAATCGCGGTCGACACACAAATCGAAGAATTGGTCGACGGCAAGACTCACCTCGTCGACGGTCCCCAAAGCCTATCCGCGATTACGGGCGAGAATTCTCAAAGTCAAGTATTTGCAAATTCAGTGCAACGCGAACGAGTATCCGCAGCGGGTGGCGAATTGCTCGGAGCAGTGTTTTCGTTCCTAGGTGAACTGGTCGGCCAAAGCGCAAATCGACCGAGTGAATCCGCAAGCCAAAATCAGCCCTCGCCTGAAATCGTTGAAGCCATGCGCAACCGACTCCATCAATGCGCGGACTTCGATGCTCAAGGTCGCCCGAGTCTCGCCTTTACCCTCCCCGACCGCGCCGCCCTGGATGG
>JANMEB010000604.1:0-20593 GCA_031376585.1 Planctomycetota bacterium | reverse complement strand
TCGCCGTCGGCGCGCTCGGAGTCGGCGTAGAGAAGTTGTTCGCCGTCGCGATTCGGATCGACCAAGTAGATATTCAAGTCGTCGGCATTCTTTGCAGTTGTGTCGACCGCCACACGAGAATCATCTGCCGTCCAACGAATGAATCGCGCGTCGTGACGAAAGCCCTTACATTCACGGACAAATTCGCCCGTTTCCACGTCCCAAATGTCCAAAAGGCCGTAGGCAATTGCCAATCGCTTGCCATCGTGCGAATAGCTGAAATCATCGATCCAGCCACCGATTGTTGACGTCTCCACTTCGACTCCGTAGGCCACGCGATAGGAAACGGGCTGCGCGGATTGAGGCTCTAACCGCAACAAATCGTTTTCCGGCGCAAGGCCTGGAACGAAAACGAATCCATTTTTTTCGCGGCTATCCCAGGTCATCCGCAACTCACCTAGCGCCCTCCCGGGATATTTCCATTCCTGAAGCACAGCGCCGTTTCTTCCGTCCCAAAGCTTGAGCCACGTTTGCGAGCTGTCGCGGATTTGCGCTACGAATTGCTCGTCACCGGCGATCGCCCAAATATTCTGTATTTCTTGCCCTTCGAAATTCGGCAAGGGAAGATCCTTCCCGGACTCGATTTCCGACACTTGCAAACCGCGTTGCGCGAGCGACGCAGCGATTTGTCCATTGCGGGTAATCACCTTATGGGCTTTGGGATCGACTTGCAATTTGGTGGGCGCCCCTAATTGCCACGCGTCGAGCAATCGATTTTCGAATTGGCCGTCGTTTCGGAGGACCAGAGTCGCTTTTGAATCGTCCCTCCAGCGGGCATCGATATAACCATCACTGTGCGATTCAATGATTTCCAGAGTTTGGGCGGAATGAATGGTAAGCGCCGACCGTTCATCGATATTCATGAACTTGCTGCCATCCGGAGCCCAGCGAACAACGCGAACTTCGTCGGAGGCAGTGGTCGATTCGGCAATCTTTTGACGTGCGATTGTGTCCCAAAGTATGAGCTTTTTTCGTGATGCGCTGAGTAATCGATTGGCGTTCGGCGACCAGGCGACTTGAGTAACCGCGTCATCATGTCCGAGTAAGATTGTAGCCAATGACAAGTCGGTTGTTGACCAAATTCGCACGGTGCCATCAGCGCCACCCGTGGCAAGCCACCGTCCGTCGAAACTCCTGTCCAGCGCCAGAACAAGACCGCGATGTAGTTTTGTTTCCAACGTCCAAGAGGCTAGACCAGACCATTGCCAAATTGGATCAACAAGACGATTTGAGACCTCCGTAGTACTGTCGGCGGTCAAATCGGGGACATAACTCACGTCGATTGACTCACTCCTTCCAGCGACCACTTCAAACCGTTCGCGTGCGAACTTGACTCCTTCAACTGCCGAGGGCTCTAATCGGTAACTGCCGGGTTTCAGTTTGAGTTCGCCTAATCGCATTGCTCGGATTTCGCCCGTTTTCAGATCCCGAACTGTGAAATCAAGATCATCGAGCGACGAAATGGAATCGGGCGTAGCTTCAAGGAGAACCGCACCGGTTGCGCTCCATTCATGTGCAAGTAAATAGACCGCGATGGCAATGATCGCCACTAAACATAACCCCAACGTCCACTTCCAATTGAACCGGCGTTGGGCGTCGGGTTTGGGGTCCGGAAATCCTAACGCAAGTGTTCTGTCAATCTGAGCAATTAGTTCCGTTGCATCGGTGGTCCGGCGCTGGGGATCCTTCTCAAGCAGTTTTCCAACGAGGAGCCTCGTTTGGGAATCAAACGAGGCGGGCAAGGGTGGCAGCGGTTCTGGATCGTGCTGGATGCCGAGTTGAAGTGTCCCCGTCACCCCGCTGGCTTGGAAGGGTCGGTGGCCGGAAAGCATCTCGTAGAGCACGACGCCGAGGCTAAACAAGTCAGACCGCAGATCGCCGGGTTGGCCGCGAATGCGTTCGGGCGCGATGTAGTTGGGAGTGCCGACGAGAACGGCGTCATCGGATAATTCTGCGTTTGGAAGCGCAAGTTGCGCTAAACCAAAGTCTAGGATTTTGACCCGGTCCGACGGTGCTTCGAGCCAAATATTGTCGGGCTTGATGTCGCGATGCACCATTCCTTCGACGTGAGCGGCCGCCAGGCCCTGGGCAATCTGCCGTGCAATTTGTAGCGCCGCGAGTACATCAAGCTTTTTCTCCTGCCGCATCCGGTCGGCAAGCGACTGCCCAGCTAAAAGTTGCATGACCAGGTAGGGTATGTCGCCGTTCTGGCCAACGTGATGAACGGTTACGATGTTGTCGTGAGTCAATCTCGCGGAGGAACGGGCTTCGGTCAAGAATCGCTGAGTCGCGTGTTTGTCTTTGAACCTCTTTGGTCGGATCAACTTGATGGCGACGTGCCGATTGAGCTTGAGATCCTCTGCTTGGAACACGATCCCCATGCCTCCGACACCGAGCACGCGCATTAAGCGATAGCCCGGCAGACGAGCTAATTCGTCCGGATGCTCCGGTGGATCGAGCAGTCCAATCAAGCGCTTGACATCGGAATCGGTATCGGTCGCAGAGACTTGGGAAATCGGTGTGTTGATCGCTACAGAAGTCGTTTCAATTTCCGTCGGGAGTAAGAAAATATTTGGCGACAGGCGAAGTGCGTTGGCGACGACGAGTTCCACAGGAACGGGAGTGCGCAGAAGGGTGAACAAGGCGTCGTCGGAAAGCTTTGCCAAGCTTTCTGGGGAGACTGGCGGCAGGTTTTTTTCGGCGTGGCCGTCCATGACACTCAATTTAGCATGACTGCTTCGACTCAACGGTTACCGAAACAAGAAAACGCTTTCGCGTGACTATCAAGCACGATTAGCATTAGCCGTGCCACCGCTTTGCGGTTCCGAGCCATTTTCCCGCTCGTGCACCTGTGGTTGGCACCCCTGGCTATCGAATAACACCGCTTCACGGTTCAAGAAAAAAACCATGTATGACAACGAGGTCGGGCAGGCTCTCCATCGCCAAATAGAACTGGTTGCAATTGGGAGCCGATGGCGGGAAGCAACAAAATGGTGCCAAGCGACAGCCAAGAATTTGAACAGGAGCAAGCGGAGGAAACGAAGAATTCAGAATTCATCCCTGATAACTCCGCTACCTCTGTTGCTTCCTGTTTAGACTCAAGTTCTACGAGTTGGCTGCGGCCGAATGAACGGCCGCTAACTCATGTGTTCAGCAAGGGCCTCGCGCAACCTGGCGAGGACGCGCGATTTGTTTTTTCGCACGGCTTCGGAGGAAAGAGTAAGTTCGGCAGCTACTTCCACTGTGCTCTTGCCGTCGATCGCGGTTAACCAAAAGGACTGCCACGTCGATTCGCGAAACTCGTCCTGGATTAATCGAATCACACCTTGAACAATGGCCGCGTTTTCTGTTTCCGTCAATTCGGGTGCGCCATCGATTTCATTGTCGTCGACTTCGGGATCCGCAATTTCATCTAGGTTGCGGATTGCCGTGGTTCCGCCGACCGCGCGTTCGGCGGCGGAGCGTCGAAAATGATTGTTGACTTTGCTTTGAGTAATGACCTTGAGCCAGCAGCGAAACTTGCCGGTCCCTTCGTGCCGTTCGAAACGTGCGATGTTCTTGGCGATGGCCGAGAACACTTCTTGATGCACGTCTTGGGCGTCCTCGTGCGCGAGTTGGTGTTCTTTGATCCAAAAAGAGATGATGGGACCGTACAAATTTGCAAGTTGCTGCCAAGCAATCTCGTCGCCTTGCTTAATTCGCGTAAGAAGGCTCTGGGAAGTCGAGTCGACGGAATTGGGAGGGCGAATTTGCTCGTGGTTCATAAACCACCATGATGACCGCCGGTATCGGCCAGTCAATCATATGGCCTGAATACGCAACGCCCTTTCACGCTCGATACGACGGGATGGATTGTGGCACTAGGCAAACTGGCGATTTACAGCCGGCAACCGCGTGAATCGGCGAACACAGCTCAAGCAATGAGAATAGCCGCGATTGGCTGGATTGAAAATTGCCGTACCAATCACACGTCCAGATTTTTGACTTCGAGGGCGTGTTTTTCGATGAACTCGCGGCGGGGCTCGACTTTGTCGCCCATGAGGATCCGGAACATTTCGTCGGCGGCGCCGGCGTCGTGCATGTTGACTCGCAACAGGGTCCGGTTGTTGGGGTCCAGCGTCGTGTCGCGTAATTCTTCGGCGTTCATTTCGCCCAAACCTTTGAAGCGTGTGACCGTCAAGCCTTTTTCGCCCAGCTTGCGGACGGTGGCAATTAACTGCCGAAGTTCATCGAGGCCGATTTCGCTATCGCCGCGCCGCAGGGTATAGCGGGACGTCTCCTCGCCCGTCCGCTCTTGCGGCAAGAGCGACTCAATATCGAACCCCAGTTTCAAAAGCTCTTGTAAACTTGAGTTGATCGTGCGGACTTCATGAAATTCGTTGATTTGCAATTTCAGGTCCACCGTCGGCTTGGCGTTGCCATCGTCCATGGCAGTCGCAGCTTCTTGCTCTTGGGAAAACTTTTCGAGTTCCGTTCGGCTGGTAAACCAATGCTCGCTGGTACCGACGAAGACGTGGTACATCGGGAGACGATTGGTGTCGACATTCATTCGCAGCGAGTGGGTTCGCAAGCTGATTCCGCGGCGTTCCAGAGCCACGATAGCTTCTTCTGTGCTGGAGAGAACTTGGCAAAGTTTTTGGATGTCTGCGCCGGCGATTTCGCGTCCGCCGTCCGCGATCAGGACCGCATCATCTAAACCGCGTTCCAACATTTGATGTCGCATCTCTTCTTCGGTTTGAAGGTAATACACTTTGTTCTTGGTCTTGATGCGAAACAGCGGCGGCTGGGCCACGTACATGTGACCAAATTCTATCAATTGATTCATCTGCCGGTAGAAAAAGCACAGCAGCAAAGTTCGAATGTGCGAACCATCGACGTCGGCATCGGTCATGATGATGATCTTGTTGTAGCGACGTTTGGACAAATCTTGTTCCGCGCCGATGCCGCTGCGAATCGCGTTGATGATGCTCTGCACTTCTTCGTTAGCCAGGACTTTGTCCTCGCGGGCCTTATAGGCGTTGATAATTTTTCCTCGCAGCGGCAAGATCGCTTGAAATTCTTTCAAGCGGCCACCTTCGGCGCTGCCACCTGCCGAGTCGCCTTCCACGAGGTACAACTCGCATTTGTTGACATCGCTGCTGAGGCAGTCGCGAAGTTTTCCAGGCAGCCCGCCGCCGCCCAGGGCCGACTTGCGACGCACCAAGTCGCGTGCCTTGCGAGCGGCTTCGCGCGCTTCGGCGGCCATCATGCCTTTTCGCAGGATCGCTTTGGCGCTGCGTGGGTTTTCCTCGAGGTACTTCGACAAGAAATCGCCGACGACCGAATTAACAATGCTCTCCACTTCGTTGTTGCCAAGTTTCGTTTTGGTTTGGCCTTCGAATTGCGGGTTGGGGATTCGCATCGAAATGATCACGGTGAGGCCTTCGCGAAAGTCCTCGCCCACGACGACGATGTCGCTAAACATGTTGTTTTTGCGGCCATAATTGTTGAGCGAACGGGTCAAAGCGCTGCGAAAACCGGCGACATGCGTCCCGCCTTCGTGAGTGTGAATATTGTTGACGTAAGAGTGTACGTTCTCGGTCAGCTCGGCCGTGTACTGCAAGGCGACTTCGTAGCCGACGCCGTCTTCGTTTTCGCCTTTCAAGTAAATGACTTCGGGGTGCAGGGCATCGCTGGTTCGATTGAGATGCTCGACGAATTCGCGGATCCCGCGCTCGGCGAAGAACTCGTCCCCTTCGTTATTGCGTTCATCGCGCAGCTTGATGCGGACGCCACTATTCAAAAAGGCCAGCTCTTGCAGCCGTTTGTGCAAGACGCTGTATTCGAATTTCGTGACAGGAAAAATCTGGTGGTCGGGCTTGAAGGTCGTCTTGGTGCCGACGAGATCGGTCGAACCAACTCGCGAGACGGGTCCGGTGGGGACGCCGCGTTCGTATTCCTGCTGGTAGATTCCGCCGTCGCGGAAGACCTCGACTTCGCACCATTCCGACAGGAAATTCACAACCGTGACGCCGACGCCATGAAGCCCGCCCGAAGTTTGATAAACTCCTTTTTGAAACTTGCCGCCGAATTTCAACACCGTCATAACGCCTTCCAGCGTCGAGACTTCGCGCTCCATGGCGGTGCTTAGCTGCTCGTGACGTTCGACTGGAATACCGCGACCATCATCGAAAACGGCTACGGAACCATCGTTGTTGATCGTGACGTTGACATTTTGGGCAAAGCCCGCCATTGCCTCGTCGATCGAGTTGTCCACGACTTCGTAGACGAGGTGATGCAAGCCGCGCAAAGTCGTGTCGCCGATGTACATGCTCGGGCGTTCGCGCACGTGCTCCAGGTCGGACAGATGTTGCAAGTCCTCGGAGCCGTATTCGGCCTTGGGTACTTTCCCGATAGGTTTTTTGGTCTCTTCGTCCATATTTTGATCGCTCAGGTACAGTCTTGGTTGAACCGAATCGCCGCCAGCCTAACGGACCGGGCCGACACGAAAGCGGAAATTTTGAATTGCAAAGTGCGGTTTTCTGACTTGAATTTGCCGCAAAAAGTCGCGTTGTTGAAAGCTAATTTGTTGCAGCAGCGCCGAATTCTCTACCGTGATCTCGCAAACGCCACGGCGAACGGCACCGATCCGAGTTTGACCGGCCAGGACTTCGCCGACGACGTCGCGCCATACCGTTTCAAGTTCATTCGTCGACTGTGTTTCAGCGATTCCTCGCCGCGCAATAATTTGATTTACCCATCGTGCGGCTGTTCTTGGTGTTGGCAAAAACCGTTGGCGGCGCTCGACGGCGCGCGCCGTCATGGCCAACTCCATTTCGTCCTGAGGCGAATCGTTCATGAGAGGTTGAGGGGTCAAAAGGGACTTTATCGCCGATCGCGAGCCAGTGGCATGATCACATAGCCGTATTTGTCGTCGGTCGTGCAATATGCGGCAAGTTCACTATTCACTACGTCGAGCGTGAATGTTTTGTCGAGTGGCAGGACCTTGAGAAAGTCGGACACATAGCGGTGATCGAGGCTGATTGTCAATTCAGGTCCGTCGTAGGGAACCGGCATTTCAATGCGCGATTGGCCAACCTCAGCAGTCGAATTTGCGATCACGAGCGTCCCGTTGGCGAAAGTGAAATCAATCCCGCGACTTTCTTCACTGGCTACGATCGCGGCTTGGCGAACGGTTGACAGGAGTGGCCCGACTGGAATCTCGATCTTGTGCGCGTCGGTTCGTTTGGGAATCACGTCGCGCCATTTAGGGAATCGTCCTTCGACCAATCGGGAATAAAATAAACCTCGCGCGTCGCGAACGAGCAAATCGTTGCTTCGCGTCGCAAGCTGCACGACGGTGTCATCCGTTGGCAGCATCCGTTCCAAAATCTGCATGGCGCGGGCTGGAACGATAGTCGACGCGCTCGACGCGGGCTGCCCGACTTTTTTCAAGACGCCTTCCATTTTTGCCAAGCGTCGTCCGTCCGTCCCGACGGCGATCAAGGTATTACTATCGGCCTCCAGCAACACTCCGCCCAAAGCGTATCGGCTACTTTCGGTTTCCGTGGCAAACAGAGTGCGATGGATCAACTCGCGCAACACATTGGCGGAAATCTCGAAATAGTCTTTTTCTTCAAACGATGCAATTTCTGGAAACTCGTCCGGGTTTTGACCGGCCAATTCAAAACGGCTGCGCTGCCCCAAAATCACTGTTTTTTCCGGCGTCGCCTCGATCTTTAGAACTTCGTCGGTGACCTCCCGCAAAATCATGCTCATGCGCTGAACGGGGATGACGACCGCGCCGGGAGCATGAACCTCAACGTCAACGACGTCTAGCTTCACGCCAATTTCCATGTCCGTCGCCATCAACAACGCCTGTTTTTTGTCGACCTGTAGTTTCACATGTTGCAGAATTGGTTTCGGGCTGCGCGAAGGCGCTACGGCTGCTGCCAATTGGAACACATTTGAAAACGAATCCCTTTTAATGCTGACCTTCACTCTGAATTCCTCTTGTTCTAATTAAGACTAAATTGATTTATTGTAGTAGTAATAACGAAGCGGTAGTTTTTACTCGTTGAGTATTCAAACACTTAGTGGACAAGGAGTTACGGTATTTTGAATTGTGGATAAGTCGTCAAAACAAGGTGCAATCAATGTTCATGTATCGTAACTCAATCACAATGAACCAACATCACATTTTTTAACCGTTCAAAAGCAGTGTAAACCAACCAACGAATGAACATGCAACCGACAAATTATTCACATTATTTTCCCTTGCCAGAGTGCCGCAAAAGTTCTTGCTGCACTTGTCGAAGTGCGTCGGCTAATATTGGGTCACCGACAAGCGAACTCTGTGTTTTGGTATAAGCATGCAGCACCGTTGAATGATCTTTGCGACCGGTCGCATCGGCGATGGCTTGCCATTTCATAACGCCCAAATCACGCAGTAAACAAATCGCAATGCCACGAGCTTTGATTAACGCCTGACGCCGCGAGGGACCAACCAATTCCGGTAATTTCAGCCGAAAATGGCGGGCCACGGTCTTCAAAATCAAGTCGGCAGCGATCGCCACCGGTTGGCGGCACTCGGCAATTAACACTTCGATGGTTTCCGACGTAATCGTTCGCATTGAATTCGGCGAATCCGCGAAACGCCGCAAAAATTGAACGATGGAGACAACCGTGAGCTTCGATTGCAGAACACTCGCTAGCGCATCGGTTTCCCAAGTGAGTCCGAGCGACAACGCCGTCCCTTCAGCGATTTTTCGCAACGCGGACAATCCCGGCTGGTTGACTTGTAACGTCAGTCCAGCGGAGAGGCGAGATTCCAATCGGGGTGAAAAATTACAACCGCGCCAAGGTGCGTGCTGTCCAACAAAGACCGTGAGACGACCGTTCTGGGTTCTTTGTTCGAGCAACTGAACCAGCATTTGGTCGACGAATGGACTGCCGGAGAATCGATGATAGTTTTCGACGATCCAGCAATCAGGCTCCTCCCAGATGGAAAGTGTCTCGTCGAGGTGTCCGACCACGGCTGCGTGCCGCAACCGCCGGTCGAAATCGTCGATCGACGTTATTGTCGCCGAGGATTTGGAGCGAGTCTTCCGAATAGCCCAATGGGAGTCCGCCAAGACTTGTGCCAAGCTCGATTTGCCGCAGCCCGATGGTCCGTACAAGACGATGGGCGAGAAGTCACCTAACGAAACTGTCGGATCGCTCAGCCCTTGAACCAGGTGATTTTGCTGATCGAAGGCAAACCACGCCGTAGCAGGCAGCGCAGATTGCGATCCGCAAGTATTGGCGTCCGCCGAAAAAATAAGCGCAGAATCCACGATAAGCGCGACCGAAAATAGTCCGGCCGATCCAAGTTCAGGTCGCCCGAATTAGCGCCGAGGGAAGTGACATCCGCAGCCGCTGGCGACAGTTTTGATTCTTCGGTTCAAGGCCCAAATCCTACCAGTTTTTTAGCCCAAACGCGAGGGGCGCGCAGACCCCCCAGTAGCCACTTTTTCTCGCAATTTTTGCACAACCTGCGCGATTTGGTCAGCGGCAAAATCCAACTCGTCTTGAGTTGTCTGAAATCCAAAGCTCACGCGCACCGCGCCTCCGACAATCTCCGCCGCCAAACCCATCGCCAGCAACGTGGGAGAAGGGTCGCTCGAACCGCTGGCGCAAGCTGATCCGGTCGAAATCGCGATGCCGCGCTGGTCAACCGCCATAAACAGCGATTGCCGATTCACGCCCGGAAAAGCGACTTGGCAAGTCTGCGGCAAGCGCATCGCATCTCGCCCGACAATCACGGCATCGCTAACTTGACGCAACAGTCGTTCCTCGAACCGTTCTCGCAACTTCAACATTTCGCGACGACGGACTGCGGCGTGTTCATCCCAACGAGAAAGTGCGGAACACATGCCGGCAGCCAAGGCGACGTCTTCGGTACCCGGCCTGAGCGAAAGCTGCTGCGATCCGCCAAAAAGAAGTTGCGAAAGCGGCACCTCCGGTCGAATCAAGAGCGCGCCAATTCCGCGCGGGCCATTGAACTTGTGAGCGCCCAGCGACAAACTCGAAACCCCAAGTCGCGAGAAGTCCACTTCGGTTTTACCAATCGCTTGGACGGCATCGGTATGAATCCAAACGCCAGCTTTACGACAGATTTCCGCCGCTTGCTGGACAGGTTGAATCACACCCGTTTCATTGTTGGCGAGCATCAGACAAACGAGGCGCGTGCTACCGTCGATGAGGTCGGACAAGCGATCCGCTTCGATGGTCCCTGCGGAATTCGCCGGGAGGCTTCGCACTTCAAAGCCCAGGCTTTGCAATTTGGCGGAGGGGCGGGAAATACTCGGATGTTCAATCGACGATATCACAATCGATGCAGGGGGCGTCCCGCACATGCCAAAAACCGCCAGATTGTTGGCTTCTGTCCCGCCGCTTGTAAAAATCAGACGGTCGCTTCCAGGCCCGAGTTTCGACCCCAGCAAACCCCCAATTCGCTCACGGGCGGCCGCCAGGGCTTGCCGAGCCCGACGTCCAGGACCGTGCTGGCTGGCGGGATTGGCAAAACCGCCCTGCAACGCTTCGGCCATGTCGCGGGCGACTTGGGGGTCGATTACGGTCGTCGAATTGTGATCCAAATAGACTTCGGGCACGGTGACTTGCTAAATAAATTTGGTGCAATTGACGCGGATGACGGTCGTGCGATAAACAAGTCTTGTCTTTCGGACGACGGGCGACAATAGTCAATCTTGAAAAACCAACGGTCGGGGAATTATCTTGAAGTTTTCGTTTTCCAAACATCGACGGTCGCTCCGATTGCAACCGCCATCCCCAGCCGCCGTTCTGCGGGGCCGATCGCTGTTCGGTCCGCCGCGAAATCGGTCGCGCGAGGCTTTTCGAAAGCTTATCACGCGCGACACGGCGGGACCCAGTGTTTTGGCCGCGAGCCCAGATCGCGAAGACGATAAATTGCGGCGACTTGAAGCAGTTCTATTCCTGGCTCGCGAGCCGATGAATAGCCGCAAGCTTGCCGAATTCGCCGGTCTCGACGATGGCACCCAAGCCCGCACGATGGTCCACCGGCTTAATGAGCGGTACGACCATTCGCAACGGCCCTACCACATCCAACAAGTCGCTGAGGGGTTTCAGATGCTGACGCGGCCTAAATTCGCGAGTTGGTTGCGGCGGCTTCAGCCCCAAAACGTAGCCGCTCCCCCGCTGACGCCGCCCGCCCTCGAAACTTTGACGGTGATCGCCTATCGCCAACCGATTCTCAAAGCCGAAATTGAAGCGATTCGGGGCGTCAACTGTTCGGACATATTGCGGCAATTAATGGAACGCGATATGGTGCGAATTTCCGGTCGAAGTACGGAACTGGGGCGGCCATTCCTGTACTCCACCTCCAAGAATTTTTTGCAAACTTTTGGGTTGTCCGGTCTTGACGCGCTGCCCCGAGCCGATCAATTACGTGGTATGGGGTTGCCAAATTGGGTGGACACCCGACAAAATCTAGACACCTTTTCTAGTGACTCTTCTCGTGCCGTTGATATTTTGGAGGAATCGAACGTGTCCCTGACATCACCGTCTCAATCCGTGGAAGAATTAGAAGCGATGCTTGGCTTTCGGCTGTCCGTCGCTCCCGTCGCGACTGCTCTCGACGTTCGCAACGTCGATGAAGATGAGGACGAGGCCGACGACTTGGACGACGATGAAGATGACGAGGAAGACGATGTCGCCGCCGACAAGGAAGAAGAGGCCGAAGAGGAAGAGGATGACGACGAAGACGAATGGGAAGAAGTCGAAGACGATGAAGACTGGGACGACGAAGAGGAAGATGACGACGACTGGGATGACGATGACGACGACGAAGAAGATGAAGACGAGGAAGTCGAAGACGAGCCGGGCTAAGCCCGTTGCGACGAACTAAATTTTCAAGATCTCGAACCCAGCACGCCTCGGGCGCGCCATAAAAGCCGCCGCCTGGTCGTCGCCGACAATTTTTTCGGCTTTGGGATCCCATTGAATCTTGCGCCCCAGCCGCGCGGCGATCGCCGCCAAGTGACAAGTGTTCATGGCTTGCACATGACTGAACACATCGGAGACAGGCAAACCACCTTCTTGAATACAGCGATAGAAGTTGGCTTTGTGCCCTTCGTGTGGCTTGCCTTTGTACAATGCGTCGATGTCGTTTTGTTCGTATTTACCGGCGTCCCAATTTTCGTCGATTGGCTTACCAGTGATCTTGCCGCGATTGACGAATAGCCGCCCTTTGGTTCCCTCGAACAGCACGCCGTTATCACCCCGACTGGTAATGTGCATTTCAATTCCGTTGGCGAACTTGCAAATGACGTTGTAGTCGGTACACGTGTTGTAGCGATCGTCGACAAGGGGATAGCCGTCTTTGAAGTCGACCGGATGTTTGGCGTCCGTCCCATCGATCTCGACCGGCCCGCAACCAAGCTGATCTTGTTGGAGAGCCCACGTCGCGATGTCGACGTGGTGCGCGCCCCAATCCGTGAACTTGCCACCGGAGTATTCGTACCACCAGCGAAACTCGTAGTGACAGCGGCGTTCGATGTAGTCGACCAAGGGAGCTTGGCCGAGCCACATTTTCCAATCGAGTTCGTTCGGCGGATCGACTTTGGGGAACGGCCCCTCGGCTGGCGAGCCGTCGATTCCCACCGTGACTTTTTGAACGTCGCCGAGCAAGCCTTTGTGAATCAAGTTCACGGCGCGCAAAAACAAATTGCGATCACTCCGCTGCTGCGTGCCAACCAAAAAGATTTTGTCTTTGTGCTTTTGGCAAGCCGCGCGAATCAATTGGTTTTCCTCGAGCGTCAGCGTCAGTGGCTTTTGGCAGAAGACATGCTTGCCCGCTTCCAAGGCTTCAATCGCGATCTTCACGTGCCAATGATCGGGGGTCACCACGCTGACCACGTCGATGTCGGATCGATCAAGCACGCGACGGTAATCGCCGTAACTGTCGGCCTTGCCTTTGCCTATTTTCTCGTCGGCTTTGGCTGCGTCCGCATGCCGAGAGTCGACGTCACACACTGCCAGAATATCTCCGAAGTCGGCATGCTCGCGGGCGTCGCCGGTTCCCATGCTCCCCACGCCAATGCAGCCGATCTGCGGACGATCGTTGGGCGAGCGATTGGCCAGCGGCGATCGCGACCAAGCGAAATAGGGAACCACGCTGCCTGCTGCGGCAAGCGAAGCCGACTGTTTTAGGAAATCGCGACGCGAGGTGGACGAAGTTTTCGACATGACAGCATCTCTTCAAATTTAGGTTAGAGCTCAAGCTTGACAAGCAACCATTATCGTCGATTCGCGCGCCGACTCAAGTTGCCGCCGTCAGCCGAGCAAAATTCGCTACAATGCGGCCATGAACGTCATTTCGCTCCAGTCCGGCAGCAACGGAAACTGCTATTTCGTCCAAGCCGGCGACGTGCGCTTGCTGATCGACGCCGGGATCAGCGCTCAATTGGCTCGCCAGCGGCTAGCTCAATTCGGCCACGAAATTCGCGAGGTCGACGCGATTCTCATTTCGCACGATCACAACGACCACAGTCGGTCGATGGGAATTTTTCATCGGCAGTTCGGCGCGCCACTGTACGTCACAAAAAAAACGCTTCTGGCATCGCAGGCCGCGATTCGTCCGGGTCGATTGACGGACATTCGCCACTTCAACGCGGGCGAAACTTTCCACGTGCGCGACGTGCAAATTCACACGATCCCCACGCCGCATGATAGCGCCGATGGCGTGGCATTTGTGATCGAGCACGAAGACCGACGGCTTGGAATTCTCAGCGACTTGGGCCATGTTTTCGGCGCTCTGCGCGAAGTGCTTCTGTCGCTGGATGCGGTGATCATCGAAAGCAACTACGATCGGCAAATGCTGGCACAAGGTCCGTATCCGGAACATCTCAAGCGGCGCATCCGAGGACCCGGCGGGCACTTATCCAACGATGAATCCGCCGACTTAGTCGCCCGCGCCAGTATGTTTCAGCGCTTGCAGTGGGCCTGTTTGTGCCATCTTTCGGCGGAGAATAATTGTCCCGAGCGCGCACTCGACACACATCGCCAGTTAGTCGGAACTTCGTTGCCGCTACATATCGCCAGCCGCGAAAGCGCATCGGACGAGTTGCTCGTTTAACCCGTCGCCGTTGGCTCCGGGTTAAACGAAGAGTCGCATCGACGATCTCGCGGCGCGATTCAATTCAAAATAGTTTTTCCGGGACCGCTAGCGATCGGCGTGATCAATCAGATTGCAGCGAATCAAGCCCCTTCTAGAATCGGCTCGATTCGACGATAATCGGCGTAGACCAATATCTATGGCGGCAAACTGCGATTCTGCGCAGTAGAACGAAACAAGGCGGAGGGAAACGTGCTCAAGAATCTTACAATGGAATGTTTTCGCGGTTCGGTTCGGCAAAATGAACTTATCGAAGTCGGTTTGACTCATCATTTCGAATCGATCGACATCGACATGGCCGATATGCACGACCGCTCCGCAGCGATGGGCAAGAAATTCGCGTGTCAATTTCTCAAAAGCGCCGCGATTCCGGTGGCCTGTTTTGATTTGCCGATCGATATTGGGGCCGAATCAGCGAGTTTTGACGCTGAAGCCAAGCGGATTGAAACCATTGTTGATTTGGCCAAGGAAGTCCGTGCCACGCGCTGCCGTTTGGAAGTTGGTTCGACCGGCGTCAAAGTCTATCACGAGAACTTTGAGCTGATCCGGCAGCGAATTGCCAACTTGGCAGATGCTTTTGCCGCGGCCGGCGTATCGGTCGGTTTGATGTTACAGCGCGATCCCTCGCAAAAGCGATTCGAATATCAGTTCGTACAAAAAGCGGACGAGTTGCTAACGCTGATTAAACTTGTGGGCAAGAAAAACGTTGGCCTAGCATTGGATACGTGTTCGTGGCTTTTGGCCGGCGGAACGCTGGAGTCGCTGCGAAAGGTGTCCAAGCCGCAATGGATCGACGTGCAGCTTTGCGATCCCGCTCCGCAAGCCGAGTGGCAGACCGCATCGACGACCGCACGGTGCTTGCCTGGAACCAACGACGATTCTATTTGCGTCGACTTGGTCAAACTTTTGGTGACGCTAGGATACGAAGGTCCGATCGCCGCAACGGCGCACCCCAACAACGTCGGCCAATCCAAGCCGAGTGCGATCGGTTCGCGATTGGCAGGTGCGCTTAACGACATTCTCGACAAAGCTGGTGCCACGCCAGCGGAAGTCGTCGCTAGTTAGACTGATTGCTCGGCCGAGTTGTTACCGTCTTGTGACAATCGCTTTCGCAGCCGGTATTGTTTGACCCGGAGCCAACGCCGACGAGATCTTTCGCAGCGTATGCACCGTCGCCGTTGGCTCCGGGTTAAACAAGGTATCGGAGGCCGCGCGGGAACTTTCATTGAGAGCCCGCCATCAAAGTTCCGCTCGCGGGATTCTTTGCGGACATGCTCGGCCGTAAACTTATCAGCCGGCCGTAGCGGAAACATCAACGGGGCGAATCAAACGACCAGGAGATTTCCAATGAAACAGTGCAAGTTTTTGATCGCATTTTTGTTTTTGCTCCAATGGACATCACTAGCCGTAGGACAGGGTTTCATCGTTCCACACGATTATCCTCGACCGTTTCATTTGCCGCGACCTTGGCCCCGTCCCGACGAGCCTGACATCACCTATCACGTACAAAACCTGGACGTCGACGTGTCGATCCGCGACCAAGTCGCTCAAACGCGTGTCACGCAGACGTTCGTCAACAAGTGCAGCCAAACAATCCAAGCCGTTTTTGTTTTCCCGCTCCCGCGCGACAGTGCCATCGAGAGCATGACGTTTTTGGTCGACGGACAAGAGGTCGCCGGCAAGATTCTTCCAGCCGACGAAGCCAGACGTATCTACGAATCGTACGTCCGAAAATTCCAAGATCCTGCCCTGCTCCAATGGCTTGGCCAGGGCATGTTTCAGACCAGCGTATTTCCGATTCCTCCAGGCGCCACGCGCCAAGTGGTCATTAGTTATTCGCAATTGCTCAAGCGCAGCGACTCATCCATCGATTTCTTGTTTCCGCTCGCGACCGCGCGGTATACCGCCAAACCTTTGGAAAAATTGACGGTGCGCGTTGCGATCGAGAGCAAGGAAGACCTCAAGAACATCTACAGCCCGTCGCACATCGTTCAAATTCAACGCGACGACGCCCGGCATGCGGTCGCGCGCTACGAAGGAAAAGAAATCATTCCCAACGACGACTTTCGCTTGATCTACGACTCGGTCGCTGGCGAAGTCGGCGCGAATTTAATCAGCTATTGGCCGCACGGAGAAGACCAAGGCTACTTTGTCCTGTTGGCCAGTCCGCAATTCGCAGCGGCAAACGAGACGACGATCAAAAAGACCGTGCTGTTCGTCGTCGATCGTAGCGGCAGCATGAGCGGCGAAAAAATCGATCAAGCACGCGAAGCCGCAAAATTTGTAATTAACAATTTGCGCACCGAAGATTTGTTCAACGTCATCGTTTACGACGACCACGTCGAATCGTACAAGCCAGAATTGCAACGGTTTAGCGACGACGCTCGCTCGACCGCACTCGGTTTTGTGAACAGCATCAACGCAGGAGGCGGAACCAATATCGACACGGCGTTGCAAACGGCGTTAGCACAAATGCATTCCGGCAGCGACGCGCCCTACGTCGTGTTCTTGACCGATGGGCTTCCAACGGTCGGCGAGACCAACGAAATGAAGATCGTCGAAAATTCGAAGCTGCAAAACAAAAGCGGCGCGCGGGTTATTTGCTTTGGCGTTGGCTACGACGTCAACAGCCGGTTGCTTGATCGGCTGGCCCGAACCCACCACGGAATTTCCGAATACGTTGGCCCCAACCAGAACATCGAAGAATCCGTTGCGAGACTGTTCCGCAAAATTACTTCACCCGTGCTAACCGCCGCCAAATTTGAATATCGCTTTCCAAGCGTCAACGTGTCCGACGGCGAACCGGTCAATCGCGTTTACCCCGCCGATTCGGTCGATTTATTCCGTGGCGAGCAATTGGTCTTGGTGGGTCGCTATCGCAAATCCGGTCCCGGCAAGATAGTGCTGCACGGAAAAGTTGGCGATCAAGAGCGGCAGTTTGAGTTCGCTGTGAACTTTGCAGCCGCCGGCGAGACGCCGCAAAATCGTTTTTCCGAAAAGTTATGGGCCGCGCGACGGATCGGCGAGATCATCGACTTGCTCGACCTCAACGGGACGAATCGCGAGTTAGTGGAAGAACTGACGCGACTGTCGCAAAAACACGGAATCCTAACCCCGTACACAGCGTACCTAGCCGACGAAAACCAAGGCCCGATTCCAATGAGCGCCGGCGCCCAATTCGACGCGACATCGAGCAACCTGCAAGGGCTGTCGGAATCCGCAGGTCGAGGCGGCTTCGCACAGCGATCAGCCAAGAACGAATTTAAGTCAGCTCTCAACCTCGCCGCCGCAAATGAAGTACAGGCCAATTACTCTGCTGCCGGCGAGGAGGGGCTGGCGAGCGGGAAGAATTCATCGGGCCTGCGCAACGACCAAGGCCAATCGCTTTACAAACGAGGTAACATGGTGTTCGCTTCCAACGCTACGGACGTCGACATCGAAAAGCAAAAAGCCGAAATCGTCGAACTCAAGCGATTCTCTGACGAGTATTTTCAGCTTGCCGCAAGCAATTCGGCAGCCGAAAACGACTTGCTCGCCGCGCAGCAAGACGACGAAGAACTAGTCGTCCGCCTGCAAGGCCGCATCTACCGGATCAAGTGAGAGTTGAGGCTTGAGGCGTGAGACTGAAAGCAGAATGGCTGGAGATTCACCGTCAATCGTGTTTCTTCTCCCCGGATTTGCGGTAGAAGGCGGTCCGCCGATGGCGGAGCGAGGGACGAATTCTCGCGAGACAGTAAACCGCCTCTCGACGTTCACGGGGCGAGGGAACCTGAAGTTTAAACTGCTGGGCGGACTAGCGCGAGGTCGCGGCGGGGGAGTTGCCGACTCAAGGCCGCTTCGGCGTGCTGGAGCATGGTGACGGGCTGAAAATATCGCGCGAGGCCGTCGACTGCGGCGGCGACGATGGAAAGCTTTTGCGCGACGGGTAAATCCATGCCGGGAAAGAATGACAAATCGGGTTCGTCTTCTTTGCCGAGAAAGTCGAGCGGATGCAACAAGAGCGATGGCTCGACTCCCGTTGCCCGGCAAAGCTGCAGCGATTGCCAAAAATAACTTCGCGCTAGCCAAGTCGAGTACTTCGACAAGTACAACAAATAACTCAAGTGAATCGGTACTTTGAAAATCGGCATCGTCGTCACGGGGATTTCAACGAATCGCCGATCGGGCAAGTCCCATTCAAACGGGCGCAGCGGTCGGAACCCGTCGCGCATCCGCCCGAAAAGTGCTTTGCGCTGGCTCCTTTGTTGGCGATTCAAATTCGAGCGCAGAAAATAATAGGCCCGCGCGACTGGTCCCAAAAAAGTCGGAAACAGCGAGGCGTCGTAAGCGTAGCCGCGCTCGGCCAACACGCGAATCACGTCCTCCGAAACACTAAACCCCGGCCCGCGAAAGCCAACTGGCTGCTGCCCGGTTGCTTGGACGATCGCGGATTCGCTCGTGGCCAACTCGTCGTTCAATTGCTGTGGACTGTATTCATGCAGCCACGGCTCGTGGTGAAACGAATGGTTGGCGATTTCGTGACCCGCGTGTGCGATCGAGCGGAGGGCCGCAGCGTTTGACTCAAGCACCGCGTCTTGGCCGACGACAAAGACCGTGATCGCGAGCTTTCGCTGGTCGAGGAAATTGAGAAATCGCGGTACCACCAAATCTAAATACGAAGGAAAAACGCTCCAAGCCTCATCGCCGTGCGTTTTAAGATACGACCACTTGTTGTCGAGGTCGAGCGAGATGCTGGCGATTGATTTGGGCATACGCCATTATAACTGCGGCCAAACAAAACTTCAAAGCAAGAGGGTCAGACGCCAATTTACGTCGAATCCGCCGCAGTGGACGCAAATTGGCGTCAGACCCTGAAGGTTTTGTTTTGGTTACGATCACAACGCTTTTCGATTTCGCCGCTTAAATCGCGAAGGTGCTTTGCCGGGCATCGCGGATTGCTGCTCGTCTTCCGAAAGCGAAACGCCTTCGATGTGATCGCGTTTGAGTTGCCGATCGATTCGCTTTTCGATGTCGGCCAAGGCGCTGCGCTGGAGCGGGGTGACAAAAGTAAACGCTTGGCCTGGTTTTCCCATCCGCCCCGTGCGTCCCACGCGGTGAACGTAATCGTCGCACAGTGAAGGCACATCGTAATTGATGATGTGCGAAATGTGCGTGACGTCGATTCCTCGACCGACGACATCGGTTGCGACTAAGATTTGTAGCGTACCGGCGCGGAAATCTTTCATCACCGAATCGCGCTGCGGCTGCGACAAGTCCCCATGGATCGCCCGAATCGACTTCTGGCCATGCCGCGAAAGCTTTAGAAAAAGTCGTTGGGTTCCCAGTTTGGTTCGGCAAAAAATGATGCACTGCCGCGGTTGCTCGCGATCAAGTAATTTGATTAGCAGCGGCAGCTTTTCGGTATCGTTAACCAAAAAACACGATTGTTCGATCGTGTCGTGCGCCAAACTGCGACTGGAAAAATTAACGCGCACGGGACGATGCATGTAGCGTTTGGCCAAGGCGATGATCGGCGCGGGCATCGTCGCACTTAACAACAACGTCTGCCGTTCGGCCGGACAAAGCCGCAGCACGCGCTCGATATCGGGCCGAAAGCCGATATCCAACATCCGGTCGGCTTCGTCGAGAACGACGCATTGTAATCCGTCCAGCAATAACGTCTTGCGTGTCAAGTGATCGATAATGCGACCTGGGGTTCCCACCACAAAATCGACGCCGCGATTGAGCAAGTCGATTTGCGTCCTCACACTGTGGCCGCCATAGATCGCGGCGCAACTCAGTTTTGTGCCCTTGGAAAGTTTGGCGACTTCTTGCTGGACTTGGACGGCGAGTTCGCGCGTCGGCACCAAAGCCAATACGCGAACGGTTCCATCGTGCTTGGCAGCCAACTGGTCGATCAATGGAATGGCGAACGCGGCGGTTTTGCCGGTACCCGTGCGGGCTTGACCGACGACGTCTTTGCCTTGCAACACAAGCGGGATCATACCGGCTTGAACCGGAGTTGGTTTCTCATACGCCACGTCGCGCAGCACGCCCAACATCCGCGCTGAAAGCCCCAGCGAGTCAAAGGCCAGTTTTCTTCGAATGCTTTTGGTTGGTTCCACAGGCGAATGAAAATAGAAAACAGACTAAACTGGGGACGCTAGGCAGAACTAAACCTCGCGGATCATGCCTAAGCTACCCGAATCGGGCCGGCTTGGTCAACGTCGGCGGGGAGGAATCGAGGCGAGCACTTGGCGATTGGCAATCGTTTGACTCCCGAAAACCATGAATATTTCATCATCCAGCCCGCGAGTTTCAAAAATTGTGTTTTTGGTCGGCGACTCGTCACGCGACCGAAATCAGTTGTCCGCCTTGAAAGCCGCGCTGGTCGACCTGGCG
>JANMEB010000598.1:0-1834 GCA_031376585.1 Planctomycetota bacterium | reverse complement strand
CGGAGGATCGGCGATTGTTGATACTGGCGCGGTCAACATCAGTACGCTGGGTGCCAACCTCACGCTCAATGCTAATGAGACCATTGGTTCGCTCACCGGCGTAACTGGCTCCACCGTAACTCTCAACTCCAACACGCTCACTACGGGCGATGCGTCCAATACAGCTTACGCCGGTTCAATCGGCGGCACGGGGGGATTGACCAAACAGGGTGTCGGGACTTTCACCCTATCGGGCGCAAATGGCTACACGGGAACCACAACGGTAAACGCAGGCACGCTTATTTATGGTGTCAATAATGCTCTTTCGACTGGTGGCCTGACCGTGAACACGACTGGAACGGTCAACGTTGGAACGTTCATCGACACCGTTGGATCGGTCATAATCGATGGTGGGACAATCAGCGGATCGACCGGCGTCTTGTCCAGCACGGCGAACTTTGATGGTCGCAGCGGCACGGTCTCCGCAATCTTCGGTGGCTCAACTGGCCTCGACAAATCAACCAGCGGCAGCCTGACGCTTAGCGGCGCCAACACTTACACCGGTGCCACGACGATAAACGCCGGAACGCTGTTCGTTAACGGATCTTTGGCAGCGGCGAGCTTGGTAACGGTTAACTCAACCGGCACGCTAGCCGGTACAGGTACTATCAATGGCGACGTCAATGTGTTTTCGGGCGAAGTCGCGCCGGGCACGACGGGTGCAAGTACCTTGACGGTTAACGGGAATTTCAGCCTCAATTCCAGCGCGACGCTTATGTTTGATTTAGTCGGCAATGACATGACCGTCGGTGGTGGTATTAACGACTTGATCAATGGCATCGCTAACCTGACGTTAGATGGTCAGATTAATATTACCGGAATCGGGTCATTTCTCGGTGCAACATTTGGCGACACTTGGCGGATTTTTAACTATGCGGGTACATTGAGCAACAATGGAATGGGCATCGGCGCTGCTCCTACGTTGAGTCCGGGTTATTCGTGGGTCATCGACACTTCAACGGTTGGCCAAGTCAACTTGATGTCGATCCCCGAACCAAGTTTGCTGTCGTTTTTGGCCGTTATCGGAGTCGTAAGTGCCGCTCTATTTTTGGTTCGCCGGCGCAATCGTTTAGCCCTTGCAGCGAACGGCTAGTGCTGGTTCGCGAAATTTAGATCTCAAAATCAACCACTTATTCGCATCGTCCGCGAACGAGGGTTTTTCATTGAATTTTTCGGGCCGAAAGTTTTTTTAGCAGAAGCTTGCGTGAAAAACTGGGTGTTTTGTATTGGATTTGGCAGTTTGCCGGAAACTTATCGAATTTCCTCAAACCACCCATTGTTGAGTCGGTTTCCATAAATTTTAATGTTTAAGTTCATACACATCCTTAAGCTTCGGTCAACGCCACGAGTTTAACTACCGGCACGTGGACAACGATTACGGGCATGAGCTTCGTTGCCCCAGTAACGGCCGGAACCGTTGGCTTGTTAGACGGCAACCTGCTGGCTAACCAAACATACAAATCGCTCGGCTATGTAGTTGGCACAAACTATACGCTACCAAGTGCTGTCGCCCCTGGTGGTCAATTTTGGATTCGATGGACTGACTTTGGCGCGACGGGGTCAGACGATGGCTTAGCAATTGATAATTTCACGATTAATGCCATTCCCGAACCGTCGTCCATAGCGATTTGCGGTGCTTTGGTCGCCGGAATGTTCGGCTTTGGTTTGAATCGTCGCCGCAAACAATTGACTCGCTAAAGCAATCGCTGTTGAATATTCGAATCGCAAAAGGAGAGTGTTTTAGCTCTCCTTTTTTCGTTGGAAAACCAATGAAAATTTCGGCCCAGGGTTTTAT
>JANMEB010000596.1:0-4089 GCA_031376585.1 Planctomycetota bacterium | reverse complement strand
AGCGATGTCGGCCAGGACCGGTGACGAGAAAGCGCTCCCCATCATCCCGCCCGCATCGTTCAATGACTTCCAGATGATTTTCCCGGTTCGCTTGTCAAGTTTGCAAACGGCCGCGCCGGCTTGAACATACAAATGTGGACCTTCCACCAGCGGTGAGCAAACCAATCCAAACTCAGGCAGCGCGGTTCCTAACTCCTTAACAAAATCAACTTGCCAACGAATCTGGCCATTCCTTGCGTCGAGGCACACCAACATTTCTCGCATACCGCCTACGTACAAGCATTCGCCGTCATAGGCCGGTGTGGAGCGAATCCAATCGCCATTCGATTTGGCGAAAAACGGCACCGACAACGCACCTTGCCAAGATACTTCCCAACGTTGCTCACCGGTGGCGCGATCGAACGCCCGGACAATCTCAGTTTTTTTGTCCTTGGTTTCCGTGACGAACACCATGGATTCGGAGACAATGGGTCCTGAATAACTGGGCGACAACGGCATTCGCCAAGCCTGTTTGAGTCGATCGGCGTCCAGCTTGATCGGCCATTGGCTGCCGTCCTTGATCTGCCCATCACGATTGGGGCCGCGCCATTGGGGCCAAATGATGGCCCGCCGGCTGGCGTCGTCCGCACCAACTGCAAGCGTGGCAATTAAAAGACATCCGAAGCCGAACAGCACTGCCAGTCTCTTCAACATGGGATTACATCTCGCGGTTTCTGAATTCGTAGTGATGGTTCGATCCGGATTGGTGCAAATTCACTTTTTAATTGGCAGGAAGTCGGTCTAGCCGAACCGAAGTCGTTTCCACGTCAAATCCAAATCCGTGATCTCGGTTGGCTGTAGTTCGCCGCGCAAGATCTTGACCTCGTCCGGAGCGCTAATTCCGACTCGAATCGTTCCGCCCTTGATCTGCAAGATCTGAACCCGGATACGTCCGTCGATTATGACTTCTTCGTTGATCTTTCGCGACAAGACTAACATATCTCTCTCCTTGGTTAGAACTTCTCTTTTTGACGATGGTTGTCCGAGTATTGCATCACACTAGGCCTGTAGGTGGCTTTCCAAAAACCAAAGCGACTTGTCCAGCCCACGCGAGAGTTCGGTAAACAAATCAGCCGTGCCGGTGTCTTCGAGCTGAGTAGCTACGTCAATCGCTGATCGGCAGGTTGTCGCCAAAGCCGCGTAACGCATGACCAAGGCCTCCAGATGTTGTGTGCCGGTCGTTGCATCTCCGGGGAACTCAGGCAAACGCGATCCAGCCGCAGACTGCCGGACCGTGCCCATTGCCGCGCCACCCAGTGCGGTAGCCCGCTCGGCAATCAGATCGATGTCTTCAACCAATTGCCCGGCGAGCTTATCGAACAGCTCGTGTAACGCAAAAAAGTTCAGCCCCTTTACATTCCAGTGGGCCTGTTTGGTCTGGCTAAACAGGTCAAACGTGTCGGCCAATTGCTGATTGAGCAACGCAACGAGTTTCTGGCGCGACTTGGAGTTGAGATCGTTGCGGGTCGAAAACAGTTGGGAATCATTCATTTCAAACTACGCTTTCAGTTCATTCGGCAGTTGAATTAAAAGGCCAAGGAAAGGCACCGTCCAACTCTACGCGCGATCAATAATTATTTCGTTCACTCGATTTTTCGCTCGTCGTCCAAAACCAGCTTCGCAATTTGCTCCCTATTTTTAATCTCCGCAGCTCAAATCAACGTGGGCCGACTTAACTGGGGCGGTCTCGATCTGTCCACGCCGCCCAAGTCAGGACACCGACAACACCCGCACACACGGTCATCACGAAGCAGCCGAACGCAAAAACCACGGCGTCAGTCACGACTGCCTGCCCTTCCGCTGAGCAATAGGGCTCCGAACGACAGTATCGAGGGGACCCAGAGGCCCACAAACAGGCCTTGTTCCCTGCTCGAAGAAAACCAGAGATACACAGATAAGAGGAACGAGATCAAAGCGGCAAACAGAATCATGAGCTTCGCGGCCAAAATCTTGTTCATCGAATCGACCTCTTGTTTGGGATTCAAAAAGCCACGGCTGGCGAGGCCGCCAGCCGTGACCGAGTTGCAATCGAAGGGTTACTTAGGCAATAGCACGGAATCAATTACGTGAATCACGCCATTGGCTCCGAGAATATCAGTCTTGAGGACTTTCGCCCCCTCGACCATGACCGCATCACCCTTGGTCGAGATTTTGACGGACTGGCCGTTGACGGTTTTGGCGCTGTCGATTTTGACAACGTCTGCGGCAAGTACTTTGCCAGCGACAACGTGATAGGTCAAAATTGCGGCGAGCTTATCTTTGTTTTCTGGCTTCAACAAAGATTCTAGAGTTTCCTTGGGCAATTTGGCGAACGCTTCATCGGTTGGAGCAAAAACTGTGAACGGGCCGTTGCCTTTGAGTGTCTCAACCAAGCCAGCAGCCTTAACCGCTGCGACTAAGGTCTTGAATGATCCGGCGGAAACAGCCGTGTCGACGATGTCGCGTGGCAGGATTACTGCGTCGATCACGTGTATCAATCCGTTGGAGCAGGAAATGTCGGTCTTCACCACATTGGCATTATCGACCATCACGGAGTTGCCTTTGGTCACAATGCTGATTGCCGGGCCGGCAACCGAGGTTGCCGAATTGAGCTTCACGACTTGGCCTGCGTCGACGCGGCCTGCGACAACGTGATAGGTCAAGATCTGGATCAGCTTGTCCTTGTTCTCTGGCATAAGCAACATTTCAACGGTCCCCTTGGGCAACTTAGCGAACGCTTCGTCGGTCGGGGCGAAAACCGTGAACGGTCCTTTGCCTTTGAGAACGTCAACGAGCTCGGCTGCCTTGACCGCCGTGACCAGCGTCTTGAAAGATCCGGCGCCAACCGCCGTGTCGACGATGTCTTTGTCGGAAGCGATCGATGCCGAAGCGACCGAAATCGCTTGGGTGGCGTGCTTGCCGGACGATGGACATTGGTCTTGAGCCAGCGCCGACGACGCGGTGGCCGAAATGAGTAGGAACGCGCACAGGTTAGCGGACCAATTTCGAAAAACAGACATGGGGAACTCCTAAAAGGTTTCTCGCCCGTTAAGGGGCATCGTTGTTGCGGGCCGCAGGGCGCCCGTCGAGTAGCTTTGCAATTCACACTGAACTGCTAAAACGTTCAATACGTTCACAAATTTATCGGCTAGGCTTGGTGATGTCAATGGCTATATCGTTCAATTCGTTCGTTTTGAAAAAAATAATCTTGGAATTAAAAATACGATAAATAGGTGTATGTTTTTGCTGAAAATACTTAAAAACGACGAAAATTGGCATATCTTGCCAAGTCAATCATGCTAACCTATAAACGTTCAAAACGATCTTTGGAGTTTTATCGTGGATCGGTCATTAACACCTAAACAAGTTGCCCAGGCAATCGGCGTTAGCGAAGCATCGCTTAAGCGCTGGTGCGATAAGGGCTTGGTTCGCGCTGTGCGAACGGCCGGCGGCCATCGCCGCCTGGCGGTCGAAGACGTGCTGGAGTTCCTGCGTCGTACTGGGCGTCGACCACTTAACGCAGAATTGCTGCAACTGCCGGTGGTGCGCTCCGCGACTAGTTTAACGCTCGAAGATTCGATCCGAAATTTGACCCACGGCTTGCTCGCGGGGAACGAGGATTTGGCGCTTCGCGTTGTGTTTGATTTGTACTTGGCAAAGACAAGTGTCTGCGAAATTGGCGACCGCGTCATATGCGAAACGATGCGCGGCATCGGAGAGAAATGGTCGAATCACGACGTCGAACCGTATCAAGAGCGGCACGCCTGTGAAATCTGCGGCCACATTTTGAGCCAATTGCGGACTTTGCAGACAGTCTTGCCGGAAACGGCGCCCTTGGCGATCGGTGGGACTCTTTCGGGCGACGCCTATCGGATGCCAACGCTGCTCATTGAATTGGCTCTGCGTGAAGCCGGTTGGCGTGCCGAATCCTTAGGAACAGGCTTGCCGGCCGAAACGCTTTGCGCTGCGATGGAGACAATGCGTCCGAAACTATTCTGGCTGGGCGTATCGAACATCGAGTCGGTTCCCGCATTTCTTGAGCAATACAACTTGATTTACGAGCGCGCTCAG
>JANMEB010000582.1:0-2853 GCA_031376585.1 Planctomycetota bacterium | reverse complement strand
AACTCCACCTTGCGAAGTCCAACAACGTCCAACCCCGGCGCTATAATTCGGCTGCATCGAAATTTCGAAGCCGCCGTATCCGTAGAGCAACGTCGGATTATTACCGTCGAGTTTCATGCCCTTGCGAGCGACCATAAAGTAAGGAACTCTTGTTCCGTCGGCGCTGGTCGCAAAATGTTGGCTGATCGCAAGTCCGGTCGCGTCGAAAAATTCCGGCAATGACTTCAATCGCTTGGGTTGCTTGCCGATTTCGCCAATCGAAAGCGTGGTCGGCGTAAGATAGTCGCTGGCAGTCAAGAAGTACTCATTCGATTCGTCCGCGTCGACCGCCGAGATATTCACCGTGCCGAATTGCGGAGCGCCGACCAATGGCTCTGTCTTCCAATCCTTGCTGCCAAGTTTAATGACAGAAATGCGATTCTTTACATCTTCCAAAACGTTGATGAACAAATAATCTTTGGTAAAGCCGTAACTCGCGAGAGCGGTCGACGCCGATGGCGTAAAGACCGGCGTCAGTTTGCGATTGCCCGCGAGGAATTCGTCGAACTTGCCAATCAACAACGATCCGGCGGGAAACGTATTTCCGCCGACTTCCCACGGATCGCGAAGTTCAAACGAGATGTAGTCGCGAAATACGCCTTTTTTTGCGGAATTCGGTGCGTCTATCTGAGTCAATTTACCTTCATCCGTGCGCGAGAACAGTTCGTCGTTGTAGAAGGCAATATTGCGGCTGACGAAATTCCGTTCGAACCCCGGCGAATCGTCGTGCATGGCACCCACCGCCATGTCGGCTTGCTTGCCTTCGTAAACGATTTCGGCGGATGCCAATGGCGTTCCACGCTTCCACACCTTGGCCAGACGGGGATATCCCGAATCGGTCATCGAACCCGGCCCGAAGTCCGTTTGCACGAAGACGGTATCGCGATCGATCCAGCCGACGCTCCCTTTAGCCTCAGGCAAATAGAATCCATCGTTGACGAACTCGCGTTTTTCCAAATCGAACTCGCGAGTGACTTGTGCGTCGGCCCCACCGCGCGACATGCTCACCAAAGCGTGCTTGTAATCGGGGCGCAAAAGCTGCGCGCCGTCCCAGACCCAGTTTTCCTTTTCCGACTTGCATAGCGCATCCAAATCGAGAATCACGTCCCATTTCGGTTCCGCTTTTTCATATTCGTTCGGAGTCGTTCGCCGCCAAAGTCCTTGTGGGTTTTCCTTGTCGCGCCAAAAGTTGTAAAAGTATTCGCCGTGCTTGCCGACCATCGGAATTCGTTCGTCCGAGTCGAGGATGGCCAACAAGTCAGCTTTAAGTTTCGCGAATTGCGGATCGGCCTCGATGGCTGCGTGCGAGATTTTGTTGCGCGCCCGAACCCAATCAAGTGCTTTCTCGCCCGTCACGTCTTCGAGCCAAGCGTACGGATCGTCGGATGCGGATACAGCATCCTGCGCCTGACTCGTTGTCGAACTGAGATTGCTCATTAGAAAACCAACCAGGATCCACGATAACGCAACTCGAATAATTCCGCTCATTGGTTAATGCCTCATCGATAATGGTCTAACTAAATTTGGGGAATAAATTGTCCCGAAAAACGTCGCTCGAATGAAGCGGTCATGAAATCGCCTGGATTTGCATTTCGAACACGTTTTTCCAATCATTGAATGTAGGATTTGATCACCGCTGGAGTCTTCTGGAATTCAAGAGAGTCACGCCGTCCTGGTGTTGAGATATAGGCGAATGTCAGTCAGACTAAGAATGAGCGCGTCACGAAGTTTTGGGGGTTGCGTCCAGCGGACGAATCCGCGTGACAAGCTGCGTTGATCTTATTTCGCTCCAATTGAAAAGTATGGAGATTTAAAATGACACGTTCAGCGATTTCAAGTGACAGTCGAACACCGGAAATGCGGGTCTCAGTCTATGACCGGGTTTCCGGCGGCCTATGGACCTTGATCATCGTTTTTGGATTGTTGGCATTGATGGTCGCGATGACGACGCTTCAGTTGCAGCGAGAAAAATCCATGGACAGCGAATGGCAATCGAATGTACGGTTAATTCCGAGCTATATCGGACAGTCAAATCTTGTAGGCGAGGGTGTCAATGTTGCCGACGCTGGCGTGGAAGAATTTGCGGACGTCGACAATTCGCAGTTGGCTGACGCCGTTCAAGCAGTGACTGATGTTCCAACAAATGTTCGGGGCTCGTTAGCGAACATCGATGGAACCGAAGAAAAAAACGGTCCGGGTACGATTCCTTTTGGGCCTCGCAAACTTGACCCTCGTTCAATTGACGCTGCCCAACGCTGGTCGATCGAATACGAACCTCAGAATATCGAAAACTATTTTGAACAGCTTTCATCGCTTGGAATTGAAATTGGTTTCGTGAGCAAAGGCGTCGACCAAGTCGAGATCCTTGTCGATTTGAACACGACTCCAAAAATCCGAAATACGACCAAAGAACAGGAACGTCGCTATTTCTTTATTCACGGCAATAGCAAGCTTCGAAATTGGGAGCTTCGCGTAGCTCGCGACGCAGGCGTGAACCCGTCAGGAAAGATTATGGTTCAGTTCTGTCCGGAGGTTATTTTGACGCAACTGGCCAAATTGGAGGCTGATGAAGCACAACGGCGCGGAATCGAACTCAAACAAATCCAACGGACGCTTTTTAAAGTTCGTACAACAGGAAATGTTTACGAGTTCGAACTAGCCAACATGATTTCCTATTGATCGTCGAACTTAACCTGCGGTCGAGGACTTCGTCATCTCCTCGGCGTGCAGCGCAACAATCGCCAAGCCATGTTGAATTGCAAACTGGCTGATTTCAGTTGGGTTCAACACGATTGTCTTCCCGGCTTCAACGGC
>JANMEB010000516.1:0-3220 GCA_031376585.1 Planctomycetota bacterium | reverse complement strand
CGTTTCCAGCCAACGTCATTGGAGTTCCCTTAAAAGTAATAGCTTTGGGTCGCGACACGAAGGTCTCCTTCAACTGAAGAAACGAATCACAGTCGCAAGCCAAATACGGGGCGGATTTGTCGCCGACTTGCGAACCTTTCCATCATTAGAAACGATTCGATCCCGGTTAGCAATCGACTCGGAGGGCAGCGAAAGGGCTACCAACAGACTTCAATTGCGTTTTCGATCGCACTAATTCCGTCGATGGATCGGAGCGCTTCCTGAGCCATTTGCTTGTCGTAATAACTCACGGTACGCCCGCTAATGAGAATCCGGCCGTTGGCGGCTTGGAAGCGAACGTGACGGGCGTTGATATGAGGATTGCGCCTAACTGCAACGTGGATACGTTGAATCAATTCCGAATCGAACGGCGAGTTAGTTTCGGACATTTTGTTTGCTCTCGTTAATGGCCGTCAAAGATGGGTTACTCAACCGATCGCGCCAAACGAATCGCCGAATCATTTACCTATTCCAGTCGGGAGGCTCACGCCTTTAGCGGTTATGAGGCCGACGGCATTCATTGTTTAACCGGACCGCTTCGGGCCGCTGTCTCATCACCGTTTAAGTTCGCCACGGATGACGGCCAAAGGACTTTGTTGGCATTAAAGGAATGCGAAAATTGTGGCGAAGAAAATGATCGCCAATGTAAGTAGAAGTTTTTGTTGTGCGAACGACTTTTCGAAGCGTTCGCCGGCTGCCGGACATCGTATCACTCTTTGGAGAAAGCCAACGCGGTCGGCGATGCTCGGATGAAGCCAACCGGCACGCGCCGCGTCTTCGCCAGAGTCAGCGGTCAGCTTGATCAGCGAATTGCAAAAACTCCGAGTCATGTTGGCGCTCGGAACGCGGGCTCCATTAGCATCGATCGATTGGCAAGCAAATAAGTCGGCTTGGAACTCCATCTTTCGAGAAATCCAACTGACAATGATGAACGCGTATGCTGCATAAAGCAGCGGTGTCGCGAGCCACGTAATTGCATCCACGTTGAGCCCAAGTCCATCGATCGATTCAGGAATTTTGGTCGAGGTGTCACCCAAAAGTTGTTGCGTTATCGCTACAACAAACAACGGAAACAAGATAAACCATATTCTCGTGAGCAGATGATGGCGGCGAACGTGGCCAGCCTCGTGTGCGACGACTGCCGACAACTCGTCTGGCGTTAGTATTCGCAAGAGTCGGTCGGTCAGGATGAGCATTCGCATTTTCGGAATCACGCCTACGACCATGGCATTCGTCATTTGGTTTCCGGTGGGCCAAACGCGAATGTCGCGGAACGACACTCGCTGGTCCGCGGTCGCTTGTAGGATCGATTGGCGAAGCGGTCCCTCTGGCAATCGCCGCGCACGCCAGCAAATTGCCATGACCCAGGGAATGAGAGCAAAAAAAGTCAACAATAAAACAAGGCTCACCCAAGCTTCAGAATCCGCAGCATCCGAGGCTTGCGCAAGCCAGCGCGCGATCGCTTGTGAGCCGAGAACGGCGGCAAGCGGCACCATTGCCGGAACCAGAAACAGACTTGCCCGAATCGCAATGTAGCGCCAGCAAAGCCGCATCGTTGCACGCGCAGATAAAACACCATAGCCATTTGCCCGACGCTCGACGTCGAACTGAGCGGCCCAACAGAGCAGCAGCGAAATCAAGAGGGGCACATATAAGATCAATTCATCAAGCGGCGAAAAATAAGAAAGTTGAAGCTGATGTCGCAGAATCGACCCCCAATTCAAAACAGCAATCAATAGCAGCCCGCTGACGAACCACAGTCCAATGGTAACTTGCTGAGTCCGTTGATAGTTACTCGGTAAAACTTGAGCTTTGCCTGTCGACCAAATGCTTTGCAAGCCGATCAAGATCGGCCCGAGCAACATCACGATAGGGATAGCACACACGCGCCAGAAAGGGTCGTCAACGACCTGGCCACCGACCAACTGGTCGAGCAAATGAAAAACGATCAGCGATAATATTATCAAAGCTTGCATGGGACGTCCTGAACGAAGCGCGGAATCATCCGCGAAGGATTCAGGATAATCGCCGCGTTTTCCACCGTCGAGGGACGCATGGGTTGCAAACCATTCGCAGCGTCAAACTTCGTGCGTGCGTAACGGTTATGCCGCTTGAGCGACTAAATCGCTTGTTAAATTGAGCGAGCAAAGTCAACCATGTACTGCGATAATTGAACGACAGCGGATTTGGGAATTGCGTTATACAAGGAAACGCGGACGCCTCCCAGCGAGCGATGCCCTTTCAAGTCGGTCATGGCGTGACGTTTTGCCCCGTCCAAGAACCGCGTCGTGTCGCTTTCCGTTGGCAAGAAAAACGTGACATTCGCTGCCGATCGCGCGGCGCGCACGGCATGTCCTCGATAGACGTTTGCATGGCGGTCGATCACGTCGTAAAGCAACGCGGACTTGGCCAGGTTCTCGCGCTCGACGCCAGCCAAATCGCCAAACGAATCGCGAATCCACTGGACCATGAGCTTGAGAACGTAAATCGCAAACGTCGGAGGCGTGTTGTAAAGGTTTTCGCATTGGAGGTGGCTCTGCAAATTCAAATATCCGGGCGTGGCGGCGGAGACTTCCTGCAATCGACTACGGTCTACGATCACAATCGTCAGACCGGCAACCCCTGCGTTTTTTTGCGCACAAGCAAACAGCAGCGAGAAGTCTTTTACAGAAATCGGACGCGATAAAAAATCGGACGACATATCGCACACCAACGGCGCACTGATCGGAACCGGAATTGGTCGAAACTGAATGCCTTGAATGGTCTCGTTGGAAGCCAAATAAAGGTACGACCAATCGGCATCCAACGGCAATTGATCGAGTGTTGGCAAGTCCGAGAAACGATTGGCTTCGCCGTTCCAAACGACTTGAATGTTGGTCATCCGGCGTGCTTCGTCAGCCGCCATCTTGCTCCAAACGCCGGTGACCGCGTAGCCGGCGGCTTTGCCGGGGATCGCTAGATTTAATGGTACGGTGGAAAATTGAAGTCGCGATCCACCTTGGAGGAACAAAATATCATGCGTGGCGGGTACGCCGATGAGTTCGCGCAACGCTTGGTTCGCTTGGGACATGATCTCGCGAAATACTACGCTGCGATGACTGATTTCCAGAATCGAGCTGCCGCAATTCGGCAAGCACATGAGTTCATCGGCAATTTGTCGAAGAATTTCGTCCGGCAACAT
>JANMEB010000494.1:0-6289 GCA_031376585.1 Planctomycetota bacterium | reverse complement strand
ATGATTCCAATTACATATGCTTATCCGGAGAGCCAAACATGCAGCGATGCTTTCAAATCGTCGTTCAGTTGTTGTTGATTGTGGGCATTTCGACGAACGCTAGTCTCGCGCAGGAGCCGATTCGTCATTCCATTTTTATTGCTGGTCCGACGTTCACAGGAATTTTAGGTGAAGACGGCGACGAGATTTGGAACGCTGGCAAGACCGGTGCGCGAGACGGTTGCGTACTGCCAAACGGCAACGTGCTGATTGCTTGGAGCGACGAAGTCCGTGAGTTGACGCGCGCCGATAACAAGTCTGTCTTTCATTACCGATTGTCTGCCGACAACCAAGAAATCGGCACCGCAGAACGGTTGGAGGACGGCAACACGTTGATCACGGAGTTGGGCAAGAGTCCGCGACTAATTGAAATCGATTCGACCGGAAAAGTCGTCGTCAGTTTTGCATTGGCACCGGAGACCGACAATGGTCACATGCAAACGCGGATGGCTCGTAAACTTGCGGGTGGAACCTACTTAGTGCCGCATCTACTGGCTTTCAAAGTAAAAGAATACGACGCGTCGGGAAAAATCTTGAAAGAATTTCGAACCGACTTCGATCAGCTTGGCGGTCGAGCAGCCGAAAACTGGCCGTTCACAGCGATTCGCTTGGCGAATGGCAACACTTTGGTGAACTTGACGCATGGCAACAAGTCCATCGAAATCGACGCCGACGGGAAAATTGTGTGGCAAGCCAGCAACGACGACGTCGACGGAAAACCTTTCGCCGATCCATGTGGCGCTCAACGTTTGCCCAACGGCAACACCGTCATCGCGAGCTATGGCGCCAAGCCAGACGAAGGCATCGTCAAAATCTTTGAACTGACTCGCACTAAGAAAGTGGTTTGGAGTTATAGCGGCAAACATCGCGCCCACGAGATTCACGTATTGACTACCAACGGCCAGCCGGTTGAAGGCAAGCCGCTGCGTTAACCTTAGCCAATTGTGTCAACACTACCGACTCGCGTCGGTAGCTTGTGGAAACACGAATGACGGTTCAGTGGCGGCCGTGCATGAGATACGATACGTGTTTAGCGCGATATGGAAAATCAATGAATGAATGGGCGAATGAGAGTGGGTTGAGCGAACTTGCAGCGAACGTTGTGTCGGAGTTGGCTCGGCGGGGTGAGCGATTGGTGTTGGCGGAAAGCTGCACGGGGGGACTCGCGGCGGCTGGTTTGGCGACGGTCCCAGGAATCAGCGATTGGTTTTGTGGGTCGGCGGTAACTTATCGCACGCAAACCAAAATCGAATGGCTAGGAGTCGACGCGGTGACCCTTGACGATCACTCCGAAGTCTCGCAGGAAACAACCAGGGAGATGGCGCTGGCTGTGCTTGAGCGGACGCCAGAGGCAATTTGGTCGGCGGCGGTTACGGGCCATTTGGGTCCGAGCGCGCCTGAAGGAATGGACGGACGAATCTACGTTGCGGTCGCGCGGCGTTCGGCTAAAAAGGCTTTGGTCGTCGTAGAGCGCAAGGAAGTTCTAACAGCGACTTCGCGACAATCGCGTCAGTGTCAAGCGGCTCTTGGACTGCTGAGAGCATGCATGAGGTGCTTGATCGAGCGTGGATAAGCGGCTGAGAGGCCTCGTGCGACCAACGAAAAAAGCGGCCGGAGATTGGCCGCTTTCAAGGAAACGTCTATTGGTTTGGCGTGGAACCTCAATGTGAGAGGGTCAGACCCTTTGGGTTTGGTATTTGGTTTTTATTGATATTCAGGCATGTTGCTCAAATTGACGTTACCCACCATATGGAAGTGGTTGTGGTCAATATAGAGAACTTCGGCAGCGTCCTCGTCATGCAAGGTGTGAGGAATCGGCCAACCGACGATTGTCTTTTGCGAGTAGCGAACGGTGCACTTGTAGTGAGCATGATGCAACTGGCACGGGCCGACCAAGGGTACGACACGCGGCGGATCAACGTAGTCGGCGATCTTTTGTTTGAGGATCACGAGGTTATTGCGTTGCGTTTCATGAAGGAAGGGAATTCCGCCTTGGACCGGGCGAGCCCGTTCGAATGCCCACCACACTTCGTCATCGGATGGCGGATCGAGCGCGACCATGGGGCCGGCCGCTTGTAGCGGACCTAAAATCGGAACGCGTGCGTAGCGTTCGTGGACGTGATATTCGTCTTCGTAATATTTTTGCCAGTACGGAGACACGGGGATCGGAATGCTCAACAATCCGAGCCCTGGACCAACCGTTGGAAAACATCCGCTGACGGTCAGGCTAATAGCGCCAACCAGCAGGGCGATGGGCACGGCCATTTTACGTACAAGCATGTTGGAATCCTTGAAACTGGAATTTCTACGTTAGTTATCGTGATAAGCTGTGCGGAACTTTCGGTTTTTTCCGTTCATGCCGTGATTTCCATCGAATGAAGCTTTGACGATTGGCGGCATCTTGCCAGCAAATGAGCGCACCGGATGGTGGCGGCGAATGCAAGCACGATTGCTGGTGAGCAAGCAGATAGACGGCCGTGATGGTTTCTTCGCATGCACTTCTAGGCTTGGGGCGAGCACCTCCAACAAAAAAACCCTCGTCCGCAGGGACAAGGGTTTCGAGGACAAATGCGACATTCCGGAGGGATGATTAGCGATCGTTGAAATCGAGGAACCACCATCCGTCATCCCATTCCATGGTGACTTTACGCCACCCCAAAGGGACTTGTGGATAAGGATAAAACGGTCCGATGTACGGCCAAGCCGACGCGGAATACTGGCGCGGATAACTTACCGCAGCGTAGTTCGGTGCGGCGGCGTATGCCGGCCAAGCGTACCCTGGCAATTGTGGGTTATCGGTTGTGACTCCCGCACTGCCACCCCCATACGATGCCGGCATTGGATTTCCCATATTGGCGGCGACGTTGATCGGAGTTTGCGATACGGCGGTTGGTCCTGGTTGTTGCGGGTTAGCGTAGGCTTGGTTCCGCATCGGGTTGACCTGTGCCGAGGCGTTCTCGGTTTGTTGGTTCCAGGAAACTGGCATGGCCGGTTGTTGCCCCATCGATTCTTGGCGAATGCTGTGCATCGCGGGTGCAGCATTGGCTTTGATATCGATGTCGTCGACGACTTGGACCACGCCCAAGCGGCCGGCTTGTTGAGCCGTTCGCAAGATCAGCATTTCCTGATCTTCGTTGGCGCAAAAACCCTTGAACCAAACGGTACCGTGATCGACTCGCATGTCGACGCGATAACCGCGCAAGTTTCCATTTTGTTGTTCAGTTTTCAATTGCTGATAAATGTGCTGGGCAATTTGGTTGTCGTCGGCATTTACCGCAGGTGCAGTCATGCCGGCAACGACCATGATCGCCAAAGTTAGGCAATAGCGTCGCATTTTTTCCTCCTAAAATTGTTGTCATCCTCGGGCGGTACGCCGAAGGTCTGGGTCGGACAAAGTTCCGCCAACGGGTCTTGAGTCTGGCTCGCCGCCGACGTACGTACTTGTCGTTCGTTCGACGCGATCGAATTCGAATAGGAGGTTGCGAAGTCCAAGAGCGATCGCTTGAGCCGCATTTCCCCCCCGGCGAAATACGCACGAATCAAATTCGATGTTGCTTTCGCATGATATCGGTTATTCCGCGCCGGATTTTTTGGATTTTGTCGGTGCGCACGAAAAATCCGGCAACTACTGTCGGTTTATTCGCCAGCATTTCGTGTTGCGCGCCAAATGATGGTGAAACCTTAACGGTCAAGGAGAATTTGCGGCCGACATCATCGCATGATGTCATCGAACTGAGCGAGCATTCGCTTGAACATCGCCAAGCGAAAAAGATTGTGTCGCAGGTTAGAATCGCCGTCGAACGAATGATGTCCGCAAATGCGTTGTCCTGGCCGCGAATAGCGAGGTACGAACCCATTCTTCGAAGGGTGTGGTGAGCGGTTCCCCGAAAATCACGCCCCTCAGCCTGCGGCCTCCTGGCAAGCCCGCGAGCGAGAACGATTTCGGTTTTCGGATAGCGGTTAGGTCTTGGAAAAGCCGACGATACAAATGTCGTCGTTTTGATCGGCGGAGCCAATGAATTGTTTGAGATCTCGCACAATGCGTGATCCGGTTTCGCAAATCGACTCGGCTCGCGTGGCTTGAATAATTTTCATGATGCGTTCGACGCCAAATTGCTCATGTTCACGATTAAATGCTTCGTTAACACCATCGGTATGCAGCAAAATGCAGTCGCCAGAATTCAGCACGAATTCAAAAGGCGTGTAAACGACATCCGGCAAGATGCCAACGGGTAACGACGAGAACTCCGTGCTGAGTTGGCTAATCGTTCCATCAGCACGGCGGATAATGGGCTGAGAGTGTCCGGCATTGATGATGGTGACTCGATTGTCGCTAGGGTCGATCATTGCCATCACCAAAGTCGCGAATCGGTCCAAATCCAATCCTTCGATCGCGGCATTCAGTTTACGCATGGCTTGTGCAATGTCGGCTTCCGTCGCCACGGCAAATCGGGCTTCGGCTGATAGTTTTGCCATAAGCAATGCGGCGGCAATGCCGTGCCCGACAACATCCGCGACAAACACGACAACACGCCCGTCCTTCAATTCAACGTAGTCGTAGTAGTCACCGCCAACCTGTTGGGCAGGATGATAATAATCGTAAAACATGTAACCCGGGATCTGCGGACGGCCTTGCGGCAAAAACCCGTGTTGTACTTCGTGGGCCAATTCCAAATCGCGATGCATTTCACGTTGAATTTCGGCGTTTTGATGCAGCCGATCATTTTCAACTGCCAAGCTGGCTTGCATCGCCGCGACCGACAAGACTTCAAGGTCCTGCTCATTGAAACCGGTCGTGCGGCGAAGCGTATCCAATTGAATCACACCAAGTGGGTTTCCGTCAGAGTCGATCAGCGGAGCGCACATTAGAGAACGAATCCGGAAATCGGCAATGCTTTGACTCATGTCGAATCGAGAATCCATCCCGGCATCCGAACTGATGACCGCTTGCTTGCGATCCAACACGTAATTGACGATGGTGCGGCTGACCTTAATCAGCTCGTCGTCCTTGGGATTGCGCAGCTTGATGGCGCGCGGCGCGAGCTGACCTGCGGCGTCGCGCATCACAACAAATCCCCGGTCGACTTGGACAAACAACTGAAACAGGCAATCAAGCACCGCCGGGAGGACTTGGTCCAAGCCCACGGCCTTCGAGAGCGCTCGCGTTACGTTGACGACGGTTTCAAATCTTTTTTCTGGCGTCACGGCGAACGCCGGCTCAGCGTTCCCATAGTGCGACGAAATCTCCATTTTCGATAAGATCGACGAGACATCATCATCCTGATCTTCGAAAAGTACCGAATCACCTTGAACGGACCGGGATTTTTCCGCAGTCGTAGGGCGTGGCCGCGAGAACCCCGTAATCTCGTCGATATGAAAAATGAATCGGGCCTCACACACGGCAATCAAGTCGCCGTCAAACAATCGAATCGGTTGATGAATCATTCGGTTGTTTACATACGTCCCGTTTCGGCTCCCCAAGTCTTCTATGAGAAGCTGTCCCTGCTGTGCGTAAATGCGCGCGTGCCGACGGCTAATCGCTCCTTCGTCGACGATAAGTTGGCAATCGGGGTGTCGCCCGATCACCGTCTCCTCGCCGTCAATTGCGATTTTTTGCACGACGCCGTCGGCGTCTTCCTTGGATAGAAATGGCATGCGCCAACACCGTTAAAGAGTGATCCGTCGATCGCACATGCCGCATTCTACTGGCTGGCCAATCGTTCGGTCAACGATTCGCGCTGTGAACCAGGGCGACTTGCGGGGTGTCCATTCGTCGATAAAATAAAGCAATCTTTGAGCCGGCTGCGGCGGCTTTAAACACTATTTTTCGCAACTTTTTTGTCGACGAAATTCATTCGGGACTGGTGTAACGGTAGCACGAAAGATTCTGACTTGATTCCCGCGTTCGAAATACTCTCGCATTCCCGATGTTTTTTCAATTCTGCGAACCGACAAAGACAGAGAAAGTCGGTAACAAGTAGTCGGGAAAGTAGTCGGCGACTACTCTGCAAAAACAAAACACGTCCGCCGATTTGCGCCGCTGAAATCGAGTCGATTGAAGTACGTCGGCCTCAAAGATGAAGAATTGACCGCAGATTGTCGTCCAGCGTTTGGAGGCTTTCACTTGAAAGGTTGCCGACTTTGTTGAGCACGCGAGTTTGGTCGAGTGCCCTGATTTGATGGGGCATTGCAACTGAGTCAGTGGCAAGCCCGTTGACGGCATCAGCGTGAATCAAAAACGCGCCGGGAA
>JANMEB010000514.1:0-23790 GCA_031376585.1 Planctomycetota bacterium | reverse complement strand
ACAGCCACAAGTCGGCCCAATGCAGGGCGTCGGTGCGCCGGGCTACGGAGAATCGTATTTCGACGGTGGTAATCAGTGCAACGCAGGCTGCAACGATTCGTGCAATCAGTGCCAGGATTGCTGTAGTTATGTGAAGCTGTTCGGCGGCTGGACCCAGGTTGAGGATTTCGAAACTTTCAATCAGAACACGCAGGTCTTCGGGTCGTTTGATAACGGGTATGCCGCCGGCGGAGCTCTCGGACGCAAAATTCGCCCGATGTTGAATGTCGAATGCGAGTTTACGTATCGGAACAACGAAGCAGCCGATTTAACTGCCCAATTTATTAATAACAATCAAAATGGGCCGGTGATCCAGACGACTTGGGACGGTGAAATCAACACTTATTCAGGCATGACGAACTTGATGCTCGAAGGTTGCCGTCGCGTTGGTCGCATCACGCCTTATGCTGGTGCCGGTTTTGGCGTCGGATTTGTCAACGCAGCGACTAGCTCGCAATTCGGCGACTATACGATCGACGACACAGGATTCGCTTACCAATTTATTGGCGGCCTGTCCCGCGCCGTTAGTTGCAACGCGGACATGTTCCTCGAATACCGTTATTTCTCGATCGAGGACAACCACGTCTTGGACCGCCAATTGGTCTGCATCGATGACTTCGACTACCGAACTCAAAATGTATTCTTCGGCCTTCGACTTTGCCGCTAAGACATAGCTGGCAAATCAAGTCGCGAGCAAAAAAGACTTTGCTTCAACAAGCCCTCCGTAACCGGAGGGCTTGTTTTCGTTTATACCCCGCGCGATCATCTGGTTTACCCCGGAGCCAGCGGCGACGGTAACTTTTGCGGCTAGAGCCCGTCGCCGTTGGCTCCGGGTCAAACTCGCGTAGCTAGTCCACGGCTGTTGCTATGCTCTCGGCAAATGCGGATTTGAGGCAGGCGTCCATTACTTTTTGAGTCTTGAGAGATGCGGTCGGCCAAAAATCGTCTGGCGAGCCGCTCAATGCAAGCTCCGAAAACTTTCGAATCAAGTTCGTTTCTTGGGCCGTGGTTCCGCTGTTGCTGTATTCATTGACCACCACTGCCTGGGCACGCTTTTCCATACTGAAGTCGCAGCCGTCTTCGATGAATTCGGCATTGTTGATCTCGAAACGAGTTTCCGCACCGTAAAACGGCAACACAAAATCCTGAACGTAAACATATCCTTTGGTCCCGCTAATGTTGGCCCATTGCTGGTGATGCGTGCGAAAACTGCAATAGAAGTTCGCGATCACGCCGGGGAAAAACAACTCCGCAGAAAACTCGACGGGAACTTTTTGTGGGCTACTCGGCCGCTGAACGCTATCCAGCATTCGCCCAATGACATGCGTCGGCATGGTCCAATTCATTGCCCACAATGCGAACCGAATCGTGTACCAGCCTAAATCGCCAAGGCATCCATGCGGCTCCAAATCGCTCGTCGTTCGAATATTGCTTGAAAAGAATTCTGGCGGCGCACCAAAGGAAAATTGGCACGCGATTCGCTTGATTTGCCCGACGCTGGACGGGTTGTCCAAAACTCGACGAAGTTCGGCGAGTCGTTTGGAGTGCATGTACATGACGCCGTCCATGAATTGGACTTTGTTACTTCGGCAGGCATCAATCATTTCCTGCAAGTCCGACGCATTGATCGCGCAAGGCTTTTCACAAAGAACGTGTTTGCCGGCCGCTGCGGCCTTAATAACCCATTCTTTGCGGATGCCTGTCGGCAGTGGGATGTAGACCGCGTCGATATCAGTTCGTCGCAATAGTGCGTCGTAACCCTCGAGCGGTTCGACGGGCGGTTCCACAGATACGCGCGATTGACATTCTGAAATAAACTGCCGGCTCCTTTCCAGATTGCGACTAGCGACGGCCACCAGGCAGGAATTGCCCGCTCGCCGGATTCCCTGCCAAGTCTTTCGCGAAATGGTGGCGGTACTCAGAATGCCCCAACGGCAGACCTTTTGACTCATCCGATGACCCTCTACTCGTCTTGAGCAACCCAGAAATTGATGAATGATTGCGCTAGCAAGCCGATCGTGCGCCCGATGAGTACTAAACAAGCGGCTTGGGCGACGCCGCAAATTGTACTTCCAATTGCGCTGGGCGGAATGAGTCGAAACAACCAAGACAGGCAAAACAGGAAAATCCACAATGCCATCCAACAATAAAACCGAAGCCAGCCAGCCGTTTGAGTTCGAATCGTTTGAATTACTTCCGATGACCAAATTTGAAACGGAGAGCCGTTCAAGTAAGCGCCCAAAATTCCAATCGGTGACAACAAGAATGCCGTCATGAATGCAACAACGTAAGTCATCCACCAGTAGCCGCTTGCCGCCCAAAATAATTGTCCCAGAACGATTCCAGGTAACATCCCAGCCCAAAAACTAATCGCGACCGGTAGAACACTCGACGCAAGGTCGGACATTCTCATCTCCGGAGAATGAAAAACGCTTCTTCGATGGGCGGCTCCTTCGATGAGTTGATTGATCAGGACGCCGCTCAAGAGCATTGCGAAAAAATGGAGTCCGCCTGCAAATGGGAGAGCCAGAATGCCAAATACGCGATACGGATGGCCTTCGTTTTCTGTAATCCTAGCCAACCAGAATCCGTAGTCGATCACCATGTATCCTAGGGCCAGCAGAATCGCCACGATGCCTGCAAACTGCAACACGTTTAGGTCTTTGAAAGCACAAAGAAATCTTTCGGGCCACTGGAATTGCTGGCTTTCCGTTAATCGCTCTAGCGGTGGACGGGGAGCTTCGACGTGGGGCAACAGTGCCGCATCCCCAGGGCGCTCGGCCGGAGGCCTGTGCTGACCAGCCGTCGGTTTGGCTGGTCCACGTGAAATTGGGAGCACCGGTATCGACGCTGTGCCGACCTTCGACGCCGAGCCAACGTCAGTTTTATTGGTGACGGGAGTCGTTTTTCGGACAAGTTCCAGAAGCTCAGGCGAAAGTGCTTCGCTACGAGGCTTCAACATGTCCTCCGAACCGGGCTCAAAGCCATACTCGCCGCCGCCGGATTCAGAGGCGGCCGCGGCGGCTGCTTCGTCGAGATCGGGGAACGCCGACAAGTGATCATCGAACGACGCCTGCTCCGAATGGTCCAATGGTAGGGGACCAAGTTTAGACGGAGCAATTGGCGCGACAACGTCGATCATCGAACGACAATCGGAACATTGAATTTGACGGCCGACGAAATCTACGCTTGAAAACATTACGCTGTCACAGATCGGACAATGAACACGCAAATGGCTGGCCGCATCCGAAACTGTTGGAAAATCGTCCAGGCGAATCGGTGCATTCTGGTCGTTGGCAAATGGGTCCGTCGACGCTTCAAACGACGACGCAATTGGCTCCAAATCCGGCATCAATTCCCACCCGAAATCCGTCGACACCGGAGCGGCGTCGTCCTGTCGAGCGTGCGGCTCATTCGAAACCGGTGAGGCCATTTCGGGAGCGATTGACTCGGTTTCAATTTCAAACAAGTCATCGAAACTCGACTCAGTGCGTGGCATCGTCCCGGGTGCAACCAATGCCGCGCTACAATTTGGGCAAGGCGCAGACTGGCCCGCGAGTTCAGCGCGAACCGTGATCATGGTTTCGCAACGCGGGCATTCAAAACTAAATGAATCGGATATCTTGGCCACTGAATCCTCAATTTGCCGTTGCCTTCATGGTAGTCTATTTGCCGGAGGCTCAAAAGTCTTTTGAAACCAAGGCGCATTGCATGGATGCGCAAGTTTGCAGTGTTCGGGTGCCGCAAAATCAACTAAAATGAGTCGCAATCCATTGGGAACGGCCCTCGCGCGAGCATTTCTCGACCTCGCGCCACCAGGTGATAATTTCCGCCGCTTTATTAGCGGATGAGAACGAATTCCATGAAGCTAATAAAAGTTGCCGCCGGCGTTTTGAACCAAACTCCGTTGGATTGGTTGGGAAACAAAGCCAATATCCTGGCCGCGATTGAAACGGCTCGGCGGCAACAAGTTTCGGTCTTGGTCTTGCCCGAATTATGCATCACTGGTTACGGCTGCGAAGATGCATTTCATTCGCGAGGCTTGCAAGAAACCGCGATTGAAATGCTGCTTGAGATCGCTCAACAAACGCACGGCTTGATCGTTTCCGTTGGTTTGCCGCTGCAATATGCCGGTGGACTTTTTAATGCCGCTGCACTGTTGGTCGATCGTAATGTTGCGGGCTTTGTTGCAAAAAAGCATTTGGCGGGCGACGGCATTCATTACGAACCTCGCTGGTTCAAACGCTGGCCTGAAAGAGTCCACGCCTCGGTTGAAATCGACGGAAAACCGCGTCCGCTAGGCGACATTTTGTTCGACGTCGGGTCGATTCGCATTGGTTTCGAAATATGCGAAGACGCTTGGGTCGGTTCACGCCCCGGATCGACTTTGGCCGCGCGCGGTGCCGACATCATTCTTAATCCCAGCGCAAGTCATTTCGCATTCGGCAAACACCAGATCCGTCGCCGATTTGTCATGGAAGGCTCACGTGCCTTTTATGTCACCTACTGTTATGCGAACTTAGTCGGCAACGAAGCGGGCCGAGCGATCTACGACGGCGATGCGATGATCGCCCATGGCGGTCAATTGATTGCTACCGGCTCGCGATTTACTTTTGAGCCGATGCAACTCACGTCGGCAACGGTCGATGTCGATGCGTCGCGCATGTCCCGGTCGCAATCGGGCAGTTTCGAGCCAGACGTGGACGGTGATGAAACCGATGTCGTGCACGTTCCGTTTCAATTTCCGAAAATCGAGCTTCAACCGCCGTCGTTGATCGAAACGACTTGGGAAAATGGCTCGACAACCAAAGAAGAAGAATTCACTCGCGCCGTTTCGTTGGGCTTGTTCGATTACGTTCGCAAAAGCCGGTCGCGCGGAATGGTCGTGTCGCTCAGTGGCGGTGCAGATTCCGCCGCCGTGGTCCTGTTGTCGGCCCTCATGCTACGTTTTGCCGTTAACGAATTGGGATTCGAACGAGCCTTAAAGCTCGTTTGGCCATCTTCCAAGGATCCACCCGCGAACTTAGCTGAGCTGACGTATGCGATGATCACGACGGTCTACCAGCGAACCCGTAATAGCGGTCTGGCCACGCAGCACGCCGCGAAACAAATTGCCAGCACAGTAAACGCGAACCATTTGGAGTTCGATGTGGACTCGTTGGTCCAAGACTACGTCAAAATGGTCGGCGGCGCTTTGGGACGAGCCTTGGATTGGAAAACCGACGATATTGCGCTGCAAAATATTCAAGCTCGTGTCCGATCACCCGGCGTTTGGATGGTTGCCAACATTCGCGGAGCGTTACTATTGGCAACCAGCAACCGCAGCGAAGCGGCTGTCGGTTACGCAACGATGGACGGCGACACGAGCGGCGGACTTTCGCCGATCGCAGGCATTGACAAAGCGTTCTTGCTCCGATGGTTGCGTTGGATGGAAACGGTTGGCCCAGTGGGAATCGGGCCACTACCCGCATTGAAAGCCATCACGGTCCAGCAGCCGACAGCGGAACTTCGCCCACCCGCCTTCCATCAAACGGATGAAGGCGATCTCATGCCCTATGATGTTTTGGACGCGATTGAAAAATTGGCAATTCGCGATAAACGTACTCCATTGGAAGTCTTCGAGCACTTGCGAATCGGCTTTCCCAAAGTGACGCCGCAACAATTGGCCGAATGGATCGTCCGATTTTTCCGACTTTGGTGTCGAAACCAATGGAAGAGAGAACGCTATGCGCCTTCGTTTCACTTGGACGATGAGAATTTGGATCCTAGAACCTGGTGCCGATTCCCGATCTTGTCAGGGGGCTACGAGTACGAAATCGAACAATTGGAGCGGGCGGTTCGGAACCAGTCGTAAGCCGCGGTAGGTCGATCAAAAGCCGCATTTCGCTTGAGTGTTTCGTTGGAGTAGAATGGCAATGACTTTGGACCCAAATTTGGTTTGAGCTTCGAATGAAACGAAAACACAATCGCCGCAATTTCTTGTTATCATCCGCCGCGTTAGTCGCCGGAAGTAGCTTGCCAACGATCCTATGGGGGCTAGATCGAACCGCCTCAAAAGATGAGAAAACGCCAGCCGAGTTGATCGATGCCAAAACCCAGCGCTCAATTGACCGCGGGCTGGAGTACTTGGCGCGGCGACAAGTTAAATCCGGTGCTAATCAAGGCGCGTTCGGACAAAACGGATATTCGGCAGGCGTCGCTACGACCGCGCTCGCCGGCTTGGCATTCATGTGCGGCGGGCATTCTCCCGGCGAAGGCAAATACGGTAAGAACGTCGAAGCGTGCGTCGAATTTTTGTTGCGCAATGTCGGGCCGTCAGGTTATATCTCTCGCAAGGATGGAACAGTTCACGAGAACATGTATGGACACGGGTTCGCTATGCTATTTCTCGCGGAGGCCTACGGCATGACGCAAAAAGCCGAAATCGGCGAGAAGCTACGACTCGCGGTCGAGCTGACTTGTGCAACTCAAAACAACCAAGGCGGCTGGCGCTATCAGCCAACGAAATCAGATGCGGACTTGTCGATAACGGTCTGCCAAATCATGGGCTTGCGAGCCGCACGTGATGCGGGAATCGACGTTCCAGAAGACGTGCGCACCAAGTGCATTGAATATGTCCAAAAAAGCCAAAACAGTAACGGGAGTTTTCGTTACACCCTAGAAGGAGGCCATTCTACTTTCGCCATGACCGCAGCCGGCGTGACGTCGCTTTACAGCTCGAACGTCTATGAAGGCGAGGCGATCGAAAAGGCCCTCAAGTTTCTGGCATCGAACCGAAGTCAAGGCGATGGCTACGGTCATTATTTCTATGCCCATTACTATGCGGTCCAAGCCATGTGGCACGCCGGCGGAAAATATTGGAACGAATGGTATCCATCGATTCGAGACGAGTTGGTCAACCGTCAAATCGAAAGCGGCGCTTGGAACGCGTCTGAAGCCTGCGACGAATTCGGGACCGCCATGGCGTGCATCATTCTGCAAATCCCGCTCAATCTCGTCCCCGTATTCGCGCCGTAGGTAGGGAGCAGGTTTCTTTGTCGTCATCCTGCTTCAATCATTCATGTTGGGGACAACCCGCCGAACGCAGCATCGACTCCAATCGGAGTCGTCTTGCAATGGATTCAACCCATTTTCGACAACCGGCTGTTGCTCGCTCAACCGGAGCAATAACATTCGGCAAAAACTTCCATCATGATTGACGTTCGACTGATCGCGCGCTGCGGGATGGAAAAACTCAGACTTAGGTTCACACATCCGCTGTAACCAGCGCGGCGATGTCGATCTCGATGTTGTGATCTCGCCGGTCATCGACCAAGTGTACGAACAGGTCCGGCTGATTTATGCCGTCGAGGACTAGGCGACTTACGGTCATCCCGCCGCCACTGCTGCGAACCGTGATGTGATAAAACGTTTCGCGATAGCGGTAGTGTATCTTGAACGACTTCCACTCGCGTGGCAGGCAGGGCGTGAAGCGCAGTTGGTCGACCTCCAAATGCAGTCCGAGGAGCGATTCGGTAATCAGGCGGTACATCCAGCCCGCCGAGCCGGTATACCAGGTCCATCCACCGCGGCCCGTGTGGGGCGGCACACCGTACACGTCGGCGGCGACCACGTAGGGTTCCACGCGATACGTCGAGATGGCCGCTGGCGTGTCGCCGTGGTAGATCGGGTTGATGAGCGAAAAAAGTTCCCAGGCTCGCTCACAATCGCCCATGGCCTGAACGGCCATGACAGTCCAGATGGCGCCGTGCGTGTACTGACCGCCATTCTCGCGAACGCCAGGGACGTAGCCTTTGATGTATCCGGGATTGAGATCCGACGTGTCAAAGGGCGGGTCCAGGAGTTGAATCTGTCGGGTGTCGCGGCGGACCAAGCGTCGGTCGACGCTCTGCATGGCGAGTGCGGATCGGTCTTCCGTCCCGGCCCCGGAAAGGACCGACCAGCTTTGCGATATCGAGTCGATCTGGCACTCCGGGTTGGAAGCCGAGCCGAGCGGCGTGCCGTCGTCGAAGTAGGCTCGGCGATACCATTCGCCATCCCAGCCATGCGCCTCGATGTTTCCGCGCAGGCGGCCGGCCTCGACGGTGTATCGGTCGGCCACGGCGGCGTCGCCTCGCCGCTCGGCCAAATCGGCAAATTGCGTGAGCACCTGGTAGAAAAAAAACGCCAACCACACGCTTTCACCCTGTCCGTGCTGGCCAACCAGGTTCATTCCGTCGTTCCAGTCCCCACCACCCATCAGCGGCAAACCGTGCGCCCCGAAGCGGAGACCATGATCGATGGCGCGGAGGCAATGTTCATACAGCGTGTCGACATCGTCAGAAACCCCCGGCAGGTCGTAATTCGACTCCTCGTCCGGTCGCAAGGGTCGAGCCCTAAGGAAGGGTACTCGCTCGTCGAGGACACCAGTATCTCCCACAATGCCGACGTACCGGCACGTGGCCAACGGCAGCCAGAGATAGTCATCCGAAAAGTGCGTCCGCACACCCCGGCCCGCAGGCGGATGCCACCAATGTTGCACGTCTCCTTCTCGAAACTGGCGCGCCGCCGCGCGCAACAGGTGCTCGCGCAGCAAACGGGGTTCGGCGTGCACTAGCGCCATGGCATCTTGCAACTGGTCACGGAAGCCGAATGCGCCGCCCGATTGATAGAATCCCGTGCGAGCCCACATGCGGCACGCCAGCGTCTGATAGACCAGCCAGCCGTTGGCCAGGAAGTTAACGGCTGGATCGGGAGTCTCCACATACACCGCTCCCAATGTCCGGCTCCAATAGTCCCACACGCCTTCAATCGCCTGGTTCGCGTTGCCCACACCGCGAAACCGCTGGACAAGCTGCCGCGCTTGACCTTCGTCACTGGCCGCCCCGAGCGTGAACACGACGGTCTTTTCCTGACCAACTTGGAGCACGAGCGGGATTTGAATCGCCGCGCAAGGGTCAAGCCCTGCACCGACTCGGCCGGACAGCCGTACTCGACGCATTGCCGCAGGATTGGCCGCCGAGCGGTTGCGGCCGAGAAACTCGGTGCGGTCGCCAGTCACCGTGCGGTTCGTTTCGCTGCTATCGACGAACGCCACCCGGTCGGCAAACTCCGGGCTATAGGCGTTGCGCGCGAAGAGCGCGCCGGTGACCGGGTCCACGTCCGTCACCACGTGCATGAGCGACTTGCCGCGAGTTTCTCCGAGCACCCACTCCCAGTAACCAGTGATCGAAAGCTGGCGCGGCCGGCCGGAATGATTCGTGACCTTCAACTTCGAAAACTTTACGGACGCATCGACAGCGACGTAAACACAAAGCTCCGTGACAATGCCGTCCTCCGAGTAATCGAAAATGCTGTATCCAAAGCCATGACGGACGATGTACGGATTTTGACCGCGTGCGGGCAACGGCGTGGGCGACCAAAACCGGCCGGTTTCTTCATCGCGAAGGTAGAGGGCCTCGCCGCTGGTATCCGAGACCGGATCGTTATGCCACGGAGTGAGCCGATATTCATGGCTATTTTCGGCCCACGTATACGCGCCGCCGCTTTCGGAGACGACCGTGCCGAACTGCGAATTGGCAATGACGTTGACCCAGGGCGACGGCGTATTCTGGTTGGCGGCAAGCGTGGTGACGTATTCGCGGCCATCGCGGCTGAAGCCTCCCAAGCCGTTGAAGAACACTAGGTCACGCTGTGGTAATTTGGCGGCCGGTGCAGGTTCGGGCGGACGACGTAGCGGCTTGAGATGCGGAATGGAAAGCTCGGCGCGGCCGCGCCGCTCGACTTGCTCGGCCAGCGTACCCGCGTCGTCCATCAAGACAACGCGAGCCACGGTTTGCAAGAGTGCTCGATCTTCTTCCGACATCTGTTCGCCTCGGCAAACGAAGATTCCGCCAGGCCGATCGACGAGCGCCGCTTCGGGACTGGCGGCCACAACGTCCATGATTGCTTCCTGCAACGTTTGCCGGTACACCGAGTCGTCCTCGTTCCAAATCACCAAGTCCACGGCCAGTCCTTTCAACCGCCAATATGCGTGAGCCTGAACAACCTGGCGCACTAGATCGATTCGGTCGCGGTCTCGGATGCGGACCAGCACGATCGGCAGGTCACCCGAGATGCCATAGCCCCACAGTCCCGATTGCCCTCGGCGATTTCGGACGAGCACGCTGGCCTTGGCGCGGCGCAGTCCAGAGGCATAGATGATCGAGCCCGCCAATCGCCCATAGGCTTGAGCGTCGGTCTCGCTGGCATTGAGTTGTTGCAGCAGGATGTGGCTGTGAGTCCAAGCCAGTTCGAAGACGCGGTCAGCCAGGCTCGCATCGCTATACTTTTCCGTCATGGCCGCGATGGCTTCTCGCGTCTCGGCAACTCCGGTAACGATATCCACTCGCACTGCCTCGTTCGGCTGCAACAGCACACTTTGACGGATACTGACGATCGGATCGAGGACGGATCCAGCGCTGTTGGAAAGTGGTGACACTCCCTCCAGTGCTGCCGGTGCGGCGTGGGTTCGCGCCCGGCCAATGAACTTCATGCGGTCGGTTTCATAGGACGGCTCGCCCACGGTCGTGCCTCGGACCGTCATCATGTGCGTCATCCAGGGTGGCCGCTCTTCGGCGGAGCGCGGACGGCGGGTGCAGAAGATCGCTTGCCGCGCTCGCACCAATTCCGTTTGCACAAACAGATTGCTGAAGGCCGGGTGCGACTCATCCTGGGCTTGAGTGGCCAAGACCACCTCGGCATAGCTGGTCACTTCAATCGTGCGCGGAACATCCGAGCGGTTGGTCAGGGTGATTCGTCGCAGCTCGATGTCATCCTCGGGCGAAACACTGATCTCTGTATGCGTTTCGATGAATTCGTCCTTCCGACGAAACTCCGCACGCGACTGCGTAAAGATGGCTTCGTAAGCCTTGGCGACCTTGGCGGTAGGCTGCCAAGCCACCGACCACAGCGAGCCGCTCTTCAGATCGCGCAGATAGCAAAACGTTCCCCAACAATCCCGCGTGAGGTCTTCGCGCCAACGGGTGACCGCCAAGTCACGCCAACGACTGTACCCACCGCCGGCGCTGGTCACGGCCACGTGGTATCGTCCATTGGAAAGGAGATGCACCTCCGGAACCGCACTGCTGGGATCGGTAAACACTCGCATGGTTCCCGTTTCTTCGGGCGACGCGCTGCGTGTGGCGTTGGCTTCCGCGACGTGCGGATAGACGGGTGCAGCAGCTTTGGGAATGCGTTCTTGCAACAGCAGCTCGGCGGCCCGGAGCATAGGATCGGCCTGAAATCGGCGCTGCATCGGTTTGTCCAGGAGAACATACGCCAGCGACAGCAGACTCATTCCCTGATGGTGAGCCATAAACTGCCGCACGGTCGCACTCGTCGCTCCGGGCGGCAAACGCGAAGGCGTGTAATCCACGGCTTCGTAGAATCCGTACGCTCCTTCCTGACCTTCGGCTGCCAATTGTTGTAGGTTCCGGCAGGCGGCCTGCGGCGCGACCATCAAGGCCAAGGCGCTCGCATAGGGAGCAATCACCAGGTCTTCGGCAAGGCCGCGTTTCAGCCCCAGTCCGGGAACGCCAAACGCTCGGTATTGATAGTTCATGTGGAGGTCAACGGTGTTATAACCCGACTCCGACATCCCCCAGGGCACTCCCCGCTGTTTGCCGTAAGCGATTTGCCGACGGACGACCGCTCGACAGGTTTGATCGAGCAACGTGTTGTTGTAAGTGGGCATGACCAATAGCGGCATCAGGTACTCGAACATCGAGCCGCTCCAACTAAGCAGCGCGGGCGCGCCTCGCGCGCTCGTTAATAGCCGGCCGAGCGCGAACCAGTGTTCTTGGCCCACCTGCCCCTGTGCGATCAGCACGAAACTAGCCAAGCGCGCCTCCGAAGCCAGCAGATCGTAAAAGCTGGAATCGAGACGATGTTCGCTTGCGTTATAGCCAATGGCAAAGAGATCTCGCGACTTGTCGTAGAGCAAGCCGAAGTCCATGTCCGCCAGTTCCTGGCACTGGCGAGCAACTTGTTCCAAGGATTTGATTCGTTCGGCGGCATGCTGTGAAGAATCAGCGACCGCACGGTGTAATTGAATGAACCACTCCCTGGCGTTCGGATCCTCGTCGTGCGACGCACCCGCCAGGACGGCCTCGATCAAAGGTAACACCGACTGCTGTAATCCAGCAACCTCTCGTAACGTGGGCACGCCGTCCAGGCTCGCGAGCGCTTCGCGCAGTTGGCGCAGCCGCTGACTCTGCTCCGGCGAACTGTGCTGCCACGCCTTGTCGGGGAACGCAGCGATCGCTGTCCACGCAGCCAAATGTCGCAGCTCTCCCTGATGATCGTTGCCGCAGCGCTCCAAGGCGTTGGCCCACCACTGTAGCTCGTCGTCTTGGCCAATGGCCGTCGCAATCTCCACGGCGGCAAGTCCGAGTCGCGACAGCGTCGTCGCCACCACGCTTAACGTGTGGGGCCGGCTCTGCAGACCTTCGATTTGACGTTCAATCTTTCGCAGCACCTCCCCGCTTACCGTGGGGAGCCGATCCTGCTGTGCCGAACGTTCTTCGGCACGGGCGACGTCCGCCAGGACTTGCAGCGTGACGCACAGCCCGCCAAAAATTCGGGCCTGCACAATGGGAGCATCGACCAATTCGGTGCAGCCGCTGGCGAGCACGAGCAAGCTCCCGGCAAGATTCCCGCTGTCGACGGTCGAAACGTAGCACGGGGCGAGCGGCGTCAAAGACCGCGTGTCGTACCAATTGAAGAAGTGGCCGCGATGTCGCTCCATGTTGGTCAACGTGCCCAAAGTTTTTTGCGTGCGGTCCAGCAGCCGAGCGGCAGAGCAGTAGCCAAAATCGTACGCCGCCAGATCGGCCAACAGCGCGAGACCAATGTTCGTTGGGCTGGTGCGCGACGCGACGACGCTGGTCGGATTCTGCTGGATGTTGTCCGGTGGGAGCCAGTGATCCTGGGCCGTCACGAATTCCTCGAAGTAACGCCAAGTCTTTCGCGATAGCTTTTCGAGGAACGCACGTTGAGGGTCGGATAGATGGACGACAGGCTCAGGCAACGCACGGCTCAGCCACCAAGCGATCAGCGGCGATGCAATCCACAAGCCCAGGAGCGGACCCGCAACCGCCAGCACGTCCCAACGGTAGATCGCCAGCAGAAACACCGTGGCGCTGGCCACTGCGGGCGCGAACAGCATGCTATGAAATGAACTGGCCAAATGACTGTGGGCGCTGCGCTCGGACGTGCTAGACGTCTTCCATTCCAACAATTTCTTCTTCGTCCACAGCACGCGCACTAGTGTGCGAACGACGGCATCCAGGCTGAAGTATGCTTCGTAGGGAAGGAGCACCAACGTGAACAAGCTCTGAGTAAGCGGTCTTCCCAATGCAAGGAAGGTCACCCACAAATGCGTGTGTAGGGGCAGATCGGTGGGCTTGCGGAAAACGTCCACCAACGTCGCCAACAAAGGCGGCAGCGCTACTACCGTCAGAACGAAGATCAGCGCCGCCGCAGCCAGTGACGGCCAAACGAGCAGCCAACAGGCGAGCAGCAACACTAGCATTGCCGCCGGCACGAGGCTGCGGCGAAGATTGTCGAAGATCTTCCACCATGACGACGCCGAAATTGGGTTCGCGACCCTTCGCGCATCAAGCGTGCCGACTTGCGGCAACAGCCACGAGGCGATCTGCCAATCGCCTCGCATCCAGCGATGCCGGCGACTGACATCGGCGCCGTATCGGGATGGGAAGTCCTCGTACAGAATCACGTCGCTCAATAAGGCCGAGCGACAGTAGATGCCTTCGATCAAGTCGTGACTAAGAATAGTGTTTTCGGGGAAATTACCGCAAAGCCGTTCGAACGAATCGACATCATAGATGCCTTTGCCAATGAACGAGCCTTCGCCGAACAGATCCTGGTAAACGTCGGACACCACCCGCGTGTAAGGGTCAACTCCCGGATCGCCGGCAAACAATTGCACGAATCTGGACCGCTGTGCGCTGGGCAAGCTGACGCCGACGCGCGGCTGCAAAATGGTATAGCCCTCGGTAACTCGCCGCCGTTGAGGATCGAAGACGGGTCGATTGAGCGTGTGGGCCATCGCGCCGACCATTTCACGCGCCGCATCGCGTGGCAGTTGCGTATCGGTGTCGAGCGTGATGACATAGCGCACGGCGGACAACACGGCCATATCGCCGACGATTTCGACAAAGCCATCGGTAGCTCCACGCAGCAGCGCATTGAGGGCGGCGAGCTTACCTCGCTTTCGTTCGTAACCCATCCAGATTTCTTCCTGGGCGTTCCACCGGCGTGGGCGGTGAAAGAGGAAGAAGATGTCCGTGCGACTCGTCTGGTACTTTTGGTTTAAGCGTTCGATGCCTTCTCGCGCATGCCGCACCAGGTCCTCGTCGACGGGCATCGTCTCTTGCGCGGCGTCCTCGAAGTCCGTGAGCAAGGCGAAATGCAGGCAGGCGTCGCGGTTCGCCAAGTAGCGTACTTCGATTCCTTCCAGCAAATGCTCAATACCGGCGGCGCTGGAAAGCATCGTCGGCACGACCACCAGCGTGCGATGCTCGGGCGGAATGCCGTGCCGAAAGTCCATCCGCGGCAACGGTTGTGCGCTGAGCAACATCGTGGCCAGCCAGTTGACGACCCCGATGCCAAAATGCAAGGCACACATCAGCAAGGGCAAGGTCAGTAGCAGTAGCGAGAAGAGTCCCGCGCCGTGCTGCTGAGCCCACATCCAGAACGCCCCCGTGGTGCCTAGCGTAACGAGCAGAATAAGGAACAAATAACAAACTAGCGGATAGCGGCGGCGAAGTTTGTCCAACACGACCCACGGGGACAATCGCATTTCGGCCACGCGTTCCAGCGCCGGCCGGCCGCGATCGACCAGATAGTAGCCAACGTGCGCGGCGCGATCGTGCGGCTTGTCCGCCGCTTCGTTCTCTGCGAGTTGCACGGCCTTACGCGCCACGGCGTACTCGGACAAATGGCTGCGGCGGGCGATTCCTTCGACGGCATGGCGATACCGATCGCGAGTGGCAAAGTCCATCTGGGAGTAAACGCCCGCTGGATCACCGGCTAGTGTCTGTTCGACCAAGCTCTGCTCGGCAACAAACTTGCGCCAATCGTTGGAACTGAGAAACCGGAGACTGGTAATACTGTTGCCAATCGAGACTTGATCGGCGGCTTGAGCCTGCCCTTCGGCCACCACCAATTGCTCGATGGTCAGTCCCTGATCCGCCAGCCGATGTTCCAGCCAACTGCTGGCAAAGGCAAAATTGGGGTTCTGTCCTTGCAGGTGGCGGGTGAACTCCGCCAGGAACGCGCCAGAAAATGGTGGGTTGGCGCGGGCCATATCCGCGAGCACCAGGATCAGGTCCGTGGGCTTCTGCTCGACAACGCTCAGCATTTGCTCGGCCCAATCGCCGGCTAGATCCCGATCACATCGCGCGGCCGCGATCCAGACAGCAACACGTCGCAAATTCTCGATTAGCGCTAACCGCAACATCAGCGGTAAAGCCCACAATTCACCCAGCTTCAGAGGCTCGACCGATTGATACGAGGCGACAAAACCGTTGAGGCCTGCGGCGTCCACTCGCCCATCCACGTGTGAGATCAGCTCCAAGGCGATCCCGTAAGCCCGCGGATTGTTCGCGGCGAGTCCGCTCGCCAGCCGCGGCAATTCACGGCTATACGAGGGTGGCAGCAGACGGCGGATCGAGCGGATCTGTTCTTCAATCAGATAGAAATTGTCCAGCAACCATTCGGCAGCCGGGGCAATTCGACGGTCCCGCTCCGCCGCCGCAGTTACCAGCTCATAGGTCTGGACCAAAATTCGCTCATTCTCATCCAGCCTGGGAAGTAGTCTGTCGGCGATACGGCCCGTGGCTAGCCGATGCGACGCTGCTACGGCCTTGGCATGCCGCTCGAGCTGCTCAACGCTAAGTAACTCGGCCCGGAGCGGTAGCTCGTCCGCTGTCGTCTGGAGCGGACCATCCAGATCCGTGAACCTGCGCCACGACCTCAGGCGTCCAAATCTCCCATTAGTGCCTGGGACATGCACGATTGACTCCTTTGCACGCGTTCGAACCGCGTAGCAGCAAGACCATACCGGTCCCTAGTTTTGCCGCCTAAAACTAACGCTTGACGAGCGTCTTGACATTTGGTTGTTAACTCGGCGAACGCCCGTGATTCTGGTGAACGGCGGAACCCACGTCGGCAGTTCGGCTAGGTTAAGTTTGGACAACCAGTCGGCCCGTTTCGCCGCGAAGTCCACGCCGTCGGCCGAATCTTTTGTGAAGGTTGCAAGTCCGCACACTTCCGGCGGATAAGTGGATACGAAAAGAGGTTGAACAGCATGATGCATGACTTAATTCCTTGGGTGTAAATGGAACAGTATCCTCAGCAGCCGATTGGGCCCTCAGAGTCACGCGGACGCCTCTTCCACCCGATAAGCGTCGGCTTCCTGATCGAATGTCAACTGGTGAGTCACGGTCACATGGGTCGTTCGATTCTCTTGGGCTTCGAGCACGGCCTCCATCGTCGCCGCATATAGAAGATGCTCGCCCGATCCAACGGCGTCAACTACCACGAGCTGGAGTCCTTTGCCCGGCATCTCAGTCTGTCGTTGAAGGTAACCTTTGACCAACGGATATGGTGTCAACGCCAAATGGCTACTCGTGCAAAACTTGTCATACAGACCCTTGTCGGAGAATCCGTAAATTGGAAAGCACTCGATGCCCGAAACCAACGGGATGATTTTTGGGCCGATGCGTTGTTTACCGTCCATCAAGACGTAGTACGGCGTGCCGGCAACCACTGCGATCATTGTGTTGGCCTTTCCTCGGTTGTAAGCCACAAAAAAAAAGCCGACGTGGGTGAACACCTGAAAGTGATTCACCCACGTCGGCTTACTCGTCAACAAGCCTCCCAGACAAGCCGGGCTGCTCTCTAGCTAGTCATCCAACAACTCAACTGCCGCGAAACCAATTCAGTCAACCACGGTTCCACGATGCTCACCATTCTAGGGTACAAGATCGGGAAAACAAGCGGGCGAAACAGCGATTTCGGCAACTTGTTATTCATTACCAATAGATCGTTCCAGTCGAATCACCTAAGGAAATGAACGGACTCCCCTAGTTTAGTGCCGGCAAGCCTAGGCGGCGGACGAGGTCGGCGAAACGGGGATCGCTGCGCAAATCCGAAAGAAGCGGGTCGGTCAACAGTTGGACGAACATTGCATCGCGATCCTGAAAAGCCCGTTCAAACCATTCGATCATTCGGTCCCTCTCGTCTAAACCGGCATAGACCACGGCGACACACGAAGGCGCGACATAAGCTTTTGTCGACTGGGTGACGAGTTGGTCGAGGATTTCTCGGGCCTCTTCGGGCTGACCACCCTTGGCACACATAAAGCCGAGGGTGGCGACGTAGAGTGGGTCGTTGTTCGAAAGTCGGACTGCTTCCCGGGCTTCACTGATCGCCTCCGCGATCCGTCCTTGCAGAAACAAGGTCCTCGGCAAGTTCAAGTGGGCCAAGGCGAAATCGGGACCCAATTCGAGCGACTCTCGGAGCATGGTTTCCGCCTGCTTCAATTCCCCATTGTAGTAATGCACCCGGGCGAGATTGACACTGATGGCGAGCGAAAGAGGGTCAAGCTCCTGTGCTTTGGAGATCGTCCTGATGGATTCGTCGAGGCGACCGGTTAACATCAGAAACAGCGAGTACCAGTGAAACGCGGTGCTGTAATTCGGGCTTATCGCGATGGCAAGTTTGTACTCCCGTTCGGCCATGGCCCAATTCCAGTCGTAAATGGCCGAGATGTGCGCCAGGGTGGCATGTGCCTCGGCCAAGTTGTCGTCCAGCTCCAACGCTCGATTCGCAGCCGCCCGAGCTTTGGGAATCACTTCGCTGGGACGCATCGATGCGAATACCGGCATCAAGACATATGCATCCGCCAGGCCTGCGTATCCAAGCGGCCAATTCGGCTCCAGCGAGATGGCCTGCTCGAAATACTCAACCGCTTTCTTGAGACCATCGGGCGTGCGTTTCTCCCAATAAAATCGGCCCTTCAGATACGCTTGGTACGCTTCGGCATTGATGGGACGAAGCTCAACCATTTGGGCCTGTTCCTGTGGCGTGAGCGTGACCTTAATCTGCTGGGCGATCGTCCGGGCCACCTCGCTTTGCAAGCTCAGGATGTCGCGCAAATCGCGATCATAACTTTCAGTCCAGAGGTGTTCGTCCGTGGCCGCATGGATGAGCTGAGCTGTAATCCGAACCCGCTCACCGACGCGCAGCACCGAGCCTTCGACCACGGCGTCCACGTTCAACTCGCGCGCGATCTCCGGAAGCGACTTGGTCGTGGCTTTGTAGCGCATCGCCGAAGTCCGCGATATCACTTTCAAGCCTCCGATCTTGGCCAAGTTTGAAATCAAAGCCTCGGTCATACCGTCGACAAAGTATTCCTGCTCGGGATCACGCGACACGTTTTCCATCGGCAAAACGGCGAGCGATGAAATCACACCCATCTGCGGGCCGTTAATCGGCGGCTTCCGCCATCCACCCACGTCCAACGCCAGGAGTAACGCCACGAGTGCGACCGCGCCTACGGCAAGCTGTACCCAGAACATGGTCCGCGATCGAAGCCCGCGTTGCGTGACTGCAGGCTTCGTGGGTCCACTGTCGGACAGCAGATCTCGCAACGCGAAGCTCAGGTCACGCGCCGATTGAATTCGCAGTTCGGGTTTTTTCTCGTGGCAGCGCACGATCACGCGATCCAACTCGACGGGAACCATCTGTCCCGAATCCGAAAGCGTCGGCGGCTCGTCTCGGAGGAGGGCCGTCGTGATCTCCGCAACGCTCTTGCCGCTGAAGGCTCTGCGTCCCGAGATCAGCTCATACAGGACACAGCCGAAAGAGAAAATGTCCGTGCGGGCGTCGGTCGCGCGGCCGCTGATCTGTTCCGGCGACATATAGTTTACGGTTCCCAGCACCGTCCCCGGCCGAGTGTCGAGTGTCATCGTTGGGGTGTCCGCCAACAATTCGGCCGGCACGTTGGCGTCCGGCGCGACGCGAGCCAAGCCGAAATCAAGAATCTTCACTACGCCGTCTTTGGTTAGGAAGATGTTCTCCGGTTTAATGTCACGGTGAATGATGCCTTTGGCATGCGCCGCCGCCATACCGTCGGCAATTGCAATTCCATACTCGACAGCCTTGCGCCAGGGGACCGCCGACCGCCGCAGCCGCTCGCGCAGGGTCTCACCCTCCAATAACTCGGTGACGGCGAAGTCGATGCCGTCCTCATGTCCGACGTCATGGATCGCGAAGATGTTGGGATGCGAGAGTGCGGCAACGGACTTTGCCTCCCGCTCGAAGCGAGCCAATGCGTTGGCGTTGTTCGCCAGACGCTCGGACAACACCTTGACTGCCACCTCGCGACCCAACCTCGTGTCCTTGGCACGATAGACCTCCCCCATTCCCCCCGCACCAATCGGCGCGATGATGACATACCGACCGAGGCGTGTGTTCGGGTTAAGGCTCATGATTCAGCGCATTTTCCGCGAACATTCGGTTCTTGTCGATGGGCAAACTGTCGGAAGAGTCGCAGGTTGAATCCAAAACGAGTTTTTGCGCCATGCTCGGCGAGGTCGAACGGATTGCGGATTTCGTCGCAGTAATCTCGCGTGGAAAACTGCTTACCGTCGATCGATTGGGTGAACTAAAAGCGCAAACACGCCATTTGCCGGTGACTCGCGATTTGGAAATGATCGTAGCGCGCAAGATGTTGAGAAATGATTACCATCACCAAAGCGCAGGCAATCGATTAATTCAAGGCTATTAAAAAAAGGGCTCCGCGTTTTGGCGGAGCCTCTTGATTTATCGATTTTCATTCGTTGCGACTAGCCAGCGAAACCTTTTAGTTTTTCGAGCAGCGAGTTGACTACGGGTTCCAAAACGGCCTGGGCACCTGGAATCGCATAAGCCTTCTCGGCCCAAGATTTTGCTTTGTCTAGGAATGTCTTAATCGCGACTCCGGCAGTACCCTTCGCCACTCCGGATAACTTGTCCAAGCCCAGTCCGTCGATTTTGCCAACCAAGCCTTGTAATGTTTCGGCGGCTGTTTTCGCGCCGGCTTCGTCCTTGATGTCAGTAAACACCTTGCCCGCATCGGACAAAAATGAAGTGACGGTTTTGGTTGGGTCTACGCTTGGTGTTTCGGCCGGCAAATTCGAATTCGTTCCCCCTGCGTTCTTTGGTGAATTGGAGTCGCCAAGATCGCCCCGTCCCAGATAAATGTAGAGTGCCAAACCGAGTGCCGCCAATGCCAAAAGCGGAATTAGCCAACGTGCAATCGAGCTGCCACCAGCGGACGCAGTGGAAGCCGCACCGCGAACAACGCCAGCACCTCGTTGCATCGACTTACCCGCGGCATCCATTGCTTGTTTGCCCGAGCCCAACAAGTTTCCGATACCTAATTGCTCGGTCAAGCCACTGTCCAAGCCGGTTAAATGTTTTTTCTGATCCATCAACAACTGGGTAAATCCCGCAACATTCATGCCCGTTGCTTTCTTATTTTTGGCCAACACACCCATCACAATTGGGACCAGCATTCCCAAAAGCGGACCCATCTTACCCGCGCCCAGACCTGTGAGTTTTCCCAATACGTTGAAGATCGAGCTAAAGTTCGAACCAAAAATGCTCGGCAACATTTTAGTTCCCATTTCGATCATTGATGTCGCTTTGCCGCCGGAAAGGGCACCACTCAAATTATCCAACATTCCCGTATCGATTTTTTCGAGCATTCCGAACAAATTCGACGCGCCAGCCGGCGTCGATGATTGTTTGACCAACCCGCCGAGAATCGCAGGCACTGCGCTCCCAACAGCTTTTGACGCGGATTGAGAATCCGTACCCAACGCGGTGCCGATTTGTCCCATTACTTGGTTGTTCATCGCACCCTTGATCATGTCCATTAAATCCATAACTCACCTCATCACTAAACTTTGCCGAACTTGGCCAACGAATCTGATAGTGTGCCAAGTTCGAAATTTCTAATAAACTGATTCGCTAAACAATAGTGTCCCAATTGTCATTTCGCTTGACAAGGACCGACGTACGTTTGTCGACCACCAGTGAAACGACGCAAAAATTCACGCATTGCCGAAGCCGTTGGACAAACTCGCCACACGCTCTTGGACACTTGGTCCAATGACAATTCAAGGTCCTCGTGAAAGTTCCCCTCGATCCAACCCGCCCCGGATCGCAAACAACATTGCGCAGTTCCATCCCGCAAAATGAGCTCGGAAAATACTCGTTCAAACTCCTGCGTCAACTGGAAAAACGCATTGGTGTTCGCGACAACACCGTGTGCGGCAGCGGCGAATTTCGCTAGCGCAAAACCATCCCCATCCCACGTGCTGATTAGCTTGAGTGGTTCCGCCACGAACCGCGCCTTGCGTAATAAGACAATCGCCTGTTGTCCTCCCAGATGTGCTACCGTCACATCGGGCATTACGTCGGCAATTCCGCTAACGGAAAAAGAGTCGTTGCCATAACGAAAGAACATTGATGCCGTTTCGTTGTAAACCAGCGGCACACCAAATTCGCGGCACACGTCACGGACTTTGGCGAGCGTCGTTCGATCCATGGCGTGCATCTTTTGCGAAGATATCGGCTCCACAAATAACGCTAAGACTTGATCGCTTTGCAAAGCAGATACTAGCGCCGCCCAGGCCTGTTCGTCGGTAACATTGTGCGGTTCGTTGACGAATTGTACTTCATACAAAGGTTCGCCGACCTCCGAAAGACTGCGCGTCAGTAGCGTCGTGTCGCCAAAAAAGTGTCCGCGAAAAACCAACAAACGCTTGCGCGGCGCTCGTGACAGCCATAATGACTTGACAACTTTGTCGAAACCTTCGGATACGCTACTAGCCAAGTAGGAATGCCGCAGTTCTGGCGGAAATAAATTCACAACCGTTTGTAAATCAGCGATGAACGGTTCATCAACAAAGTTTGAAAGAGTCAGCTTGTTGACCGCCAATGACAAGTTCCGTGTAACGAATTCCTCGGTCAGATCATCCAACCCAAACGGTGACTCGACGCCATTCGACAAATTAAGCGTCGGCTTCTTCCAGACAGCCGCGCAATGATAATACAGACAGTCGCGATACGTTTCCTCGTCGTCATAGTCATTTTCCAAATACTGTGTGACATAACTGCCCAACGACAAATTGATCGCCCACATGCCTCGCGCGAGACGGTCGCGGTTTCGGCCGTGAAGCGTGTGATAGCCTTTCGCGATGGCTAACAATGCAACCGCCTGCTTGAGAATGCGCCCCAGCCGGCCGCGAAAGGAACTTGTCACCGTGACGTCGACCATATACGCCGCATCGGGATCATTGCGATGCGGATCGGTGGCGACTCCATGGACTGCCGAAAAACTCTTGAGCGGTCCGGCAAAAGCCATTCCGATAATTTGGCCAGCCTTTTCGATCACGACTCCCAAAGGCCGATCCGACGCGAAGACCAGATCGAAATCCTCACCTGACGTTTGCCGCGCGGGCTCGTAAACTTCCAATTGAATTTGCAAAATCTTTTCGCGAAAGTGCAGGTACTCCGCTTGGTCAAGCAAATGGACCGCGATTTCAGGTCTTTGCAAGCCAATTTGACGCAACTGTTCTTCCAGCAATCGCTGTACGCCGACGGGATCAAGCACACTTTCGCCGCGCAAACGCGATAACTTTTCGCTGATGAGCTGGCGGTGAAACTCATAGTGATGTTCGACAGACGGCAGTGCAACTTGTCGCTCAATCGGAGGATGAGGTTGAAATTCCGCATCGAAGCTCGCAAGCAAGCGGCTGAGCTGTTCAAAAAGTTGCGCAATAGCATCTGCATCGAACGACAGATTGAGTCGAAAACGTGCCGCTCGTTCGCCTGCCGGATAGAACACGAGGCCAAATTGGAATCTCGCGGCAATCGCTCGATTTAAAAGTCTTGCGTCGACAAAGTCAAACGCGAAAGCCAATCCTTGGCCGCGCGGGCGCTGTATCACTTTTGCATGTCGCGATGCCAGTTCGTTGAGTCGCAGGGCGACCGTCGATTCGATCTGTGCGATCGCGTCGCTGAACTGATCCAACACCGACGCTTGGATATATCCCCGGGCAATAGAAACAGGAGCGACCGCGGGAATCGAAACGGCCGGCCAGCGCGAAAGCACAATTCCAACTTGGGCCTTTTTGGCAGTGACGATGATGTCGGGAACCCAGCTTTGGCCGCTGCTCGTCAACGCAAATTGCCGATGCCAAAAAAAGCGTCTGCCTAAATGAAAGCCGGTCTGAATTTCGTCATAGATCAGCGGCACTGCAAAGGATTGAGCTAGCGCCGCGAGCCCTTGGTGAAACCGTCGCGAAGAGTACCGCTCACCGCCCTCGCATTGCATCGGCTCGATCAGAATTGCAAAAACCTGATACTCGGCAAGGGATTTTCGAACTATTTGCAAGCTTTCGAGTTCACGAGATAGAAGCGTGTCCTGGCTTCTTTCTAATTCAGCCAAGCGACCCAGAAAAATTGCTTCGTTTTGTTCTGACCAAAGATCAATCCAATGCGTTGGTACCGGAATTTGGGTCGGGTCGGACCCATCCATTTCTGGATAGGGTGCGAAAATCGCAGCTTGCTCGGTCCAGGAGAATGGCTCGCGTTTTTCTGGGCTCCACGTAGTCTCCAAGGCCAATTTGGTCCGCCCGTGAAATGCACCGG
>JANMEB010000464.1:0-1106 GCA_031376585.1 Planctomycetota bacterium | reverse complement strand
GAAAAATTCGTTTTTGGCCGTCAAACGCTTCGTTTCGCTCGCCGCTTTCAACGGTCAAAAATTGTGACCAAGGCACGTGCGTGGACGAATCGGCGGAGTACGATTTCTCGAGTTTCGTCGAACGAGATTCGGCTCGTCCTGCAGTCCGAACATCTCCGAACAAGTCAAATCGCGTGACGCCGGGAATCAACAGCAACTCGTCCAAGGTCGTTGGCACGGCGTTGCGCGTCGAATAGGGCAATCGCAGCGAAGTGTATTTGTCTTGTTCGGCACCCAACATGCGAGGCATTGAATCCGCGTCGATCCAATCCAATATCTTCTCCGCCACACTTGGCGTCATCCCAGGCAATTGCAGTAAGGCTCGCGTACCCGATCCCGGAAATGTTTTGTCCCAATCCAAAAGCGTTTGCAAATGCAATTTCGCTGACTCGTTCATGAACCCGTATTTGATTTCGAATTCATCTTCAGTCGACATCGATGCAGGCAGGATGGCAAAATGCGGCTCGTCGGGTTCAGCCGTCGCCGCGCGCAAAGTTTGGTTCCGAAAAATGCTGCCGCTTTCGGTTGCTCTCAAAGCCACCGCGCGTTGTTGGCGGGATTTCTGCCCAAGTGCCGCCAACCATTCGCCGGCTGAGGCAGCCGTATTTTCCAATATCAGTTCGTCACCGCGCATGCGCGACGCTTTGTATTCCGACTGCATCAATGCCACGGATCCGAGGGCAGCCAAGCTCATCAGCGCCAACAAAATGGTCACCACAATCAATACGAGTCCACGCCGCCGGTCGATATTCCCAGGCAAGTCGTTTTGGAAGATCGCAAAGTTTTCAGATGAGCGATTCATTACTCGGTTCGCAGTGTGGAATTGGATTGTGAATCGTCGGAAGCTTTCGTCGGCTTGGAGTCGCGCGAAACCATGATCGTGAACTGTTGTTCAAAACGATTGAGAGCGTCAACGTTCTCCGGTCTCGATTTACCGGTTGGCAAGTCGATTAACTCGCTGTCAAGTCGCGCCGTCGGTCGAACCGTTTTTTCGAAGCGCAAATTAAATCCGATGCGGACCGCCGTAGGCAAAGTGCCAGTTTCCCGACTGTCCCAGCTTTCACGCC
>JANMEB010000462.1:0-1091 GCA_031376585.1 Planctomycetota bacterium | reverse complement strand
TGGGCAATGGCGGCGAATGGTTTACGCCACGGTGATTCGCCAGCGTTTGGACGGCGTTTTTGGGGCATTCGATTGTCCAGATGGAAGTCAAATCGCACCAAAACGCAATCGAAGCACAACACCGCTTCAAGCCCTCAACTTACTGAACAGTGAATTCATGCTCGAGCAGTCGATCTTTTTTTCCGAGCGGCTAATTCGCGAATCCGGAGCCGATCTTGACGCTCAGATTTGCCGAGCATTTGAGTTGGCTTTTCAAAGAGCTCCGTCTGTCGCCGAGTTAGCCGCGTCCAAGAATGTTGCAATGCAATTTGGGTTGGCCGCCGTCTGTCGCGCACTATTCGCGTCGAACGAATTCGTTTACTTGTACTAGGGTGGATGGCCCATGTTGTCGAATGCTGGCCGATGGATGCTCGATCGCCGCGAGTTTCTCCGGAATAGCGGAACCGGCTTAAGCGGTCTGGCGTTGCTTTCGCTATTGGCCGAGCAACGAGCATTGGGCGATGACCTTGATCCGATTCGACCACAATGGGCTCCGGAACGGCCGAGCGCGGCCCGGGCACCTCATACTAGGCCCAAGGCAAAGAGCGTCGTAGTCATTTTTTGTTCCGGCGCGTGCAGCCAACTTGAGACTTGGGATTACAAGCCGGAACTAACCAGGCGTGATGGTCAGCCTTTACCCGGCGGCGAAAAATTAGTGACGTTTCAAGGCGAAAATGGCAACTTGGCGCGGCCGCTTTGGGAATTTAAGCCACGAGGTGAGTCGGGAAAGATGGTCTCCGACATGCTTCCGCATTTGGCAGGTCTGGCCGACGAATTGTGTTTTATACACTCGATGACAGCGAAATCCAACACACATGGTCCGGCCGAAAATCAAATGGGAACAGGATTTGTGCTGGACGGATTTCCCAGCATGGGCTCGTGGGTCAGTTACGCATTGGGTTCGGAAAATGAGGAGCTCCCGGCGTTCGTAGCAATTCCCGATCCGCGAGGAGTTCCGCAAGTCGGCCCCAACCACTGGAACGCTGCGTTCCTGCCGGCGGTGTTCCAAGGAACAGCATTTTCGGCCGATCGACCGATTCCAAATTTGAAAA
>JANMEB010000429.1:0-4130 GCA_031376585.1 Planctomycetota bacterium | reverse complement strand
ACGGGCAAATGGTTTAACGACGTCAACGAACTCAGCAAAGATGTTCGCGGCGGCAAGATCAAGCAGCGTCAGTGGCAGGAAAAGCTCGAACAACTCATGAGCCAAGTCGATTTGCCGGAACTTCTAAAGTTTATCGATTTCGAGAAGCTGATTACAAATCTTGAATTCAGCGAGCGTGGCGAACGAGCCGTGCAACATAAACTTCCTGAAGTCGAAGGCCTTCCGACGGAACTTGTGTTTGGCCATCAAATTTTCGCTTTTAAGAAAGATCGCTCGGTCGTGCCTCACGGCCACAATAATATGGCCACTGCGTTCCTGATCCTCCAAGGCGAATTCCATGGCCGACATTATGATCGGGTTGAAGATCCTGACGACGAGCACATGATCATTCGTCCGACAATCGATCGGCAATTTGAGGCGGGCGGTTTTTCGACGATCTCCGACCACAAAGACAATGTGCATTGGTTCAAATCCCTCAGCGAAACGGCGTTTATCTTCAACATTCATGTACTGAACATCGATCCCGAAAACAAATTGGGCGGCCGCGTCTACATCGATCCCGACGGCGAAAAACTTTCTGAAGGACGAATCCGCGCCACGAAAATGACTCCGCACGAAGCCCACAAGAAATATGGATGATCGACGATCGTGATCAAGTTTTTTGGCTCAATTGTCACTTGCGTCGGACAATGGCCCACAGAATCATTGTTTTGTCGTTTTTTTTGGTTCTTCCGCGCGCAGTATTCTCAGTGCCCAAAGTTTCAGTACTGTTAAAAAACCTCACGGGTCTGACCCGCTCGCCTAATGTTTTTTCAGCTCGGTGTTCGGTTCGTCGGTGATCCTTGTTTCCGCACAACCGGAGATTCAACATGATTCGACTCGTAGCGCTCGTTGGACTTTTTCTCGCAAACTTACTTGCCGCGAGTCAAGCAATGGGCGCGTTGGCGAGTCAAGAGAAGGCCAAGAAGCTGATCGAGTTTGGCTGGGATGAGCCCGATACGTCGTTCCTTCGCTCACACATCGGCGACATGCAAAAAACGCCGTTTGATGGTTGCGTTTTTCACGCTAATTTTATCGAGTCCAAAGATGTCGCCGACGATGCAATTTGGGCTCGCGGTGGTTCGGGAAATTTTACTTGGGCCGCTTGGGGTCAGCGGGCCTTTGCGGATATTGAATTGAGTCGCGCATTGTCCGATCTGCAAGCCACAGATTTCGGACGCTTCAACCAGAATTTTGTGCGATTCAACGTGACTCCTGGAAACGTCGATTGGTTCGACGATTTCTCGGCAATCATCAATAACTGCCGATTGGCTGCTCACGTGGCTCATGACGGCAAATGCAAAGGAATTCTGTTCGACACCGAACAGTACGAAGGGAAATTGTTCCAATACGCGAAACAACGGGATGCAGCGACAAAAAATTGGGACGCCTATGCCGCCCAAGCCCGCATTCGCGGTGCCGAAGTGATGACTGCATTTCAAGAAGCTTATCCGGATGTGACCGTTTTTCTTACTTTTGGTTACAGCTTGCCGTGGTACGAATCCAACGCCGGAGCACGGTCCTTGGCGGAGTGTGAGAATGGATTATTGGCACCATTTCTTGACGGCATGCTACAGGTCGCGAACGGAAAGTCCAAGATCGTCGATGGACACGAGCCGTCGTACGGTTATCGAGAGCCGGAGCAGTTCGCGGCCGCATACCAAGCGATGAAAACCGGGTTGCTGCCGATCGTGAGCGATCCAATCAAATACTCCCAAGTCTTTTCGTTTGGATTTGGGATTTGGATGGACTACCGCTGGCAGAGCCTTGGTTGGGACACTGCTGATTTTGCCAAGAATCATTTTACGCCCGAAACGTTTGGCGCAAGCGTGGATATTGCACTTAAGACTAGCGATGAATACGTATGGGTGTACTCGGAGACTCCGCGGTGGTGGACCGCAGAAGGGAAGTCGACCAATCTGCCGCAAGTGTACGTCGACTCATTACGAACAGCAGCCGCGCCGGAACAACCGAAATACTTGCCCGCGAAGGCCTATTACGTCCTACCGGAGACGCACAACAATCAATCCGGCTATTTTTCTCTGTGCGAGGGACTGGATGGCAACATTTACATCGGCACCGCACGGTACGGCGAAAATTCGCATCTGGTTGAGTTTGATCCACGGAGCGAAAAACAGCGTATCGTGATCGACACCAACAAAGTTTGCAAACTTGATGCCAAGGGTTACAGCTCGCAAGCCAAAATTCACACGCGCAATTTTGTTGGACACTCGGGAAAAATTTACGTCGGCAGCAAGCAGGGATATCGACTCGACGAGAAAGACACGGCCGATTATCCCGGTGGTTACGTTATGACCTACGATCCGCGGATTGGAGCCTCGGAGAATTTAGGAATGCCATTTCCAGGTCAAGGCATTGCTGATGTAGTTGCCGATGAATCGCGAGGACTTGTTTACGTGGTGACTTGTGAAGATCAACATTGGATGTCGGGCGACATCGGCGGCAATAAGTGGCGTGAATTGGGACCAATGCTAACGCCGTACGCAATGACTTTGGTTGCTGCTGACGGGCGAGCTTATGCCGTTACTAAAGATTTTCAGCTTGCCAGCTACGACCCCGTGAACGGTAGCGTGCAAGTTCGCCCCATTGAAGTCAACGGCGCAGCTTGGACGCGGGCCAATGCGATGGCGATTCCGACTTGGGTGCTGACGCCCGATCGGAAGCGTGCCTACCTCCTTCTGTTGAACGATTCAACGCTTCTTGAGATTGACTTGGTCGGTGATGCTTCTCCGGCAAAGGCAATCAGTCATGGCAAAATGCTGGTCGGCAACAATCCTGATTCGCGTTGTGGCTTGGACCTCGGAGCCGATGGCAATGTGTATGCGGTGATCCGCATCGATAATCAAACCGGATTTGGGACCGGTTACTTGCACCATTTGGTTCGATTCGTTCCAAGCAATAACGCGATGGAAGATCTGGGAGTCTTGACCGTTCAGAATCCGGAATTTTTCGATTGGAGTGCTGTCGGGGCGGATGGCAAGCCTCTGCCCTATACCCATGGGTTTCACCGATTACCCGATGGAACGCTCACGCCGCTTCACGCGCACATGTCACTCAAAGTTGCCGCGGACAACACAATCTATGTCACGATCATTTATCCATTCACCTTGCTGCAAGTGGAACAGTTTCGAATTAGCAAGCCGCTAGGCGCTGCCGAAAAGTACATGGATTGGGTGCTCAACGATGTCGATTGGACGGAGCGAGAAATGCGGCGCTATTCGGAAATTGCTGAGGTTATCGCCGAACGGCACGTTCGCGGTGGCTTGATTGGCTTTCCCTTTGAATCGCAAGCCCTCGCACATGACTTGTGGGGCCGCAGTGGCGGCATCATGCATATAGGCTTCAGTCGACCTTGGAAAGCAGATCGATCAGCCGACGAGCAAGCCAACGATGTCGGGATCGTGGGTTACGAAGCGGCTCCTGGTCCCGGTGATTTGGAAGTCTTGCAAAAGTTGAAAAGCCGCGGCGTCTATTTAGTCGGTTTTGGTCCGAAGCAAATGACTGCCCTGAGTGGGATCATCGCGACCTGCGATGCTTGGTTCGATACGGGCTTCGGCGATGATGATCGCGTCGTCGATCTTGGATCCGGGAAACGAGGCGGTCACGGCAACGTTGGTGCCAACGCAATCCACGGTGCGACTCTTATCGCCGAAGTCGTTGGTGCACTTACGCGTCACGGAAAAATGCCGACGATGTGGCGCGGATTTGCTTATGCTGACGGACGCGCTTGGGGCGAGAAATATTTTGGCAAGACACAGTTTCACGACGACTTCAGCGTCACGGCTTTGGCGGCTGGCGAATTGGGCCGACGATTCTTGACGCAGATTCGCTATCCGATTCGGCGAATACGGGCACAATCCGACCAACTTCGTCGCGCCGCATCGCTAATCTCTGACGAGATTGCCGCTGGCCGCAAGATCTTTGTCGTTTGGCAAGGACACATGCCGCCCATGTATATCGCCAAGAATCACGACGACCCATGGGCAACTGCCGTCGTACTGCATCCGTTCCTTCCGCAGCAAGTCGATCTGTATCGCCATACGGTTCCCGAGGGGGAACTGGTTCTCATT
>JANMEB010000410.1:0-2231 GCA_031376585.1 Planctomycetota bacterium | reverse complement strand
GTTTTGAAAGCGGGCGTGTTCTTGCTCGGTTAAATCGGGACAGACGCGACTGATCAACGAACTGGGCATCGTAAGGATGAGCCGATCGAACCAGCGCTCTCGGTCACCGGCGAATTGAACGCGAAGTTGCTTTCGGGCTGGGTCAAAGCGGATTTCTTGCACGGCGTGATCGGGGCAAAGTTCAACGTCGGCATCCTCAAGTCGATTGCAGAACCGTTCCAAAACGCTCGCGTAACCGCCGGGGACGTAGCCAAACATTTCGCGCTTCATTCCGGTGCGCCGCGCTTTGTACATACGCGCGATATACGACCAAATAAACGCCGCCGAAGTTTCGCGATAGGTTTCGCCCAATTTTGCTCTAAGTAGTGGGAGCCAGATCTTTTCAAATGTTTTGTTGCCCGAGAGCTTGCGCAGCCAGCGCTCGACCGGAATTTTTTCGAGCTTGCGCCAGTTAGTTACTTTTGATCCGTAGAAGATCGTTCCGCCGAGGCGAAATTTTTGCCACAGGTTTAGCGGCGGAAAGCGGAGGAACTCGACAGAATTAGACAGCGAGTGAAGTTTTCCGTCGCTGTAAAAACCCGTCCGCGTTTCAACCCACTTCATTTGCGATTCGAGATCGATTTCGCCCAACAAGTCGCGCAAATCGGTATCCGACATCAATACGACGTGATAAAAGCGATCCCACGTCACATCACCCAACCGCCAAGCACTTGCCAATCCGCCGAATTCGCGAGCGGCTTCCAGTAAAGAAACTCGCTGGCCCTTGCGCGCAAGTCGCCACGCCAGCGTCATGCCCAGCATGCCGCCGCCGATAATGCCCCACGAGTTGGATGGCGAATGTTTCATAGCCGCTGCTTGGTGGACCATTTAGCCTTGGAACCGTCGACGAGTGAGCAGCCAGAGGGTGGCCCAAACGGTTTTCAGGACTTTCATTTTGCTGGCACCCCCTTTTTGATCGTAGCGCAGCACGAGGGGAATTTCGCCAGCCATCGGATTTTGGCGGCGCAGCTTCAGTAGGATATCCGACATGCTCGCAAAGCCGGGTTCGGAAACAAATTGGTCGCCGTAGTGGTCCATCGCCTTTTTCAGAATGCCAGCCCGATAAGCGCGAAAGCCGCAGGTGTAATCGCGAATGCCTTTGATAGGAAGAATCGCCGCGAAGACCCAGCGCGCCCCATCGCTCATTAATCGCCGCTGCCACGGCACACCAACGACTTGGGCACCCGGCTGAAACCGGCTTGCCACGACCAGATCGTAACCATTGCAAATCATGTCGACCATTTCAGGAATGGATTCGGGCGGTTGCGTGTTGTCGGCGTCCATCGTGACGATCACGTCATCCGGCTCGGCGTGTTTCAGAGCGGCAATAAAGCCAGTCCGCATCGTTCCGCCTAGTCCTTGGTTTTGGGCGTGATTGACCAATTGAATGGGCATCGACTCCGACATCATGCGGGCAATCTCTGCGGATTGATCTTGGCTGCCATCGTTGACGACGATGACTTCATACAAGCAATCGAGCGGATCCAAGGAGACTTGTATGCGCTGTAAAAGTGCTTTGAGGTTTTGCTCTTCGTTATACGTGGGTAGGATGACCCAGATGCGGCCTTGTGAACGCGCTGCTTCGGCCGAAAGCGACTTCGATGGAGCCGCGCCGGAGGAAGTGGGATTTCGACGAAAAGACTTTGCCAAGGGTTCGTTGGCGGTTAGACGATTCATAGGAGCGGCGTCGCGATGTGGGTCAAGAAAATAGAAGGAATATCCAGAATGATTCAAACCACCAAGAATTTCCAGTCAGAAAAGTTCGCAACTCGGTACGAATTCGACTGAAATCCTCGCCCGCCGGCGCGGCTAACCACGGCGGGAAAAAGGGCCAAGCGGCAATCCCTTTTCGGCTCGACGTTATAACCCCACATTGTGTGGGCAGAATATTGGAATACGAGCAATTCAATTACGCAATGGGCGGCCAAATGGTTGACAGCCGAAGCCAGAAAAAGTTCGAATTTCGACAAGACCGCGAGGTCCGTTGGGCCGAAACTTGTGGGCTATGCGACATTCATCATTCGCAATGGTTGCGATACATGGAAGAGGCAGAATACGCGTTCTTGCGGTCGCGTGGCCTGAGTGTCGTGCTGGCGGACGAGCGGGGTCAAATTGGCTTTCCCCGACTTGCTTGTCAGCTCGACATTCACGGGACTGCGTCGGCGGGACAAATGCTCACGACGAAACTAATC
>JANMEB010000408.1:0-6446 GCA_031376585.1 Planctomycetota bacterium | reverse complement strand
TCAGAAGGATTGGATTCGCCTATTGATTCCGCTTTCGATGCGAACGATCGCCGATCGGAGGCTAACAGCGTGCAATCGCGTTTCGTTTGTTCAAATCGATCGCCAGCCGCGCCAAATGACGGACCATGGCAAGTTCATTTCGGGAATCGCCAGAGAACTGCGAGTCATACGGCAATGGCAGTTGGATCGAACTTTGTTGGTCGCCTTACGGATCGCGTCATTGATTCCCGGCCAAATAAAACGACTTGCGACTAAATCGAGAAACCTGGCGACGACTCTATTAACCAATGTTGGAACTCCGTTTGATCGACTTCCGCTGAAACAATCCGATCGAAATATGATTGTCGGCAATTTGCGAATGTTCGCTTTTGACATGCTGGCTCCGCTGCTGCACGGGATGCCGCTGGCCGTGGCCGTAGCCGAATTTCAAAGTGAATTGTCGATAAGTGTGAACTTCGATGCGCGTTTTGTCTCCCGATCACAGTCGGAAGAGTTGCTAAGTGATTTGCTAACTGCCTTGAGCAAGCTGTGCGATGAGTTGTCGGCTGCGTGACGGAACTCGAATGTCCGATGGTTGTGCCAAACGAAACAACGGCCGAAGGGACGCGAACACCCGTTTACCGTGCGGCGGCTGATTCCTTTACAATGCTTTCGACTGGAATGCAAAAGGATTCGATCAGATGCCACAACGAACATTGACGCTACTTCGCGCCGGCAACGCGCTTTCAGATCCGGCGGCGCAACGACGTGTTTTGTGGTCGGCGACGAGCGGTCGCGATGGTCCGCTGCCGACGTTTGAATCGAGACTTGCGGGGGCGGGTTTCTCGACACTGCGTTCGGATCGAATCGATACGCTTCAAATCAACGTCGGAAAACTCTGCAATCAAACTTGTCGACATTGCCATGTCGATGCAGGCCCGGATCGGCGCGAAATCATGTCGCGGGAAACCGCCGAAGCCTGTTTGCAAGTGTTGGCTCTAAACGATATCGAGACACTCGATCTCACGGGAGGTGCGCCCGAGCTGAATCCGAATTTTCGGTGGATGGTAACTGAGGCCCGGCGTTTGGGTCGTCACGTCATCGATCGCTGCAATTTGACGATCTTGCTGGCTCCCGGATTCGACGATTTGCCGAATTTCCTGGCTGAAAATCAGGTCGAGGTCGTCGCATCGCTCCCCTGTTATCTGGAAGAAAATTGTGACGCGCAGCGCGGCCAGGGAGTCTTCGCGCAATCAATCGAAGCCATCCGGCGACTCAATCAACGAGGCTACGGAAAGTCCAACAGTGAATTGGTGCTGACGCTAGTCTACAATCCGGTTGGGGCATCGTTGCCGCCACCTCAAGCCGATTTAGAAGCGGCTTATCGTCGTGAGTTGCGAACTCGCTATGAAATTGAATTCAACCGACTGTTCACGATTACCAACATGCCGATAAGTCGTTTTTTGGACGATTTGTTGGAATCCGGCAAGTACGAATCGTACATGCAACGATTGGTCGAAGCGTTCAACCCTGCGACGATCGACGGATTGATGTGTCGCCGAACGCTTTCCGTCGATTGGCAAGGCAACCTTTACGATTGTGATTTTAATCAGATGTTGGACTTGCCCGTGGCGGCTGCTGGACCAAAGAACATTCGCGATTTTGATTTGCATCAGATGTCGCAACGGACGATCGCGACGGGACCGCATTGTTTTGGTTGCACTGCCGGTTGCGGCTCCGGTTGCCAAGGTGCCATCCAGTACTGACGTGATCGCTCTTGCGCGAATCAAAAAGAAATGCGGAATACTTACATGAACAGTTCAATGCATCAATTCGCGGCTGCGACGTCGGTTAGCTCTGACGTGCGAAAAGCGCTCAAAGAATCGCTTGATCAGGTCAAACAGCAGCTTGCGTCGATCGACTTGGCCGTGGCGTTTTTCTCATCGCCGTTTGTGGAAAACTTAGAACGAAACCCAGCGTTGCTCGCCGATCGACTGGGGACGCGAAATGTCATCGCTTGCTCGGGGGACTCGGTGATTGGCGGAAACCGGGAATTTGAAAATGAACCGGCAATCAGTATTTGGGCTGCGTCGTTGCCCGGATGCAAAATTCAGCCGATGCACTTGAAATATCAACGGACGGCCGACGGCGGTGCATTCGGTGGTTGGCCGGAGAATTTGGAAACGCCGTGGCCCGTAAAATCGACACTGATCTGTTTGGGTGAACCACTGAGCTTTCCCGCCGATCTTTTGTTGGCGCGCTGCAATGAAGACCATCCGGGTGTTGCAATCGTTGGTGGAATGGCAAGTTGTGCATTGGGAAGTAACCGAATGATCGTTGGCGATCAAATGGTGGAAGATGGCGCTGCTGCAGCGCTCATTTCCGGACCGGTGCAATCGCTGACTGTGGTATCCCAAGGCTGCCGCCCGATCGGCGAACCAGCGATCGTCACCAAGGCCGAAGCGAACGAAATTTTAGAGATTCGCGGCGAGCCAGCACTTGGGTATTTGCAAAAGCTCTACGCGACGCTTCCGACGCGCGAGCAGCGACTCGTCCGCGAAGGACTGCACATCGGCCGGGTTATTAGCGAATATCAAGACCGCCGACAGTTCGGGGATTTTTTGGTTCGCAGCGTGATGAACGCCGACCCAGAACGTCAATCGATTTGCGTGGGGGACTTTATCCGCGCGGGCCAAACGATACAGTTTCACATTCGCGATCATGCATCGGCAAATGCGGACTTGCAGCAGTGGCTCACGACATCGCGCGAGGCAATTCCGGTCGGCGCACCCGTTGGTGGGCTGTTGTTTACTTGCAATGGGCGCGGGACGAACTTGTTTCCGCATCCCGACCACGACGCTGCGATGATTCAGCAAACGCTGGGACCGCTACCGTTGGCAGGTTTCTTTGCGGCGGGCGAACTTGGTCCGGTGGCAGGACAAAATTTCGTGCACGGATACACGGCAAGTCTGGCGTTGTTTTGGTAGGCGGACGGATCGGTCGGTAGCTCAATGGACTATCTCAGTTACAACCGCCATGCGTGGGATAGGCAAGTCGCCCGGGGCAATCGCTGGACGGTGCCGGTATCGTCTGAAGAAATCGCGCGCGCGAGGCACGGCGAGCTTTCTATCGTTCTCACGCCAACCAAGCCTGTTCCGGTGGACTGGTTCGGTGAGTTGCGGGGCAAGAAAGTACTCGGTTTGGCCAGCGGCGGCGGCCAACAAATTCCAATCTTGGCGGCTGCAGGCGCCGTAGTAACGTCGTACGATAATTCTCCGGCCCAATTAGAACGGGATCGCCAAGTCGCAGCGCGTGAGGGTTTGTCAATCTCAACGGTGCTGGGCGACATGGGGCGACTGTCGGAGATTGGCGACGCTCAGTTTGATTTGATTTTTCATCCTTGTGCGAATTCATTTGTCCCTGATGTTAAACCAGTGTGGATTGAGTGCTTTCGCGTTTTGAAGCCTGGCGGTCGGCTGCTGGCGGGCTTTACCAATCCGCTGTTGTTTCTGTTCGACGATCAAGAGATGCAGCAAGGGAATTTAATCGCAAGGCACGCGATTCCCTATTCCGACTTGGAAAGTTTGACGCCGAAAGAGCGGCAACATTACATCGACGCCGAAGAACCTTTATGTTTTGGCCATACGCTCGCCGATCAAATCGGTGGGCAGTTGGCAGCAGGATTTGTCTTGGCGGGGTTTTACGAGGACCGACGGGACGACTCGGCGGACCGAGTTCTTTCCAAGTTCATCGATCCATTTATCGCCACTTTGGCAATCAAACCACCGTTAATCGAAAGTTCAGTCTTCCGTGGTGGCACGCTTTGAGGTTTTGCCAAGGGTGTGGGCGTCAACGCTCAGCTCACCGCACCCTGCGAAGTCGGCGCGCTGGCACAGGAACGTGACACCCCAATTCTTGGCTTTAACAATGCACTAGAATCATCACACGTTTTGTTTTAACGAAGCGGTGAAAGGAAAAAACTCGATTGAATCGAACGCTCATTACGATTGCCAAGTTCGCGGTGTCTTTCGGCATTCTGGCGTACTTATTTAGCAACGCTTGGCAGCAGGACCAGTTTCAACAGTTGGCTTCGGCGACGAAGCGTTGGGAATGGTGGCTGATCGGTTTGACGGCTTGCTTGGCAGCGACGCTGGTTTCGTTTTACCGTTGGTGGGCACTGGTTCGAGCGCTTGAAATTCCATTTCGTTTAGTGGATGCCATCCGGTTGGGGTTCATCTCGCAGATGTTTAATCTGCTTTCGATTGGCGTTTTCGGCGGTGACGCGATGCGAGCCGTGGCCGCCGCGCGACAAGTCCCCCATCGGATGCCGGAAGCAGTTGCGTCGGTAATCGTCGATCGCGGCATCGGTCTTTTGACCATGTTCATGTTCGGCGCGGTCGCTTATTGGCTAACCGATTTTTCCTCGATCCAAGCCGTCCACCCCAAGACTTTGGATGCGGTGCGAGCAGTAGGTTACTTCGCAACGGCTGTTTCGATCATCGGAGTCGTTGGCATGATCCTGATACTCGTTTTCCCTGGCTTCCTTCGTTGGCCACTTTTTCGCGCAATCACGTCGCTACCCAAGATCGGGCCGACGATCAAACGATTGTTAAGCGTGATTTTGGTCTATCGCCGAAACAAACCACAAATGTTCAGCGCGTTCCTCAACAGCATGTCGGTAAATGCGCTGCTATCAATTTCGATATTTGCGATTGCCCATGGCATTTCGGATTCGCACCCGAGTTTGATGCAGCATATGGTCATTTCGCCCGTGGTGATGATCGCCAATGCTGCTCCGCTACCCGGCGGATTGGGCGGAATGGAGATGGGTTTGGATCTCATGTACAAGGCGTTTTCCTCAGTCGACGCACCAGCAGAGCATGGGTTTATTGTCGCGCTAGGTTACCGCGTTGTTTTGCTGATCATCGCCAGCATCGGCGTAGTGTTTTATTTTGTGAAAAAGCCGGTGATGGCGATGGAATCAACCGCAAAAGAATAGGACGTAGGGGACGAATGGGACTAGAAACAAGAATTGGTCGTCAATCGTTATCGATCGCATTCGTCCCCTATCAGTCTGTTGAAAAAGGTTATTGTCATCCCCGCGAAGGCGGGGATCCATCTGGAAGAGAAGCAAATTTCCCTGGATTCCCGCATGCGCGGGAATGACGTAACTCACAGCCTTCATTGAATCGAGTGTTTTTCAACAGGCTGTTAAGGGAAACCGTGTCCGTCGAATCTAGCCCACCTCATTCTTCGATCGCTTGTTGTGATAAAAGTACTTGGATGACAAGTCATCGAGTGATCAGACAGCGTTCCCCATCGGCTAGGCCGAGTCTCGCCTTGGACAACATTTTGCCCAGCCCCACAGACCTAAGGCGGCTTGACCAGCAGCGATCCAAGCAAGGAGCCCGTAACACACAATTCTCGTCACCAAAATGTAACCGCTTGTCGTCGTCTTCCATTGGCGAGCGACGGTTTGTAACTCGGATAGTTGCGTTGCATAATCGTCAAGGCGAGAGTCAATTTCGCCGATCGTCGCAACGAGGCGACCGAATAACTTCGTGACGCCGGAAAGTCGATTTTCTTCCGATTCACCCTCATTTTTGGCTGTGAACTCGCGGATTTCGTCAATCGCTCGTTCGGTCTGCTGCAAAGTGCTCCGTAGTGAGGTGATTTTTTCAAGCACCACTTCAATTGACGCTGGGTCCAGCGAGACACCGATGGAATTGCCCAACTCCAGAACTTGCTGGACGCTTCGCATCGACTCGGCCGACGTGTCGAGCCACGAGTCCGCAATTTGAAGGTACCCGGCCAGTTTCTCTGCCCGGCGTTGGATTTCAGGCTGTGTCCCGAGGTCTTCGATAGCTCTCTTCGTACTCCAATCCCGGACGGATTGACCAAACTCGGCAAACGTGATCTTTGATTCCTCAACGCGCTCCTGAACTTTGTGGACTCGATCCTGAGCAGACGCTAATCCCTTTTCGACCATGGCGAAGGTCTTATCATTGATCCGCTCGAGCCGGGTTCCCAACGACAAAGCGGCATACAGTCCCACCATGCATGCCGCGACCCCGAGAAAACCAAACACTAGTGCGAACAACCACAAGACTTGCTTGAAGCACATGTTGGTTTTTCTCCCGGCATCTTCACTTCGCGTTCGGCGTACCGATGGCCAATTGAAATCCATGGACCAATGTTGTGCCTTCCCCCACTCCGGTCATTGCGGCAAATTGGGGCAGCGTTGTTTCGAGACAACGTGGGATGAGCGGTTTGGCGCGAGGCGACCTGTTAAGCTTCGCCAGGACCAGGGCACGGTGCTACCTCCATTTGACAAAACAATTATCCGATGAGGAAGTGGGTTGGCTCCACTGGAAATTGACACCATTACACGGTGGATAGAACCGTGTGAGGTTCCTCAGAATCCGGGCTTACGAAGGCGGCCGCGTGGCAATCCAGTTCCGGTAAAC
>JANMEB010000389.1:0-25656 GCA_031376585.1 Planctomycetota bacterium | reverse complement strand
AACCCTTGGGAGCTTCTTCACCCCCAGGATGTGATGAGCCGACATCGAGGTGCCAAACCGCTTCGCCGCTATGGACGCTCGGAAGCGATAAGCCTGTTATCCCCGGAGTACCTTTTATCTGATGAGCGATGGCCCTTCCATACGGGACCACCGGATCACTAGGACCTACTTTCGTATCTGCTCGACTGATAAGTCTCGCAGTTAAGCACACTTCTACCCTTGCGCTCGACGCCTGATTGCCAACCAGGCTGAGTGTACCTTTGCACTCCTCCGTTACTCTTTTGGAGGAGACCGCCCCAGTCAAACTGCCCAACTGACATTGTCCGTTGCCCTGATTCAAGGGACCAACGTTAGAACTAAAGCATAGCCAGGCTGGTATTTCAACGACGACTCCGCCGATACTTGCGTACCGGCCTCACAGTCTCCCAGCTATCCTACACAAGATATACCTCAGCCCAATATCAGCCTACAGTAAAGGTTCACGGGGTCTTTCCGTCTAACCGCGGGAACGTGGCATCTTCACCACGACTACAATTTCACCGGGTCGGTGGTTGAGACAGTGCAGCAGTCGTTACGCCATTCATGCAGGTCGGAACTTACCCGACAAGGAACTTCGCTCAGTATGTTACTACCGAAGAAACGTAAGCTAACAGCACATTCAACCCATTGATTCAACAACAATGGTATGCGTTGTATGAATCAATGGTTTTTTGTGTTAAGTAAAACTTGCGTTTCGGCGGGCTGATCATTTCTGTCAGCCTCTACATGTCGCCATGTAGCTCGGACTATATCATCAACCCAATATTAAGTTGGGATGCTTGGCGTATAGTCTCTGAGGATCTCCCGAAGGATCGGGATTTCCTGCTGATTGTCTGCACCGAACAGATTGTCACTGCGCTTCTGAAATCTCAAATTTGAGATCTGAAATTTCAGAGGGCGAGTACTGTCGGATTCTCAGACGTTCCAGCATACAGCCAAGTGCAGACTCGCGCGTTGCCGCGCGAGGGGGCAGAAAATTCTACCTTAGGACCGTCATAGTTACGGCCGCCGTTTACCGGGGCTTCGGTCGAAAGCTTCACCTTGCGGCTAACCTCCTTCCTTAACCTACCGGCACCGGGCAGGCGTCAGACTCTATACCTCCACTTGCGTGTTCGCAGAGTCCTGTGTTTTTGATAAACAGTCGCTGCTGCCGATTTACTGTGGCCTCCAAGAGCGTTAACCCTCGAAGGCACCCCTTATCGCGAACTTACGGGGTCATTTTGCAGAGTTCCTTAACCACCGTTCTCCCGAGCGCCTTAGACTTCTCGTCTCGCCTACCTGTGTCAGTTTTAGTACGGTCAATTTGCTTCAAAGCTTAGAAGATTTTCTTGAACACCCTTCCAATGACTTCCTGGTCAAGCCAGTCGGTCGAGTACCTTGCATTATGAGGGTGGATTTGCCAATCCCTCCCGCTCAGTACACTCCACGAACATTTCTATTCGTTACGCTCACTTTCCGGATGCTGTCCCTCCATCGCTCCACAAATTGGGGCAGGAATATTAACCTGCTATCCATCGTCTACGCCTATCGGCCTCGACTAAGGTACCGCCTAACCCTGGGCGGAATTACCTTCCCCAGGAAACCTTAGGCTTTCAGCGAACAGGATTCTCACCTGTTTTATCGTTACTCATTCCGGCATAATCACCTGTACGGGCCGCGACCGGTCGTTTCCGTCCGGCTTGTATCTCCCGTACAGCGCTCTCCTACCACAATTCGCCCGAAGGCGAATTATCCATAGCTTCGGTTTTATGCTTACTCCCGATCATTATCGGCGCAAGACTGCTCGACCAGTAAGCTGTTACGCACTTTTTAAATGGTGGCTGCTTCTAAGCCAACATCCTGGCTGTCTCAGCAATCTAACTTCCTTAGTGACTGAGCATAAATTGGGGACCTTAGCTGATGGTCTGGGTTGTTTCCCTCTCGACCGCGAAGCTTATCCCTCGCGGTCTGACTCCCGTGATAAATCCATCGGTATTCGGAGTTTGGTTCAGTGAGGTACTTTGGAATAAGCCCCCGTCCGAATCAGTATCTCTACCCCCGATGAACAATGACACGAGGCTATACCTCAATATATTTCGGAGAGAACAAGCTATCTCCCAGTTTGGTTAAACTTTCACTCCTCCCCACAAGTCATCCCCTCGGTTTTCAACCCAAGTGGGTTCGGTCCTCCACGTGATATAACTCACGCTTCAACCTGCTCATGGGTAGATCACTTAGGTTTCGTGTCTATCACCTACGACAAATTCGCGCTATTCACACTCGGTTTCCCTGTGGCTTCGGCCCGTAAGGCCTTAACCTAGCCGTAGACGATAACTCGCCGGATCATTATGCAAAAGGCACGCCGTCACCCTGAACGAATCATAGGGCTCCGACAGCTTGTAAGCATATGGTTTCAGGTTCTTTCCCTCCCCTCAACGGGGTTCTTTTCATCTTTCGCTCACGCTACTGAGTTCACTATCGGTCATTAGAGAGTATTTAGCCTTACGGGATGGTCCCCGTAGATTCAGCCCGGGTTCCACGTGACCGGACTTACTCAGGTACCTTTCGGGAGGTTCGGAATTTTCGCGTACGGGACTGTCACCCGCTATGGTCGCCCTTTCCAAGACGTTCCGCTAATTCGAACTTTGTAACTCCCATGTGAAAGGCCCTACAACCCCGCGGAGGAAACCTCCACGGTTTGGGCTGTTTCGCTTTCGCTCGCCGCTACTGACGAAATCGATTTTTCTTTCTCTTCCTCCAGGTACTGAGATGTTTCAGTTCCCTGGGTTAGCCGCACCGTACCTATGAATTCAGTACGGGCCATTTGGGTATCCCGGGATTAACGCTCGTTTGTCAGCTACCCCAGGCTTTTCGCAGACTTCCACGCCCTTCATCGCCTTCTAATGCCAAGACATCCCCCATATGCTCTTATCTAGCTTGACCACATATATCCAGCCCTCTCGAACGAGCCGACCCGAAGGTCCACTCGAAACAAAAAGACGGCATACGTGCCAACTATCGATCCTGTAACGATCTATCTCAATATCTGTGCGACTCGATTCTTGCGAACCAAGCCGCGACGCTTCAAAGAGTGGTTAGTGTCCTTGTGCAGCTTGCGCTACACCGGACACTCCAGATGCCATCAATTCAAACCAAATTGTCAAAGATCAATTGACGCGATTGCTCGACGCCAAACCCAATTCAGGGCAATTCAATTTCTCAAACAAACGTCCAAGAAAACAAATTGCCATTAACTGGAAAAAAGGGCGGAAACCATGAATTCTATCGATCCAAATCCGCAACGTCAATCAAATCGATCGATTAGAAATTGTCAGATGCGAGACGCGAGTGGAGCGAAAAGTATACGGGCAATTCCAACCGACTCAAGGGGGATCAAAAAAAATTCCGAAAAACTAAAAAACCACGGCAAAAATGGAGACGAAGGGGATCGAACCCTCAACCCCCGGCTTGCAAAGCCGGTGCTCTCCCAATTGAGCTACGTCCCCGGGGAAACCTCAGATTTATGATTTCCGATTGCTGATTTGAAGTGCGGCGACAATTAACACGAACCTCCATGAATTAGTTTCCAGGATCCAATGAAACAGCAGACACCGTCAAATGTGCCGAAAAATTGCTTGTTTCGATAGTCGTCGCCATTGCGAAATGACGACTTTCTTCTCAATCAGAAATCAGCAATCTGAAATCATAAATTCCAGTGGGCGTGCCAGAACTCGAATCTGGGACCTCGTCCTTATCAGGGACGCGCTCTAACCAACTGAGCTACACGCCCGAAATTATCACGCCATTGGCAAGTCAACCACCGTGCGTCCTAAACCGTTTCAATCACAGCGACGAAAAATTCGTCAATTGCGGAAAACCCAATATCTTACGGATCGGTTCCCGTGTGTCAAACGGACCACGACCGCCAAGATCCAAGACAAGCCAAATCGGATTCTGGATCACGCAACTTGATCCTGACAGCGTCAATTCCCCGAATTTCCGCAGCTACAAGCTCCAGCAAGCGTTTGACCTTTTCCAAGTGAGCTTTTGGCGATAGGCTTTTCAAGCGTGGCTGACGCCGAACGGCCACGGCTGTGCCTCAAAATATCAGCCGCTGGGCTCTCGCCCACGGTTTTGATCTGAAACCACGGTGCAAAAACCACACGCTAGCGCTTTGCGGCTGATGGAAAGTGCTCCCGAATTTGGTTTTGAGACTCGGCCCAGTCAAGTCGAGTTTGCGACCACGTCGTTTGTCAACTTCACCAATCCAGCTTCCCACGGTATTTGCCATGCATAATCTCACGAGACGAGCCTTTGCCATTTTCGCGTTTTTAACGCTGTTCATTCAACCTCTGACGGCTGACGAAAAAGTCAAAGAGGCTTTGCGCTACAAGCCAAAACAGAATGATGTCGAATACGATCAACCGAACGAAACTCAGATTGATCTGTGCACGTTGGTGTCGGCCAAGGAGGTCAAAAAATCTGGCTTTATCGTCCGCGATCAAGACAATCGTACGCTGCGGCTTTATTTAAATACCAATGGTGACCAAAATCTTGACCGCTGGTCGTATTTCAAAGACGGAATCGAAGTCTACTGTGATATCGACTCGAATTTCGACGGCAAAGCGGATCAATTTCGCTGGTATGGTTCGGCCGGTTCTCGCTGGGGAGAAGACGCAGACGGCGATGGCAGTATCGATCGTTGGCTGAACATCTCTGCCGAAGAAGTTTCCGCAGAAGTCGTCGGCGCGATCCGCACGAATGATTTAGCTCGGTTCAAACGATTGCTTTTGACAGAAGACGAACTCAAAGCATTGCCTTTGAACGACGATTTAAAAGCCGAAATCCAAGAACGGTTGACGAAGGCTGTTAGTGAATTCCCAAATTTTGTCGCGAAACAAGACTTGGTCACGGCGAAAACGCAATGGATTCAGTTTGGGGGAATTCAGCCAACCACCGTCGCTGAATCGACTCGCGGCGTCAATCAACCGATTACGATATACGACTATGTTGCCGCAGTAATAGCGACCGGCGACAAGCCTGCTCAAATCGCGCTGGGGACTTTAATCAAGGTCGGCGATACTTGGCGTCTTTTTGAATTGCCTCAAGCGGTTGCCGAGGGTCAAGCGCTTGCCATCGGCGGATTCTTTTTCCGAGCGGGGACTGGCGCGATTTCGTCATTCGCTGACGGCCAAGAAGAATTCGAAGAATACAACCGACTTGCCAAAGAACTTGAAACTCTTCGTCCAAAAGGCGACAAAGAAAAGCTCGTTCAGGTTCATGAGCGATTGGCAACGCTGTTGCGAAAATTTTTCAAAAATTCGCCGGCCGATGAAAAGTCCAATTGGATTCGCCAATTCGCTGATCAGGTGGGGGGAGCTTTCCAAAACGGCGAGTATCCCGAGGGACTGAAGCAACTGAATGACTTTATCAAAGAAATAGACGGCACTGGCGTCGACGAAAACGACGTCGGATACGCCTTTTACCGAATGATCTCGGCCCAAGCTTCCGCTGAATTATCCGGCGATACTGATCCCAAGGTGATCGACGAAAAACACCAAGATCATTTGTTGCGGCTGGAAAAATTTATCGAAAAGTACGCCAAGTGCGAATTCGTCCCCGAGGCCATCTATCAACTTGCAACTAGCGCCGAAGTGAGCAATCCAGAGGCGGCGACGGGCTGGTACGCCCGAATCGCCAAGGAACATCCCAGCTCGCCGTTCACTCCCAAGGCCCAAGGCGCTTACACTCGACTCAACTCGATTGGCCGCGCCATCGAGCTTCAGGGCAAGTCACTCGACAATCAAGATTTCCGGTTGAGTAGTCTCAAAGGGAAAATCGTCGTCGTTCATTATTGGGCATCCTGGGCTGGCGAGCATGACATCGACGAATTGCGGCGTATTCAGCGAAAATATGCTGCGGAGGGAGTCGAGGTTGTTGGCATTGGCGTCGACGACGACCCGGCTAAACAGCGCGAGTTTCTCAAAGAAAATGCCATGCCTTGGACGCAATTAGTTAACGAAAAAGGGCTTGAGGGAAAGCTGGCGGTCCAATTGGGCATTGCCATCGTGCCGACGACAATTTTGATCGGCAAAGACGGTTTGGTGGTCGATCCACGCGTGCACGTCGATCAACTGGATGTGACTCTGCGAAAGACCACCAAATCCGAGCAAACCGCGCAAAAGCCAAGCGCGAAAAAGTAGCTGCGAGGTCGGCTGTCCAGCGTCGATCGAGGGCGCTTCACCAACAAATCACAGTCGGCGAACGCTGATCTTGATTTGCGGCGGCTCTTCGTGCGTGATATCCATCGACGTAATTTTCCACGCGCGATCTCGAGGTTCGACTTCAAACAAAGCTTCGTAAACGATGCTGCGTTGATGGATGTGGCCCCAATGTTCCACCGAACCAACGAGGTTCCATTTGCAACGATACGCAAAGCCGCGCGACAACGCTTTGGTCGCCGACTCGTCGATATTGCCGTCCAGGAAATTGACTTCGTCGATGCGAGACTTGGCACCACCTTGGTCAGCCATCTTTAGCCGTTCCTGAATTTGCAAATTCAGTTCGCGTAACAATGGGCCATCGACACTCGCGGCAAGTGCATCGTAAATGTCGGTATCGGCATGATAATCGAAAGCGCGAAAAATGTTCTTGTGCAATTGCCGAAAGATTTCCTGCGCGGTGTGCGGCGCGATGGTCTCCCGCGGCCATATCAACGGCGGCCACTGAGAGCGCTGCGCTTGCCAGCCGAACCCAGCGCAAGCCGCGCAGGCGACGACCGCTGTGATTGACAAGGTTGATCGTCGGGTGAATATTCCACCGAGCCCCGCCAGCAGACACGCCGCGGCACCTGCCAAAAAGAATAGCGCCGGTTGGGAAATCGGCTTGCCGATTCGCTCGACTTCGGTGAGTTTGGGTAATGGTGGAGTACCTGGATTCTTCCAAACGTATTGATTTTCCGGCAAATATCTAGCGAATTTAGTCTTTTCGGCTTTGTCGAAGGGGAACACAACGACTTCAACGTTTTTGAGTGATTCCGAAAATCGATTCCAGGTCAGGCGGATTTCATTCGGGGTTCCTTTCGTCGCAAAGCTCAGCATGACTCCAACGCGACCGTTGGCCACACTGACCCGCTGCCGCGCAGCTAGGCGGACAAAATCGCGAACGTCGGCACCATAAAAGTCGATTCGTTCAACCAGGGGTTTGACCGAGATTCCGTCGATCTGAATCGGGTTTCCCTCGACAAAGTACTTTTCGATTTCGGGCTTGATCGCATCTTGCTCGTCGATTTCCAGGAACGCGGCGTCTTTGTTTTTGAATTTGATTTCGCTCAAGCTGGCCAAGGGAACTAAAATTTCATGTCGGACTTCGTGCCGGGTAATGTAAAGAAATGAATAGGTGCTACTATAACTGCTGATCCCTAAATCTTTTTCGCGCTGCTCGTCAAACCACTTTTGCCAATCTTTTTCTGGAGTGGAATCGCTAAGTGGAGCCGAGGTCCAATCAAATCGAAACGTCTCGGGGGTTGCGGGCTTAAGCATGGACGCTTGCGGCGCGTCGATCCCGGCTTGCTTGATCAGGACCTTCATTTCCGACGGAAACAAGAAGTCTGGGTCCGCGACGTCTTGCGAAATCGTCAAAACCTCCGGCGGCTGTTCGAAACTGTATTCGATCACCATTCCCAACGAAAAATTCATCAGTTGAGCTTGCTCGATTCCGTCCGCCGGAATATCCGAATCGTTGACGTCGACGATTTTCCCAGTAATCAAGTTGCCATCCAACCCGCGCAATTGAATATTTCTCAGCAAATACTCGCGATGGATGGCAAACGTTTTGTCGATCGAAGCCCGATCGTACAACCCCTTGTCGTTTGGTTCCAATCCTTGGATCAGCGTCAAATCCTCGGCGAAGAACTTCAATTGCATCGTCGCCTTGAAGCGATTGACGTAGATGTCCGCCGTGATAATCGACACCGGATGCTCGGCCGCCCAACTCGCCGCAGCGCCAACGACGACCATCATCCAGGCTAACAAGCTATGCCAGTTCACTTTTTTCGCTCGCTGAAAATCAAAGGGGTCAGGAGTCATTGACGCAGGGATGAGGGTTCCGTTCGCCTCCAGATTATGCCACGAACACCATGAGCCGATGAAGCGGGGGGACGTTGCTTCGCTTTGAATTGCGGGAATGCCCGCGAGGATATTTCTCGCAAAGAGGCCGATTTCGAAGTCCTGGAATAAATTCCCGCCGTTGGACTTGCCAAAAACCTACTCAAAGTATTCGCTGATCAGGTGGCGCCCAACAATAGCATTTGGTTCTGCCCCCCAGCCCACGCGACCGGTCGATTCAACGAGTGAACTAAGGTTGTGTGCCACGGGCTCGGCCGGTGTCTTTCGGGATCGCAAGTCACCGTCGCGCAATGGCTTTGCCCGCGGCACCCTAAGTTTTAGGTTTGACTAAGCACTAGAATCACTCTTGAGGCTCGCGTTGCATTAGCCTCGTTTGGCTAATCCGTAGTCTGCCGACACAACTTGTTTCGTTCGGTCGAGGCCACCATGAAAAAATACGTTCAACATCTTTCATTCATGCTGGTCGTACTTGGGACAAGTTATTGCCAGGCGCAATCGTCTTGTCTGATCAAAATCGTCGATGATGAAAACGGCTGGCCTGTGCCCATGGTCGAACTTCGAACAACCAGCAACGCCGTCTTCGTTTCCGACAACGCCGGCGTCGTAGCATTTGACTTGCCGGAAATGCTGGGGCGTGAAACCTGGTTTCATATTAATGGAAATGGTTACGGCGTCGCCAAAGATGGATTTGGATACGAAGGGGTTCGAATAGTTCCTGAACGCGGCAAAGAAATCACAATCCGCGTCACGCGGAAAATTATTGCCAAACGACTGGGTCGATTGACGGGCTCCGGGCTGTTTGCCGAAAGTCAAAAAGCTGGATTGATGAAAGACTGGTTGGAACAAGGGATCGTTGGTTGCGATACGGTGCGCGTCGCCAGGCACAACGATCGACTTCATTGGGTATGGGGCGATACCAGTGTTCCTTACTATCCACTCGGATTGTTTGAGGCATTGGGGGCAACGACGCCACTTTCTCCTCTTCGCTCGTTTGAACCACCGTTGCAACTCCGATTCGACTATTTCCGCGATGAATCGGACAAGCCACGAAATACTTGCCCGGTTTCAGGGCCAGGCCCAACTTGGCTGGATGGCGTGGTGAGTTTGCCCAACGCGAAGGGTGAAACGAAACTCGTTTGCTGTTACGCGAAGATCAAGCCACCGATGGACACTTATCAAACAGGATTGTGTGTCTGGAATGAAGTGACGTTGTCGTTTGACGTACACAAGATGATTTGGAACCAGCAACAACCGAACGGAAAACCCCCAGTCATGCCCAGTGGTCATGTGACACACTGGACCGCCGAAAATGGGCAAGCGTGGTTGTTGTTTGGCGATCCTTTCCCGTTTATGCGTTGCCAAGCGGACTTCGAATCCTGGAGCGATGCAAAGCAATGGGAAATACTCGAGCCCCAAAAGTCTGTCAAGTTAGCGGACGGCCAGTTGATTGTTCCTCATCGTGGTTCGATCGCCTGGAACAACTATCGCAAAAAGTGGGTCACCGTATTTTGCGAAACGGGCGGAAAACCGTCACCGCTTGGGGAAATATGGTACGCCGACGCTGAACAACCCAACGGACCATGGGGACATGCAATCAAGGTCTTAAGCCATGAAAACTATTCGTTCTACAATCCGCGCATTTGCAGCGAATTGGTTGATGAGGACGCGAAATTTCTATTGTTTGAAGGAACCTATACCCGAACGTTTTCAAACAATCCTGTCGCAACGCCGCGCTACGATTACAACCAGATCCTCTATCGCCTGGACCTGGATGAACTGCCTCGACCGCCTCATAAATAACAAAGGCACCAACGGAATGGCAGCAAAGACTGCAATATAAAACTCGTTTAATTGCCGGTTGTCCGTTGAAGCGAACGTGAGGCGGACTAAAGCCAGATCTGCCTGGCTCTCCATTCTAGCCATCCGGAATTGTCGGCGGGACGATTGCATTGCCTCCGTCAAAAATCTATCTCCAATTGCCTAAAGTTGCTGAATGCGTTGAAATCATTCTTCGCCCGGGGATCGGGTGGGTGAAAGTCGTTTGTAAATTCTCGAATTCCACTACGAGGTATTGGATGAGTGCGTTGGCCGAAATTCGCGCAAGATTTGTTAAGTCCTTGGAAGAAATTGCACCGAATTCCCGACAATTGGTGGACTTGATTCGCCCTGCGCAAGACTCGCGTTTCGGCGACTACCAAGTCAATTGCGCGATGCCTTTGGAAAAACTCCTTGGACGGCCAGCTCGCCAAATCGCGACGCTATTGCTCGAAAAAACCCAAATCGACGACATGGCCACGGCGGAAATTGCCGGCCCGGGTTTTATCAATTTGAAGCTTCGCGACGATTGGATTCAGCAAAACCTCATCCGCGCGATCGTTGATCAACGAGTTGGAATTACGCTGACCCCAACGCCGCGAACATACGTCATCGACTTTTCGTCTCCCAACGTCGCCAAACCGATGCACGTGGGTCACATTCGATCGACGGTTATTGGCGACGCCCTGACGCGCATCTTGCGGTTTATGGGACACCAGGCCATTTCCGACAATCATCTGGGCGATTGGGGAACGCAATTTGGAATGATCATTTACGGCTATCGGCACTTTGTCGATCAAGCCGCTTACCGGATTAGCCCGATCGATGAATTGGCTCGTTTGTATCGCCTCGTGCGAGTCCTCTCGGACTACCATGAATCGAAACGCGAATTGCCCAAGGCCACGCAACAACTCGAACGATTGAACGAAGCCGACGTTCGCTTGAAGCAAGAACTAGCCCCTGCTGATAAAGACGCCGCGAAAAAGCAGAACAAGGAACTGCAAACGCTGTCGGATAAAATCCACGATCAACGAGAAACTTGCGAAAGTCTGCGGAAAACAATTCACGCTGTTGAAAGCGATCCTCAGTTGGCGCGACAAGCTCGCGATCATGCTGACGTCGCGCAAGCAGTATTAGTAGAAACCGCTAAGCTTCACGCCGACGACCCAGAAAATCTTCGCTTGTGGCACGAGTTCCTGCCACATTGTCGGGCCGACATCCAGCAGATTTATCGTCGCCTCAACGTAGAATTCGACCACGAATTGGGTGAAAGCTTTTATCATGATCGATTGGCGGCTGTCGTCGAATCGCTTCAGCAAAAGGGACTTGCGGTCGAAAGCGACGGCGCGATCTGTGTCTTCATTGAGACGTTTGACACGCCGATGATCATTCGCAAGAAAGACGGCGCTTTCCTGTACTCGACTAGCGACTTGGCGACGATTCAATATCGGGTCGAACAGTGGCAGCCCAACGCGATCTTGTACGTCGTCGATCATCGTCAGCATGATCATTTCGAAAAGCTATTCGCGGCTGCAAAAAAATGGGGCTTTGATCGGCTTGAACTGACTCACGTCAGCTTCGGTACTGTTTTGGGCGACGACGGAACGCCGTTCAAGACTCGATCTGGAGATACGGTCGGACTCCGCGGACTGTTGGACGAAGCCGCCCAGCGGGCGATTGCGGTTGTTGAAAAAACAAGCCCGGAATTCGACGAGGCGACCAAACGTCACATCGCCGAAACGGTCGGAATCGGTGCCCTAAAATATGCTGACTTGTCACAGAACCGAACGTCCGATTACAAGTTCAGTTACGACAAGATGCTGGCGCTTAACGGCAACACCGCGACGTACTTGCAATACTTGTACGCGCGAGTCAAAGGGATCATGGCTAAGGGCGAAATAGACGTTTCGGCCTTGCGCCACAATCCACAACCCTTTGATTTGAGGCAAGACATCGAACGAAAACTGGCGATCAAGTTGCTTCGTTTCGAGGAAGCGATTGCCGACGTGCTCGTCGACTACAAGCCGAATATGCTGACGAGCTATTTGTTCGAACTGACGCAGACGTTTTTTGAGTTTTATGAAAAGTGCACGATTCTTGAAGCCGAAACGCCAGCCTTGCGCACGAGCCGCTTGCAGTTGTGCGATTTGGCCGGGAGAACCGTTCAAACGGGACTGAAGTTGTTGGGAATCGACGTGGTTGACCAAATGTAGCTCGGTGAATCACAACGGAATAATGCTTTGCGAAGAATGGACGCTATGAAAATGAAGCTTGCAGTCTCCAGTCGTAAATCGGCCAAACCCCATTCAACTAAAAAGCGACCAGATCGTTGGCTCGACACGATCATCCAGGGCGATGCCCTCGAGCAATTGTCGGCGATGCCTCGCGACCATGTCGATTTAATCGTGACGAGCCCGCCGTACTTTCAGCAACGCGATTACGGTCCAGCGCGGCAAATCGGCCGCGAGCCAACCAGTGAGGCGTACGTGCGGCGACTGGTCGAGGTCTTTGGGACGGCACGCAATGTGGTCAAGGACAGCGGCTCGCTTTGGCTGGTTCTGGGAGATAAGTACGTCGAGCATCAGTTGCAAGGGTTGCCGTGGCGCGTCGCGTTAGCACTGCAAGCGACCGGCTGGATTTTGCGCAGCGACGTGATTTGGCACAAACCGAATGCGATGCCTTCGTCCGTTCGCAATCGCCCGACGACCGATCATGAATACGTGTTCTTTTTTTCCAAATCCAAAGAATATTTTTATGACGCCGACGCGATTCGCGAGCCACACGTAACTTTTTCGCCTGAAAGCAAGATGCGAGGGGGGCGAAATCATTTCGGCATTCGAGGCAGCACGCCGGAACAAGGCAAGAACGGTGGTCAAAAGAACTTGCACGACGGTCGCTGGGATCAAGCTTTTCATCCGCTGGGCCGTAACAAGCGAACTGTCTGGTCGATTCCGCTTTCGAAATTTCGCGGGGCACATTTCGCCGTGTTCCCAGAAGTCTTAGTCGAAACTTGCATTGCGGCGGCGTGTCCTCCGAATGGTCTGGTGCTCGACCCATTTTGTGGCAGCGGCACGGTTCCAGCGGTAGCGCAGCGCTTAGGACGGAGTTTTTTAGGCATCGACTGCGTCGCCGACTATTGCCGCATCGCACGTGAGCGATTGGAGCAGCCGAGTGTTAAACCGGAAAAGGCTTTTCGGCGCGCAAAATAAATCACGGGGCAGGAGAGAAGATTGATCGGTGGTGATTTTCCGGTTTTCGATTCTAGTTTTCAAACCTGTTGTCCACTGACACGGGGCCAGTGGGGCGAGAATTTTTTGCTTCCAACGCTCCCTCGCCCCGCATCGCGCTTCCCGTCGGCCTTGTGCCATTGGTATCTACACAACTCCCTTCACCCTCCCTTGGGGAGGGTCGAGTCCCGACCAGTCGGGACGAGGGGAGGGGCATTAAGGCAAGACTTTGACGCAACGGAAACAAAAAGCCCGACAACTCCGCGCTCAGCAGACCAAATCAGAAGGTCTTCTGTGGAGTCGACCGCGCGCCAAGCAGATTTGCGGCCTGACGTTCCGTCGACCAAGAACTAAAGCCCTCCCCGTAATCCACCTTCGGCGGATTACGACCCTCCCAAGGGGAGGGTAAGGTTGTGGGGTCCGACTTGTGTAGATACCAATGGCCTTGTGCCGATCGAAGCCGGTTTGCAAACTAGCGTCGCAAGGGATTACCCGTGAATCGCCCAGCGAAGGATTTCGGAGAATCGAGGCGTTTTGCCTTGCCAGAGCATGCCGGCGCGAAAGATTCGCGCGGAAATAAACACGCAGGCGATGGTCGACAGCAACGACACCAACATTCCCAAAATCGGTTGCCAAATGGGAATCGTCTGGCCGGTTGCCAAACGCAGAACCATCATCGACGGCGTGGCCGGCGGAAAAAACGAGAGTATAACGGCCAACGAACTATTGGGTTCGCGCACTACATTGAGCCACACAAAGACGGGCAGCATCATTACCATCCAAACAGGAAGCAACATCGACTGGGCTTCTTTTAGTTGCGACACGGACGAGCCGACGGCCATGAAAACTGAGGCGTAAAACATCACCCCCAAAATTTGGTAAGCAACGAACCAAGGGAACAAATGAAAAGGGATCATTCCGGTCCAACCACGGATCAGGGCCAACACGATCGCGCCGACAAAGTAAATTCCGAACACCGTCAACGAGCCAGCGACGGTCCCAAGAAGTTTCCCCATCATGAGCTGAAATGAATTCGCGCTGCCCAAGAGAACTTCGGCGATGCGCTGCGATTTTTCTTCGAGCACGCTTTCGAGCATCGGCTGCGCTGCGAGGAAGATCACCATGAACATGAGCATCATGACGCCCATGGGCAAAAAGATCGCACTTAATTCGTTTTTGTCTTTTGCGTCAACAATTCCCGTTGCCGATTTCTCGACCAATCCCAAACTGCGAACTTGAACGGCCTTGCTGGCAACTGCGACTTTTTCTGTATCGATTCCGGCGTCGATCAATCGAGAATGGACAACTAGCTCGTTCACTTTCGCTTGAATCCATTCGCGTGAACCGGAGAGCGCCGAGCCTTGCGAGTGAAAGCGAATTTGCGGATCGGGCACCGCGTTGGCGTCAAAGGCGTTCGGGGGAATTTCGACAAAAGCGAACAAGTCTCGTTTTCGGACTCGATCGGAAAGTTGGATACGTAATTCGTCGCTTAATAACGCAGGATCGACTTCCTCGAGCGTGTACTGCGGCTCGGTAACTTTGCCGAATTCTTCCGCCTCATTCAGATTTGAGACCGTTTCCAATTTTGTATTTCTGTCAGCCACTGCTTCTACCAGCAGATCAAATAATTTTCCGGTTTGATCGATCACTGCGATTTTGCGAACGTCGTTCCGGTTGACTCCCTTCAAAAAGTCAACGGCGAATAGTCCGCCGAACATCAAAATAGGCATCATGATGATCGATGCCATGAATGCTTTGGTGCCGACCATGGCCCAATATTCACGAATGGCAATCACCCAAATTTTCAACATGACTGGTCCGTGTTAGGTGCTGCTAAATCGACCGTTGCCGCCGGCCGCCGGGATGCGCGATGTGAATGAAGATGTCGTGCAAGGACGGCTTGACGATCTCGAAATGTTGCAGCGTGACTTGATCGGCTAACTGCCGCACAATGTCGTCCGACCGCGTTTCGCCGGACAAAATGAACTCGTAAAAGCGGCCGACTCGCTTGATCGAGTGAACTCCCTGCAATCGCGGCAACGGTGCGTCGGGTTGATCCAAGCGAACGCGAATATGACTTGCTGAAAATTGTTCGTGGATCGAGTTCATCGTTCCATCGAGGACTTTTTTGCCTTCGAAGATCATCAAGATGGTGTCGCACATCTGTTCGGCCACTTCCATATCGTGCGTGGAGAAGATTACCGTCGTACCTTGATTCCGCAGTTCGAGAATTGCATCTCGTAGCGTCTCCAAGTTGAGCGGATCCAGCCCGCTAAACGGCTCATCGAGAATTACCAGATTGGGTTGGGCGACGACCGTGGCGATAAACTGGACTTTTTGAGCCATCCCTTTGGACAACGTGTCGATTCGTTTTCGCTCCCAGCCGTCGGCACCTAGCCTTTTTAGCCAATGATCGATGGCGGCTTTCGGCTCGCGCATTCCTTTGAGCCGAGCAAAGTAGGCAAGTAGGTTGTAGACCCGCATCCGCTTGTAAAGGCCGCGCTCCTCTGGCAAGTACCCCAACCGATCGTCGGCCGTTGCCCCCGAAGTCTGTCCGAGAACTCGAACCGTACCGCTGTCGGGCTGAATAATTCGCAAGATCATCCGTAACGTCGTGGTCTTGCCGGAACCGTTAGGACCGATGAATCCGTAGATCGATCCTTCCGGGACGCGCAGGTCCAGACCGTCTACGGCGACATGTTTTCCAAACCGTTTCGTGACATTTTCGAGTTCAATCGCAAACGACATAGGCGGTATTTGACTGTTTTTCGGAAAACAAAAAAAGCCCGGCGAAACAATGGCTTCGCCGAGCTTGGGTTTATCGGAATATTGATCCTAAGTTATTGGCCTCCGGCGCCTCCGGTGCGTTCGGGTGGTTTGGCCAATTCGACTTCAATGGTCTTTTCTTCACCGCCCCGTCGGAACTTGATGGCAATTTTCGATCCGGGCTTGTTGTCTCGGAGAATTTTCACCAATTCGCTCCGTTCGGAAATTTTCTTGCCGGCCAATTCCAAGACGATGTCGCCTTCCATAAGTCCGGCTTTTTGGGCTGGCGAATCGGGACTAACCGCTTGTGCCGCTAATCCAGAGGCCGTATCGGCAAAGTCAAATCGAACTCCCAAATACGATGGTCGTCCAGCGCCGCCGTCGGCCGAAACGAATTCCGGTTTGACATCTCGATTGACCAAGTCCCAAATCATTTTTTCGCTGAAGTCGATGACTTCCAGCGCACCGGACATGTTCAACGTGTTAAAGTCGTCTTCCGGCATGTGGTACGTATCGGTCAAACCGGTATGCACGAACATTACAGGAATGTTCTTGCCGTAAAACGGCATGTGATCGCTGCCGGCATTCGGGCTGGGGACTTTGTTAAGAACGATTTTCGATCCCGCGGCCGCCGCGTCCATAGCGGATTCAAACGTGCTGCCGCTGGCCGAACCAAAGATGGTTAATTTACCTTCACGCAACCAACCGATCATGTCGTAGTTGATCATCGCTACGGTCTTGGTCAGATCGAACAACGGATCTTTGTTGCAATAGTGAGCCGCGCCGAGCAAGCCGCGTTCTTCCGCACTAAAACAAATAAAGACCATCGTTCGTTTGGGTTTCTTGTCGTATTTGGCATAGCGTCTGGCTAATTCTAGGACCGCTGCCGTTCCGGTCGCGTTATCGTCCGCACCGTTATGAATTTCACGGCGACCGCCCGCGCGTGAGCCGACTTCGCCCATGCCCAAGTGATCGTAGTGGCCGCCGACGACGACATATTCGTTCGCCAGCGGACCTTCGCCTTCGAGCACACCGACGATGTTGTCAGTTTTGGCGTTAACCGCTTCAAATTTGCAATCGAAGTGGATGGTCCAGTCTTCAATGGGAGCCGAAACCGACTCCAAATTTGCATCGATGTATTCTTCGATTTTGGCAAGTGAATCAAAATTACCACCGTTCGGATTCGCAATCGGCGAAACCGCTAGAATCTCATTAAACGTCGCGCGTTTAATTTGCACGAAAGGCAACTCGCCGTTTCGGCCCAATTCGTCGAAGGCCAGCAATTGATCTGTGTCGCCGGAAGGTGCCGTTACGCCGTCGTTAACCAAAATGATTCCAATCGCGCCGGCGTCTTTCGCTGTCTTGATCTTGTTGCCAATGCGGGCAAATTCGGAGTGCTCCTTGCCGGCGAAAACGCTGTCCTCTTTTTGTTGTTGAGGCTCGATCCTGATCAAAACGACTACCTTGCCTTTGACGTCAACATTTTTGTATTCGTCAAAGTTGTGAGCATCTGCTTTAATGCCGTAACCGACGAAAACTAATTCCTTGCCGTCAAGTGCCGAGTCGCCGCCAACCGCCAGCGGCTGACAATTTTTGGTGCTTTCCAGTTCAAGCTTGGTGCCTTGTGGTCCGGTGAACGCGACTTTCACGGAATCCTTGATCAATTGGCGACCGATGTTGACTTCGAAAGGTTGGCGATACGAACCATCCGCAACGCCGCTCTTGAGGCCGACTTTTTTGTACTCTTCAATAATGTACTTGGCGGCCGTTTCGATTCCTTCGGTTCCAACGCCGCGTCCTTTTAAGTCGTCGGATGCCAAGAATTGAGTGTCATAGCTGACGCGTTTGAGCGCGGCCTTGGCGTCCGTGTCGTCGCCCGCCGATGCGGGACCAACGAAAATCGCCGCGACCAGCAGTACCAATAGTTTCACATGCTTAAGTTGAGCCACCCTATATCTCCTTTCAAAGAGAATCAAATTACGACTCGAGTATTTCCCGCTTGCGAAGGTTTCAACCCAGTGTACCAGTTTCCACCGAGATTTAAACTCTTTCGGGACCCCACAGAAGAATTCCTCTCGGGCCCCCAAAAGCCCTTGATCGCAAGGCAGGGACGGTTAAAATGCGTCCTTGTTATTATGGCCCACGCTTAACCTCGCGCGCCCTGCGATGCATCGTTTAACCCGGAGCCAACGGCGACGGAGATGACGCTGCGAAAGGTGCCGTCGCCGTCGGCTCCGCGTTAAACAAGGCGCGCCGTTGCCGCAGCGATTGTGGTTCACTCAGTGACGAAAAACATCCGCCGGATGCATTCGTTACCGACGGTTACTCGTGCTCTGTCCGCGTTCGAGCAACCTACTTTTTTGGTAGTGTTGATCCGCGCGATCGCTTTGCGGCGTAATCTGACAACCCAATACTAACGTATCCGTTGCACAAGTTCAGTTGGACGATCATGAACACCAAGCCTTTGCAAATGACATACAACAAGCTCGACTTGCTCCGACTCATGTACCTCAGCCGCGAAGGCGATCGCCGCGAAGGCGTTTTGCACCGCCAAAGCAAAGGCTGGTTCCAAGTCGCCGGGATGGGTCACGAAGCGCTCGCGGTCGTTGGAATGCAAATGAACGAAGGGGATTATTTGTTTCCCTATTACCGCGATCGAGCGATGGTGCTTGCCCGCGGCGTTTCCAATGCCGAGCTCGCCAAAGTTTATTTCGCCAAGCGGGACACTGGCAGCGGCGGTCGACAAATGCCCGGCCATTATTCCGCGCGCAAGCAAAACATTTGGAGTGTTCCAACCCCGACCGGTGCCAACACGCTGCCGGCTTGCGGCGTGGCGTGGGCCATGCAACTTCAGGGCAAGAAAAACCTCGTCGTCGCGACACTCGGTGACGCCGCCGCGCGCCAAGGTGAATTCTACGAAGCCATTGCGTTCGCCGTCGAACGACAGTTGCCAGTCATCTTTATCGTGGAGGACAATCAATACGGGATCAGCACGAATACGACTCGATTTAACCCGTTCCGGCTCGGTATTTTCGGCGACGATATCGGCCTAGTGAACCTCGACGCGCGGCATCCCGACCGGGTTTTCGACGCGATCGCGCCGGCCTTTGAGCGTGCCCGCAGCGGACAAGGCCCCACCGTGATCGTCGCGGAACTTGACCGCTTGTGCAGCCATACCAGTAGCGACGATCACCGTGTTTATCGTCCTCAAAGCGAAATCGACGAGATGGAACATCGCGATCCGATTCTCGTCGTCTCACAAGAACTTATGGCCGAAGGAGAACTCACTGCGGCACAATGGGAGAAGATCAAAACCGAAATCAACGAACAGGTTGATCGCGAATATCAATCTGCCGAATCGGAACCTGATCCTCGCGCTGAAGAATTGCTTGACCATCTTTTTGGTGCCGAGCCAAAAGCGGAACCGCCGCCGCTTGAGGGGGGCCGCAAATGGCGCATGGTCGACGCCGTTAATCAAGTCTTCAAGACCGGACTCGCGCGCGATCCGAATTATGTTTTCTTCGGCGAAGACATTGCGGATCCAAAAGGTGGCGTGTTTCGCTTAACCGCCGGACTCTCCACAGAATTTCCGGAACGCGTTTTCAACTCGCCGCTTGCCGAAGCTACCATCGTCGGCGTGGCGATCGGGATGGCTTGCTATGGAATGCGACCCGTGTTCGAACTGCAGTTCATCGACTTCATGGGTCCGGCCTGGAATCAAATCAGCCAGAATTTGAGTACGCTTCGCTGGCGAACTTTCGGTGAATGGAAATGCCCCGTCGTACTGTACTCCCCTTACGGTGCCTATCTGCCCGCCGGATCGCTTTGGCACAGCCAAGCCAACGAGGCGCTATTTGCGCACACACCTGGCTTGCGCGTCGTCGTACCAAGCACTCCCGAAGATGCCGCTGGCCTCATGTGGAATGCAATGCACACCGACGATCCGACGATTTTTCTGATTCCGAAACACTTATTTCGCTTGCAAATGGAGGTTCCAGCGGCCGTCCCCGCAATTTCATTCGGCCAAGCTCGCGTACGCCGCGCCGGCAACGATGTGACCGTGGTAGCGTGGGGCAATTGCATTGAACAAGCCCTGGGGGCAGCCGACGCACTCGCCGACGAAGTCTCAGTCGAAGTCATCGACTTGCGCAGCATCCAACCGTGGGACAAGGCAACCGTCTTAGCGTCTGTTGAAAAAACCGGTCGGCTCGTCATCGTTCAAGAAGACGGCCGGTCGTGTAGCGTCGGACAAATGATCATCAGCGAAATTGTCGGCGACCCGAATAGCTGGAGCTTTTTCGTCAGCGCTCCGCAATTGATTTCGAAACCTGACGTCCATATCGGCTATAACCCAATCTACGAATACGCCGCTCTTCCCAGCACCGACCAAGTCGTCGCGGCAATTCGGATCACCGTCGAGGATTAAATCGAATGCCGATCATCTCTATTCGGATTCCACAACTCGGCGAAGGCTTACAAGAAGCATTGCTGGTTGAGTTACTTGCCAAACCCGGCGACTTCGTGAAACGCGACCAGCCGATTTATGTGATGGAAACCGACAAAGCCACCACGGATGTGGAATCACCGTATGAAGGGACGCTTGTCAAATGGACGGTCGAAACCGGCAGCGTCTTGTCGATCGGAACTGAAATCGCACGCATGGAAGTCGCCGAGGGTGTCAAGGAAATGCCGGCTGGTCACGGACCCGCCGAACATTCAACACCCGCTGCGTCTCCGTCAGCAAGTTCCGTGGTTGCCGCCAAAGGGGGCGACGCGATTCGACGCGCCGATGTGCAAATTCCGCCTAAAACACGAAAGCTTTTGAAAGATCAGAGACTGCTCGACGTCGCCGACCAAATTCCATGTTCCGGCAGCAAGCTCATGCCGGAAGATGTCGAACGATACGTCGCCGCTCAATCGACAGCACCGACAATCGAAAAAGCATCGGCCGCGCCGGTCTCCAATGATCAGTTTGTTGAATCTCTGGTCCCGATGTCGCAAATCTCTCTCAACTATCGTTTGACGCGCGGCTCGCAGCTTTGTGTTCCGGTGACCGTGATCAATGATTTCGATTGGTCGGCGATCGACGCAGCCCGCGAAAAAACGCGAGCAACAGGCGGCCCGACCGGATTTGCAATGGCGTGCTGGTGCGTTGCACGCACGATAAGCCGGCACCCCAAATTTCGCAGTTCGCTTTCCGCTGACGGAAAACGCTTGAAGACATTTCATCACGTGAATTTGGGTGTCGCCGTGGCGCTTCCAGGAGACGAGATGGTCACGGCGGTTGTTCGCCAAGCGGACAAATTATCCCAAAAAGAATTCTTTGCCTCTCTAGCCAAGCAGATCGAAATTGCGCGGAATGGCGCCGACCAAGCCGACGAATCCACGACGCTTTCCGTGTCGAATATGGGTAAAGCCGGAATCCGAATCGGTATTCCGGCAATCGTTGCGCCCGCAGTCGCCACGCTGGCTTTGGGTGTTAGTTTTTGGCAGCCATTCCCTCACGACAACGGCGTCCGCTTTCAGCAAACGGTGACTGCCACCTTGAGCTTCGACCATCGCGTGATCAACGGCGTCGGCGCTGCCAATTTTTTGAACGACGCGAAAATGGAAGTCGAAACATTCAAATTGCAGTAAGTGCCGGGGTCTGGCTCAAATTGCGGATTCCTCGAAGCAAATTGTGCCTGACCCGCTTCCGACCCATTGGTATCTACACAACTCCCTTCACCCTCCCTTGGGGAGGGTCGAGTCCCGACCAATCGGGACAAGGGGAGGGTAGTCGAAAAGTTGTCATTGAGGGACTTTAAGGCAAGACTTTGAAGCAGCGGAAACAAAGCGCCCGACAACTCCGCGCTCAGCAGACCAAATCAGTTAGAGTACGATACGAATATGATAAGCGGCATGTGATAAGCGGCACGGGACAGGTTCAGGTCGCCACGGCAACAAGAATTAAAGCCCTCCCCGTAATCCCCCTTCGGCGGATTTCGACCCTCCCGAGGGGAGGGTAAGGTTATGGGGTCCGACTTGTGTAGATACCAATGCTTCCGACCCCCGGGGTCTGGCTCAAATTGCGGAGTCCTCGGAGCAAATTGTGCCTGCCCCCTTCCCCCCGCCGGGGTCTGGCTCAAATTGTGAAGTCCTCGGAGCAAATTGTGCCTGACCCCCTTCGGACGCCCATTATCCCCATGAACCCAATCCCTCGCCCAATCCCGATCATCGATCTCGAATTGGCTCGCCGACTCGAACTTGCGGAAGGAATGGCCAACGTCGCGTGCGTCGAAGCCCGTCGCAAACTGCAGCCGCAAAGCGCTGCCGCATGGACCGAAATTGCTGGGACTCTGGCAATGTTCGACGTTCCCGATTCGCCGTTGACGCAGACCTTTGGCTTGGGCACGTTACGCGATCCAACGCTAGACGAATTAACCGAGCTTGAATCGTTTTTCTTTTCGCGCGGCGCTTCCGTCGATCACGAAGTCTGTCCTTTGGTCAACCAAGAATTTCTGCGTTTGCTTTCGCAGCGTGGCTATCAACCGATCGAGTGGACGGACGTTATGCTTCGTTCGCTCGATCCAACCGAAGATTTTTCTGAATATCAATCTCCCAATCTCAGCGTTCGGTTGATTGAACCAAATGAGAAAGAGACTTGGGCGCGCTTGGCGGCCCAAGGCTGGAGCCAAGACCCTCAGTTTGCTGAGTTCATTTTTGACCTATCACGCATTGTGGCTGGACGTGACGGAAGCCTGTGCTTTATCGCCGAGCTCAATGGTAAACCGATCGCAACGGGTGGCTTGTTCATTCACGAACGCATTGCGCTTTTGGCAGGCGCGAGTACGATCCCCGAAGCTCGCCGGCGCGGTGCGCAACGTGCTCTTTTCGGATCGCGACTTCAATTTGCCGCAAAAATAGGCTGTGATTTGGCCGTCGTCGTTGCTTTGCCCGGCGTCTCATCCCACAAAAACGCTCAAAAAAGCGGGTTTCAGACGGTCTATACCCGAACCAAATGGAAATTACAGCCAAAATCTCAATTTTGAAGCTGCGTCTTGCAATAAAAACAACGTCACTGCGCCATAAAGATTATTTTCAAAAAAATCGCTTCCGGCATATTGCGGATTCAAATTCCCTAGATCATCATGAAACCCGCAACGTTGAATTACTTCCAAAGGAGACCCTATATGCGATTTGCCTCGTCCGCACTTCTCTCGTTAGTTTTGCTGCTGGGAATCGGCGGCCAATCTGCATCTGCAGACATTATTTTTGGAACGGGAACGTCTCCCGCGAACAGCAACATTGGATCGTACGTTCAACAGACCGGTACTTCTGCGACTGGGCAGATCCTCGGTGGTGTGGATGACGTTCTGCTTGCTCTTTCGGATGTTGGGTTGACTATTCCAGCGGCAGGTGCGGCCCGTATCACGGCAGCCGGCACGCTATTTACCCAAGTCGTATACAAGCCAATTGCTTTCGCCTGGGAAGTTTTTGAGTTAAACGCACAAAATTTTCAAGCCAGCGGGACGTTCACGCTCACAGCCGTCGACAACAATGGCGACGTTTTTGTCAGCAGTGCGTTTACGCTTGGCAATGGCTCAAATCGGGTCTATGCTCAAGCCATCAACGGGCAAGACATCCGAATGCTAACCGTGACGGCGTCGGGTGCGTTGATTCAAGACATTCGCCAAGTGCGAATTACCCAATCCACCGCGATTCCGGAACCATCAGTCTTCGTCTCCAGCGGAGCATTGATCGCACTGTTGATGATCTTGGGTGTTCGGCAACGCAGTAATCGTTTGGCACTTGCCGCTAACCGCTAAAGTCGAATTTCGAAATAAAGACACTAAATTAAACCCTCATTCGCAGTCTCCGCGAATGAGGGTTTTTTACTTGATTTTGACTTTCATTATCGTAACCCAACGCGTAAGCGAGGAATTTCCATAGAGGAATTGATTTGCCGGACGCATCGCCACTCGATCTTGCTAACGCTTTGAAGTTGTGAATTCGTTCTTAACCCAACGCATTAGCAAGGGATTCGGGCCGAATCTTTTTTCCCTCGCTAACACTTCGGTTTCCAATCCGCCAGAAAACGACGCACTCGCATTCTTTCGTAACCCGACGCGTTAGCGAGGGATTCGGCCGAATCTGGCTTCTCTCGCTGACGCTTCGGGTTGATGTGTTCTTTCCGAACGGGCGTTGTGGCGCATCAAGCTCTTTTTTAGCCCCGTTTCGATTATTTTATTGCAATTTTCAAGAGAACTGACATTTTTGGAAAATTTTACCCAATCGGCGCAATCCCCTGCTTGCAATGCGATAACACGCATGTTTTAATGTTCTCAAACCACCCTTTGCTAAGCGATTTTCCATAAATTTTAATGTAAAAGTTCGTACACATCGGCAACTTTGGGAATGTGAAATCGTTTCAACTTAACGAAACGAAATTTGAACGTCATTCGTAAGCAAAAACACAGGCAAGTATTTTTTGATCGTGGAGTTGTAATGGATTCCCTATCTCTCTCAAACGCAGACTTCAAAATTGAATTGTGCGCTGGTCAACGAAGCCAATCTCGGAATTCGCTCTTGGCGAAATGTCGATGTTCGAAATCTTTATCCAGTTACGCTCTACGGTGGACGCTTTTGGTTTTGGCATTGGCGGGATTTATCCTCGGCAGTCAACGCCAATTGTTTGCTCAGGCTCAAAACTTGGCTGGCACTTGGCTCCAAACGACTGCTGGAACGTACGAGTGGGAACCATCAATTGGCGCAAACTGGGATTTCCCAGGAGCATCGGACAATTTCAAATATCCGTCCGGCGTGGATGCGGTCGCCAATATGAACAACAACATTACGGGCAATACAATCCTTGATTTGTTTTCTCTGAGCGTTCAACTTCGGACGCTAAACCTCGGCGATTCAACCTTATCTAGTGGCGTGTATAACAACTTTACGCTCGGGACGACTTCAGGAAGCTTTACTATTGGTTCGGTCTCCGGTGCTGGGACGATTAGTTCGCAGAATGGAACGAACACGATTGCACGAGCAATTACGCTCGGCAATGCCGCGACGTTTCAGCATACGACGGCGGGTGGCAGCTTGGTTATTTCTGGTGCCGTAATTAACGGTTCCAATTTATTGACGATTGGCGGCGCGGGTACCACGACGATCAGCGGTATTATCGGCAGCGGAGCCGGCGGCCTAACGAAAAACGACGGCGGTACGTTGAATTTGAATGCAGCCAATACGTACACAGGTACTACAACGGTAAACGCAGGATCGCTCGTTTACGGTGTGAATAACGCAATTTTATCGGGTGCGGTTACGGTTTCTGGTGGCACTTTAAGCATTGGTGGCTTTAGCGATACGGTCGGTGCGGTGTCTTTGACCAGCGGTTCGATCACTGGTTCCGGCGGTACGTTAACGGGTACATCATTCGCGGTTGAAAGCGGCACGGTCTCCGCAATCTTGGGTGGTTCGGGTGTAGCGCTCACGAAGTCAACGGGCGGCACGGTCACTCTTAGTGGAGCCAATGCATACACCGGAACTACCACGGTCAGCGCCGGCACTCTCGCCCTCAACGGAGGATCGGCGATTGTTGATACTGGCGCGGTCAACATCAGTACGCTGGGTGCCAACCTCACGCTCAATGCTAATGAGACCATTGGTTCGCTCACCGGCGTAACTGGCTCCACCGTAACTCTCAACTCCAACACGCTCAC
>JANMEB010000382.1:0-1108 GCA_031376585.1 Planctomycetota bacterium | reverse complement strand
TCTTCGGTTTCTTGCTGTCTTTCGCGTCCGAGTTTTTCTCATCGGTGAGAGTGGCTGATTCGGGCGGCTGCGATAAATCCGCTTGCGCACTAGTGTTCGAGTCGAGCGGAATGATGGGAGCTGTCGGATCTTGAGTTCCGGCAACCGTCGTGTCCACTCCCGGCGCATGCTGCCAGTAGTCATATCGGTTAATCAAAGCCGGTTGCCCTGTCGAGGTTGCGTCGAAAACCTGGCGTGATTGTGTTCGATCAAGTTGAGAAACGTCCTGCGCTAACAAGTCCGAACCGACCAAGGACAGGCCGATCGCGCTCATGATCACAGCGAAAGCAAAACCGGTGTACGAGCGATCCCCGCAAAAGTCGAAGATGTTATGGGTCATTGGAGCGTTGTCTCTTTTGGCGATTCCAAGGACCGGACGGAAAGGTTGGTTTAGTTTTTTGGCGGTTTGCGTGTGACACGCTATCAGGCTGAGTTGGGAATACTTGTTTGCTGTTGGTAGCCAAAGCGGACGCCAATGTGCAACCGTTTAATCTGGTTTTCGGCTTCTGAACCGAAGTTTCTTGGCAAATTGCCGACCGCTGCTATTGCTTCACAAGAGCTGCCAAATTATTCGACAGCGCGCGATTTCGCACGCTGGCAGAATGGAGCTTGAGATGGGGCGAAAGGCGGCGCCGCAGGATTGTTAGACGTCGTTCCAAAACACAAATGGGTGGCTAAACTCTAAAGAAGTCTGCCGACATTCTGGAGCTTTGCGACGTCTGCTATCTGTTTTGAAATCTGTTATAGGTGCTCGAACCATCCCCATGTCCGACGTCACCTGTATCCTTTCGCAAATTGAATCCGGCGATGCGTCGATCGCGGACTTGCGTGTCTCTTGGTAAGGGTTCGGATGCCAATAACCCACTTTGAGTAGTTCTACTTCAATCGCCTCGCCGCCGTGGGAGTTTTTCTATCGATTCACAGCGTCCGCTTAGAACCCGAATCGGGAATACGCTTGTCCGGTCTATGTGAGTTGTTTCGAAAGGTCGCAATAGTCTGCGCCGCAAGGGTTGAGTGCATCTGCCGGTCGTCGTCGGCCGAAGGATTCGATACCCATTCGAGCGGAGTA
>JANMEB010000373.1:0-25872 GCA_031376585.1 Planctomycetota bacterium | reverse complement strand
TACATTGGTTGCCGCCGAATCGTGTCGCGTATCGGGTTCAATCGTCGGCTGGCTTTCGACAATCGATTCTGGTTCGGCGGGTTGCACGTCTATATTTGATTCGTCTTGAGCAGCATTGTCGGCGACGGCGTCATTCGCGGGTGCTTTTGGCACTTCCAACAGCAAAGGAGCCGCGATGGAAAGAGGAATCAGTACAGCGATTTCTTTCGTGGACGCACTTTCGGGTTCGGAGTGCGCTTCCAACAACTTGGGGGCAGCAAAGTTGTGCAGCGGCAAGTCTTGAGGGGCGAATTTCAATTCTTCTTTCGCTGAGAAATCTGACGACGTATCGGACTCGCTGACAAAATGAATCGGAACGATGGCTTCGTCCCCATTAGAACCAGCCGACGAAAAAAAGAGTCGCGTTTCGTATGCGTAAAGAACCAACAGCAAATGAGCGAAAACCGAAAGCCCTATGCATTTGTGAGTTGTCTTGACATTTCCCCAGCGCGTGAGCGATAGTACCAGGAGCGCCAGGCTCAACAGTGCAAACCCGCTCCAGATCGTAATATCGAGGAAGCTGGACCAATTCACCAGCGCGAGGCAACCATCGGCGACTGCGAGGACTGGCCACATGACTACCGCTCCAATTGCGCGACGCGGACGGCCAAGTTAACGTCTTGAATTTCGGCGCGGCGACAGACGGCGATGACATCGGCGACCGCTTGATAAACACTGTTAGAATCGCCGCGAACTACAACTGCCGTTATTGTGTTTTGTGCCTTGGCCTCGCGAAGTTGCCGCTCTAGGTCGATCAGTGATACTTGTTGGCCATCCAAGTGAATTCGCCCGTCGCCGAAAACGTTGATCACCCGCTTGCTCTGAGGCGAAGTCGCCGTCGGCATCGCAGAAACTTGAGGAACGCGAACCGCCACATCCCGCTCTTCGTCGTTTAACTTCGTGAACTCACTTCCAACCATAAAAAAAATAACCAGAAATAACAAAATATCGATCATCGGCGTCAAGTTGATCGACGGGGCGTCGTCGCGCATCGTTTTGAGGGGCATGGATTTGTCCTCGAATTCCGCGTTTCACGGTTTGATGGACGATTTGCGAATCACTAGGCTGCGTTTCGATTTGGGCCGCTGCGCGGACGGTTGCTTTCGGCTCGCCGTTCACCGGCCGATCCCGCAATCGCTTCTGCGGAAACGCAATTGACGACTTCAATTCCAAGTTCGTCTAATTCCATAATCCGTTGGTCCACTCGGCTGACGAAATAAAAATAGGCAATTAGTGCCGAGATCGCGACCGTCAAACCGCCTGCCGTCGTGATGAGCGCGACACTAATTCCAGTCGCAACAAGTGATTTCGAGTCTCCCACAGCCGAATTGGAGCCCGCAATCGAATCGAATGAATGCATCATTCCGAATACTGTTCCCAACAATCCCAGCAGGGGAGTCACGGTTGAAATTGCGTTCATCATACGAATGTATTTTCGCAAATCGTTGCTAATTCGCTCGCCGGCATCCAAGATCGCTTGCTCGATTTCGACGCTTGGCCGTCCCCATTTGCGGACACCCGCAGCAAACATTTTGGCCACGGAGCTGTCGTTGTCGTTGCATAATTTCAATGCAGACTCTCGCGTCAACTCGCCGTCGCGAAGCTGCTCCAAGAATCTCGCGACAAACGGGCCGGGAATGACTCGCCCCCTGCGCAGACTAATCGCGCGTTCGAAGACGACCACCAGCAAGATAAATGAACAGACTCCGATCGGAATCATCAGCACGCCACCGTCGCGCAAGACTTTGAGCAACGATTTCGATTGGACGACCCCTTGATTCGCCAGGCTGCCGGTCGACAGCGACTCTTTCGAACTTGACTTGAGTTGAGGATTGGTCGGAAGGTAAGTGGCGGCGGTCGCATTGACGGCGAAAAACCCAAGCGTGAACCACGTGAAAATCGCGGTGCACGCGGCTGACGACTGCAAAAATTTCATCTGCGTAAGTTCCTTCCATTCAACGCCCGAGCCGAATCAATTAGCGTCGATCACGATGCCTCTTTTACGATTCCGCGCTGGCGGCGACTAGGTCGAACTCGAGCGCGGCGAAGCTTGCTTGGCGGCAAACGCTGGCTAACGACTTGAAAAACTTTCCGCATGCTAGCTGCGAAGCGTAGTCGTTACGGTGTCGCTTCTGTTAGGTATCGGAAGTTGCGACGTGCGGATCGGCAAATCGACCTTGACGGTTTGCGGAGTTCGGAGAAAATCACAATCCGCGATGTTGCAATCGACTCAATCGACAAAGCCACAAGTGTTTGGCTTTGCCGTAAGTCTCGCTGCATCCGCCCGCGCCACTCTAGGAGGGAGTGCTCATGAGACCAAAGCTCGCATTCGTTGTCTTGATCGCAGCCCTATTCGGCTGCACAAAACCTGAAGAACCCAAAGCCGCGTCCGCTGCTGCACCCGACAAAGTCGCGCACGCCGAATCGACAAATTCGACTACGGCCACCGACGCAACAAATTTCACCATCGACACGCCGCCCGAAATAATCTGCCGCAGTTTTGTCGAAATGCTGCGAAAGGGTGAAAACTCCAGCGCTGAAAAACTCTTGTCGCAAGATTCGATTGCTCAAACGCGAAAACACCAGCTTGACCTGGCAACACCTGTTGGCAAGGATGCGAACTACACAGTCGGCGAACCGATGTTTGCGACGAACCAACAGAAAGTCGCTTTCGTACCTGTTGCCGTACGCGATCCAGGCCAAGCCGCCGCAGTCTCATCGTTTTCCATGATGCTGCGAAAGGGGAATTTTGGTTGGAAAATAACCGGCATTATGTTGCAAGCCGACGGCGAATCCCAAGATTTGTTCTGTTTCGAAAACCCGCAAGACGTCCTCAAGATGAAATCCATGATCGATGGCGAATTAAGGCAAGCGCACGGCGACAATCCGGGCGAGACGATGCGTTTTGAATAACGCATCGCTACATTCTGACACCCTGGCGCTGGTTTCGCGTAAGCATTCGTTGCCGACTGCCTGCAAATCCCGTTGAGAATTTTGCGGATTTCGGCATAATGATCCTACGCCAGCGGCATAACGCGTGCTCCGCGTATCATTTTCAGCCGTTCGCCAAAATTCTTTGACCCCGTTACTTTCAACGAGGACGATTCGACGTGGGAGCCAACACTAAATCACTGTCAAACGAAACTGAGCCCATGATTCGTGCCGAAAATCTTTGCAAATATTATGGGCAATTCGCCGCGGTGCGCGACGTGAATTTTTCGATTCCACGCCGCCAAGTCTGCGCTTTGCTCGGTCCCAACGGAGCCGGAAAATCAACAACGATGAAACTGTTGACTGGCTATCTGGCACCGACCAGCGGCACGGTCACCATTGCAGGTTTCGATATGGAACGAAACCGGATCAAAGCGAGCGAGCATATCGGATACCTTCCGGAGAACGGACCATTGTACGACGAGATGACGCCACAAAGTGCTTTGAAATATTTGGCTCGCGCTCGCGGCCTCGCCTCCAGCGTCACGCGCAACCGTCTCGAATTTGTTGCCAAAGAATGCGACTTGGGCGAAGTCTGGAACAAACCAATTTCCAAATTGTCGCGCGGCTTTCGTCAGCGAGTAGGAATGGCTCAAGCGCTGTTGCACGACCCGGAGATACTCATCCTCGACGAACCGACGAGTGGTTTGGATCCGAATCAACTCGTCGGCATCCGCCGCTTGATTCGCGAACTCGGACAAACGAAAACTGTGTTGCTGTCCACACACGTGCTTCAGGAGGTCGAGCTACTTTGCAGCCGCGTCATTTTGATTAATGAAGGAAGTGTTGTGTTCGACGGCCCACTGGAAACGATGGGCGAAAGAAATCAAATGGAGCGGCAATTTCATCAGTTGACCGGTTTTGCCGGATAATCGATCGCGATTGCGATCCCTTATTTCCCTTGCCGACTTTTTATTACGAGGATTCTATACGATGCGATGGCACGTTATCTCCGCCGTTTTTTGGCGAAACGTAAAACAATACTTCACGAGCGTGAGCGGCTATTTGTTTATCGTCGTTTTCGTCACGGTCTGCGCTGTGTTGGCATTCAATCGGCAATTTTTCACGGATAATTTGGCCAACTTGGATCAGCTCAGTCGGTACTATCCGTTGCTGTTGTTGTTCTTGGTACCAGCGATCACGATGAACACTTGGGCGGAAGAACGACGGCAGGGGACCGACGCGATCTTGTTCACCCTGCCGGCGTCCGATCTGGAAATTCTGCTCGGCAAATATCTTTCCGTCGTTGCAGTCTATTCGGTCGCCCTCGCGTTTTCGGTCACGCAGTTGATCGCTCTAGCGAACATCGGACAACCGGATTGGGGCGTTACGGCGACCGTGTACTTGGGATATTGGTTGGCGGGCTGTGCACTCCTTGCGATCGGCATGTTTGCCTCGTCGCTGACGCGTAGCAACACCGTCGCCTTTATCTTGGCCGCGTTATTTTGCGCGATTCCCGTTTTGGCCGGAAGCTATTTTCGGGGAGTTCTGGGGATCGAACGATTGGGAATTGATTGGCACCTGCGTGACTTTCGCATGGGCCTAATTTCACTAACGGGCGTGATGTATTTCGTTTCGGTCATCGTACTCATGTTGTATTTGAACCTCGTGGTGATTTCGCGTCGCCGCTGGAGTACGGGCCGACAAATGGGACTGGGCCTGCAATTTGCCATGCGCACTGCGGCGCTCGCTGTGACTTTGGTCGGCGCCAATTATTTGCTCGACAAAGCTGCTTGGGCTTTTCCCAGTCGGCTCGACATGACTCGCGAAAAAGTGTTTACGCTCGACGAAACGACGCAAATGACTTTGAAAAAAGCTGCCGAGAACGGTCGGCCCGTCACGATCCAAGCGTATGTTAGCCAAGACGTCCCGCGCGAGTTCGTGCACGTCAAGAATCATTTTCTCGGATTGCTGCGTCAATTCCAACGCGTTGGCGGCAATCACGTTGATCTCAAAGTCGTCGACGTCAAACCCTTTAGCCGACAAGCCATCGAGGCACGAACGCAAGGCATTCGCCCGAAAACCACCCGCAGCGAAGTTGGCGGAAACTTCGTTGAACAGGAGGTCTTTTTGGGTGCGGCGATTTCCAGCACGATGGGTGACGCCGACGTGCCACTGATCGACGCCGAAACCAGCATCGAATACGAACTGACGCGGGCGATTGCAACCGCGAGCGACAAGAAAAAACAAATGACCGTGGGGGTCTTGGCGACCGATTTAATGTTTCTTGGACCAAAGGTGCGCGACGATCGCGAGGAATGGTCTTTCCACGAAGCGCTACAAGAGTTGAAAAAATCGTACCGTTTCAAAATGATCGGCGCAGACGACCTTGGAAAAATCGTCAATCCGACGTCAAACGAGCCGGCAAAAGATGCCACGATACCGCCAAGTCCAGTTGAGCCGGAAAAAAAACCCACGCCCGTAGTGACGGCACCAGACGTGTTGCTCGTCGTCGGGCCGAGCTGCTTGCCGCAACCCGCAATGGATGATCTTGTGAAGTACATACAATCGGGACGGCCCGTCTTGATCTTGGAAGATCCGCTGCCGTTCTACTGGGCGTTTCGCTCGCCCGATCAACTTGGCATTTTCAACGCGCCACGGCAACCGCGCGTCGACATGCGAGCCCCCGCGCGACCCTACCTGACGGAGTACATGGAGGAAAAGGCTTTTGGTGGTACATCGTTGCCGTTGCTCACAGCGCTCGGAATCGAATGGGACAATGGGAAAGTCGCGTGGCATGATTTGGAACCCATTCCCGGTTTCAAACCCTTCTGGCCGGAATATTTGGGGGAGACCTGGCCAAAATATTACGGATCCAAAACCTTGGGCCTCGTATTCACTTATCCGCACGGCGACTATAAGCCGTTCAACACCGACGACCCAATTTCCCAAGGCCTGCGACGACTTTTGTTCAGCTACCCTGGCCTCATTGCTCCGGCCAAAGATGCGACAACAGAGTTCACTCCTCTCATCCAACTTTCAAAATCCTCCGGAACTACGGACTGGGACGAAGTGACGTTCACTCCCGACGACCCTCGCATGACCGGCGGCGGCATGAAGCTTGTGTCGGAAGTCTCCGGGTCCGATATGATTGTGCTGAACGCCAACCCCAGTTTAAAACGGGACGACCGGACCAAAGTCATCGCCGCGCGAATCACCAGCAAACCGTCCGGCGAGGCCAAACCGATCAATGTCATTTTCATTGCAGACACGGATTTTCTCACCGAGTTTGTTCCACTCCAATCACGGTCGCTTACCGCGCCATTGGATAATGTGAAATTGGTTCAAAACGCGTTGGAGGTTTTGGCCGGTGACGTGGATTTCGTTCGCTTGCGAAACCGACAACCGACGCCTCGATCGCTGACCGGTTTTGAATCCGTAGTTGAAAGCTACCGGCGCGATCGACTTGTGCAACAAGAAAAAATCGATGCGGACATCGCGGTCGAGCTGGAAAAGGCGCAAGTGCAAATGGATGCCGCGGTCAAACGAATCAATGAGGACAAGGAACTTGATTTCGCCGGAAAACTGCAGCAGCTTTCGCAAGACGTCAACGTGGCGCAACGCCGATTCGACATCCAGCATGATCGGCTCCAGCGCACACGAGACGAAAAAATCGACGAAATTAAGGCCGCCGAACAACAAAAAATTTCGCGTTCGGAGAACATGGTCCGCTCGCTTTCGGTATCACTTGCGCCGCTGCCAGCGGTACTGTTGGGAATTTGGGTTCTGGCGGCTCGATTCCTCAACGAACGAAAACAAATTAAACCAACCCGGCGCGTCTGATCCGACTTTTAGCAAGTCCTACATTTTACGAAATTAGTTGGGAGCCCGATCAATGAATGACTGGACGAAAACAGGTTTATTTGTCGCTACGGCCGTCGCCGTCAGCGCGGCTGGTTTCGGTACCTACTTTGCAACTCAGCCCAAAGCGACGTCTACAGAAGATTTCGTCGGCAAGCCATTGTTTGAGTCGCTTGAAGCTGAACAAGTCAAATCATTAGAAGTCGTAGCTCGCGACCCGGTTACTCAAACCTTGCGGCGGTTCAAAGTCGAGAATCGAGATGGAGTATGGCGAATCCCTTCGCATCACAACTACCCCGCCGAGGCTGCAAAACGATTGTTCGAAACAGCCTCGGCCCTTTATGGTCTTGAACGCCTCGCCCTCATGGGCCAGTGGACAGAAGATCAAGCGCGATTCGGGGTCGTCGCACCCGACGACGAAGCGGCCAATTCCGCTGATGTCGAAGCAATCGGCAAGCGAGTTATTTTACGCGATGGCAGCGATGAAATCCTGGCGGACTTAATTGTTGGCAAGTCCGCTGACGTAGACTCGACTCCGGCGCGCGGCGAAGCGTTTGACACGGCCAAGCCAAAACAAAGACGATTTAATGTCCGCCGCGGCGATGAAACGGCGACTTATGTGGCTAACCTCAACATCGATTTGTCCACACGTTTCGCGGATTGGATCGAACCCGACTTGCTCCAAGTGGACCAGCCAGAAATCAACAAGATCGTAATTGATAACTACGAGCTGCAAATTCGCGACGAGCTGACAAGTCGCGGAACCGTACGCCGGATCGGGAAACTTGACAAAGATCGACACGTGCTGACTCGCGAACAATCGTTCGACCCGTGGAATTTGGAAGGAGTCAACGCCGAGAAGGAAGAGCTTAACAACGAAAAGTTTTCCAAAATCCTCAGCTTGCTCGATGATATGGTAATCGTCGGCGTGCGACCCAAGATTCAGCTTGAGGGGAAGCCGCTGCTCAACGCCGACCTCACGATCAACACAGATTTTGAAACTTATCGCACTGATCCCGCTAAATTCCAAGACGCTATTTTGAATTTGCAATCCGAGTTGATGGAGTACGGATTTAATGTAGTGCCGGGAAACGAACAAGGCGAGAAAGCGACGTTCTACGCCAATCGCGGTGAGTTTTACGTCTCTACCAATCAGGGCGTCACGTATAACTTGTATTTTGGCGAAGCGGTACAAGGGGACGACGATGCGATCGAAATCGGCATCCCCAACACAGAAGTAGCGGGCGACAAGCCAGCGACAGACGGCAGCACCGAGAAAAGTCCTTCGACTGACGCCGCAAAAGAAAATGAAAAAGCCGCAGGCAATATTCCGCTCGACCCGACGAAAACAGACACCGCCAAGCCGGTCAAGAAAAATCGCTACCTGATGGTTCGCGTTGCCTTTGATCTGGCGGCTTTGGGACCAGAGCCGGTCGAGCCCAAGCAACCTGAAGTGCCCGCAAAACCCGATGGCTATGTTGCTGCTCCAGCCCCCGTCGAACCCCTTCCGCCAACGACTCCCGATGCTGCGCCAACGCCTCCAACAGATAATCGCGACCCGGCGTTCATCAAATACGATGAACAAATGGGAGAACACAAACTGGCACAACAAAAGTTCGAAATGGATCTCGATCAGTTCAAGCGAGACTCGGAAGACTACAAAAATCGCCGCGAAGAAGGCGAACGCACCAGTAAACGACTTGGCGACCGATTCGGTGCTTGGTTCTACGTCATCGCAGCCGAGGACTTGGACTCTTTGCAAATTCCCCGTGCGGATTTGGTCCGCCCCAAAACGACAGAAGGAACCGCAGACGGCGAAGTACCGCCGGCGCCTCTGGATTTGCCTGTTCGACCCGACCTCTCGTTGTAATGTTGTGCCCGTTAGGATTTCGCTGGCCGGAATAAGCTGCCCGATTCGGGTGCAATTGCTGCGAGGGCTAATATTTTTCCGTCCAGCAAATGATTCTCGCTGTAGGCTTGATTGGACAATCGCCAGTTCATTCTCTTTTGCGGAGACGCGCATGAATGCTGAGCATCTCGTTCACGACGTTCAAGCCTTGATGCCAAACGCATCGCAGTTCGAAGTCCTTCAAATGGCTTATCTCGTCAGCGTAGAGACTAATGCAACGAATCGCCAAGATTCAAGTTGCCTTGCACAAGTCGTTGAAGAAATTGGGCTTCGCCTCAGCGCTGCCTCAGACCAGTTCGCGGCCGTCGCACACGAGTTGTCCAGCGTTGGTCGCTTTGATCCATGCAAATTCTCGACTACCCAGCTCTGGTCGTTGCTTCGCTCAATCAAAGTTCATAGTCAACTGCTGCAACTTTATATGGGACGATTTGGGCAAACTTCGTCGGCACGGAGTTAGCGCATTTTCGAGGCAATAACTGCGATGGCACGACCCCAAGGCTTCGAAAAATGTGGCGGGCCGCGCATCGAAATCCAAGGCCGCACAAAGCCTCAGTGTGTGCTAACCTATTAGTTTGTCGATCCCCAAATTGTCAGCGTATTGATCAGCAACACAATCGCGGTCGCGCCGACGACAACCGCGAATAGGCGGTGCAAGTGTTCTGCGTGAAGCTTGCGACACAGCCGCGCACCTAAAATCGTTCCGAGCCAACTACCCACAATCAGCGCGGCGATTATTCCAATGTCCACGGTCCGCGACCCAAAAGCGTATAACGCACAGCCGACCGCTGAGCAAAGCAAAATCGCTCCCAAACTCGTCCCTACCGCCAAATGAGGCGTCAAACCGACCACCAATACCAGGATCGGCAGTAAGATCACGCCGCCACCAATCCCGAAAAAACCGCTCAGAATTCCCACTAGAATCCCAGCGGCGAGCAATCCAGAAACACTCATTTGGGCAACGCCGATTTTGGGGATCGAAATGTACGGCGGCAGACGCAATTTCGCGAGCAACGAATTTGGTTCCGTGACTCGATCAGCGGTACACGCGATCACAATCGCGATTGCAACGAGAAGTGCGAAAAAGGCGATCGAGATGTACCAGTCAAATTGCTGACCGGACGCTTGCGCGGCGAGCTTGTGTAGGACGTAGCCGAACCACGTGCCAACCGTTGCGCCGCCGCCAACCAGCCATGACGTGCGCGCTTCAAAATTTCCCGCGCGAAAGTGCCTTCGCAACCCAAGGGCACTTGCCCCAAACGTGAATCCCAAACTGCTTCCTACGGCGATCGTCGGATCGATCCCTAGCATCGAGATCATCACCGGCGTAACGATGAAGCCGCCACCCACACCAAACAAGCCGGTCAAAAAACCGACCCCCAATCCCAGGACTGCCAACTGGATCAGGAAAGATGATTCGTGCTGTAACCAAAACATATTGACCTAAAGCGAGCAGCTAACAGGTTCCTTAATGGACGACCGGCTCGTGTAAGTCAACCGACTGGAAAATCGAATATGACTTCATCGCCGCCAGCGGTGGCGAGTAAATGTGCAATGTGATCAACTCTCGACCGTCGGTTTGATGGTTCGTGATTTGATGTACCTCTTTGTCCACTGACGAGCAAACGAAGCCTGCCACGTAGCGGTTGACTTTGCGCGGCCGAACCAAAGAGTCCTCGATCACGTCAAAAATTGTTTCGCTTAACTCGCCAACAATAACGCGCACGCCACAAGCCGACCCGACATGATCGTGGATCAAGCTACTTTGATTACTTTTCCAACAAATACAAAGCAATTCAAAATGCTCTGTTGCCATGATCGAGTTGCGAACATAGCAGATTTCGTTGAACCGAATAAAGGAAGTCAAATCATCGCGGGAAACGTCCGCTTCGGCCAACCACTGTCGCAATTCCACGATCGTTGCAGGGCGATTTAGCGCCGTCAAACGATCGACTAACGAAAGCAATCCACTTGGCAAAAGTTGGCTTTTCATTTGCCTTTCCCCATAGGATTAAATTACGCGACAACATGCAATTCTGTCAGGCTTTGCCCCCAGTGTCAACTTTGCGATCGATTCCCGGCGGACGTCAGGGTGACAAACTCGGATCGAGGCCGAAAATTCGTTTCGACCGGAAAGTGTGCTCGACGCACTTTTGGCACGCGCATTGCATTTTGTTGAGATCGGTTTTTTGCCGTCGTGCCAATTTGTCTTTCGACCGAAGAGCCAAAGATCAGCACGATATTCCGCCGAATTTGCCTTGGACTCCCATTAGCCGCCGAATAGTCAGTTGAACAAATCGCTTGACTCTAAAACACAAGTATCGTCTCTAAAAGGCATGTATCGACTATGAATCTTGCCAGTGAATTGATTATCGCAACTCCGCAACTGAACGAGACTCCGTTCAGCCAAGCCGTTGTCTTGATCGTGCAGCAAAATGAAACGGGTACGTTCGGCGTCGTTCTGAACCGGCCCGCCAATGAGCAAGTCAAACGGCTGTGGAGAACTATGACCGGCTATCCGCGCTCGGAATCCGAGAACCACATTTCGCTCGGCGGCCCTCTCAGCGGCCCCGTTTTTGCCCTTCACCAAGACGCCGAATGCAGCGAGCAGAAAGTTGAATGCGGATTGTATTTCGCGACCTCTCCACGAAATTTGAAAAAGCTCGCGACTCATGCAAAACGCCCATACAAAATTTTCTTTGGAGCAGTTGCTTGGCAAGTCGGCCAGTTGGAAGCCGAAATGGAAGCTGGTGCGTGGGTTTCCTGCGATAGTAGCAAGGAACTGATCTTTGCCAGCCATGAATTCCAATGGGAACTATCGTTGCGGAACTACGGGCGTAGCGTTTGGCAGTCGATTGGAATCGGTCGATTTCCGGTCAATCCTGAGTTGAACTAATGCCCAGCGCCGAACCGTGAATTCTCCAGGCTCGACATTTGGCCCATTCACGCAACTCCGATTCCGTGTTCTAATTTCTCCATTCAAATTTTATTTTTTTGCTGCGGGAATTTATTCATGCGAAGTTTCTTTTTGATTCTGTGTGCGTTGAGTTGCGGTATTTGGATCGGTTGTGATACAAAAGCTGCACCGCCGAAAATTGTGGCCAAGCCGGTTGAAAATCACGATCATTCGCACGCTCATGGCCCGAATGGTGGAATCGCTTTCACGCTTTCGGGGGCCGAATTCAAAGTCGAGGCCATCACCAACAAGACCAACGATCTGGTTCAAGTATTCTTTCTCGATCACGACGCAAAAATTAACCAACCGATCAAAGCCGAAAAAATCACCGTGCATACTGACAAACTTGGCGGAAAGTCATTCGACCTCAAACCCGTTAACCCCGATGCCAACGGCTTAGCGGCTGAGTTTAGCTTGGAGGACAAAGACCTCAAGAGCATCACCGGCCTAAAACCGACGATGGAAGTTACGATTGACGGCAAAACCTACAGCGGTGCAATGGACTTTCACTAAAGACCGCGAAAGTCAAATTCGCCCGATCCAATTTGAAATCCTTCCCTCCATGTCTAATCCGCTAAATCCCGTCCACGTCGCATTGACGCCGCGGCAACGGTTCGACGAGTATTTGCAAAGCCGCGGGATGCGGAACACGGAACAACGACGGATTTTGCTCGACAAAGTCTTCAGTGAGCACGATCATTTCGACGCCGACCAGTTGATCGAACGGCTGCCGCGCAAAGGCCAAAAGGGTTACGTTAGCCGACCAACTATCTATCGCACGCTTACTGAATTCGTTGACGCCGGACTGCTCCGAAAATTCGATATTAGCGGCCGCACCGTTTACGAACGCGATTATGGTTACCCGCAACACGAACATCTGTTCTGTTCGAGTTGCGAAAAGTTAATTGAATTCCAAAGTCCCGCACTGTTAGATATTCGAGACAATGTTGCCCACGAGCACTCATTTGCCGTTCGCTCTCATCGTTTCATCATCGTCGGCACCTGCACCCAATGCCGCTCCAAGCGACAGCGCGTCAAACGACCAGTCGACCTGATTTAACTTCCCTTCAGATTCCATTCTCATCGAGTCATCCACGATGATGGTCCGAATCTTCGATTAGAAATGGAAATGATTAATTGGTTCAAGGCTCCATAAGCGAACGATTAATCCGATTGGCCGTCACGCCAAGACTTCGCGAATGACTGATTGTTTTTCGACGCCGGTTAGGCGTTGGTCGAGACCCTGGAATTTGAATGAGAATTTCTCGTGGTCGATGCCGAGGCAATGTAGAATCGTGGCGTTTAAGTCGTTGACGTGAACGGGATTCTCGACGACGTTGTAGCTGAAATCGTCTGTCTCGCCGTGTACGTGACCACGTTTGATGCCGCCGCCAGCCAGCCACATGCAAAAATTTCGCGGATGATGGTCGCGACCGTAATCGTCTTTTGTTAATGTCCCTTGGGAATATACGGTCCGGCCAAACTCTCCGCCCCATACGACGAGAGTGCTTTCGAGTAAGCCACGCTGTTTGAGATCCATGACCAAAGCCGCCGTTGCTTGATCGGTCTGTCGGCACTGATTGGCCAACTGATACGGTAGACTGCCGTGTTGATCCCAGCCGCGATGAAGAATTTGCACGGCTCGAACGCCGCGTTCGACTAGTCGTCGAGCCAGCAAGGCGCTGTGTGCAAAAGTGCCAGGCGTTTTCGCGTCAGGGCCGTACATCGCAAAGGTCGCGTCTGATTCCTGGGCAATGTCGGTTAATTCGGGAACACTGGCTTGCATCCGAAAGGCCATTTCATATTGTGCGATGCGCGTGGCCGTTTCCGGATCACCAAAGTTTTCCAACGTCCGATGATTGAGTCGATCAAGTGCGTCGAGCATGACTCGACGATCGGTTCGCGTGACTCCGTCGGGATTCGGCAAATACAAAACCGGATCACCCGAACCGCGCAGCGCGACTCCGTTGAAACGAGTCGGTAAAAAGCCGCTCCCCCACATGCGGTTATACAGGGCTTGACCATTGCTATCCGACGGAAACTGGGGAGTGAACACAACGAACGCTGGAAGATCGTTGCATTCGCTGCCCAGACCATACGCCAGCCAAGAGCCAATGCTGGCTTTACCGGGAATCTCCGAACCGGTCATCACAAACGTGCACGCCGGATCGTGATTGATTGCGTTGGTATGTACCGATTTGATCAGCGAAATTTCATCGACGATTTGCGAAGTGAACGGGAGCAATTCCTTGTTGACCCAAATCCCGGATTGGCCCGCGCGTTCAAATCGGAACTTTGACGGCGCCACCGGAAACCGGGTCTGTCCGCTGGTCATCGTTGATAATCGTTGGCCTCCTTGAATGCTGGGCGGCAAATCTTTGTCGAAGTATTCATGTAAGCCGGGTTTGTAATCCCACGTGTCCAATTGCGAGGGGCCGCCGTTCATGTGCAAGTAAATGATGGCTTTGGCCGGCGCGAAAAAGTGCGGCATGGTCTCTTGCGGCGGATGGACTCGACCGTCGTCGTTGGCTTGGGCAACACTGCCCAACACTGACTTGCCTGCCATCATCCCAATCGCCAAGCCGCCCATTCGGAGACCGACGTCGCCAAAGAAATTGCGGCGGTGTTGTAACGTCTGCTGTGCCTCAGGGGATTGCATCGCATTAATTCCTGGTCAAAGTTTCGTCGAGATTGAGAATGGTGCTGGCAACCAGAGTGTACGCGGCCAGTTCCGGCGTTATTAATTCGGTGGGTGGTTTCGACTGCCCTTGCGTGATGAGTTTTGTCGCGTCGTCGGGACTCTGTTCATAGCGGGCCAAGTGTTTTGTGAGTTGTCCTTTCAATGATTCAAGATCCTGGGCATCGGGGCTGCGCGCCAAAACGGTTTGATAGGCAAAGGCAATTCGCTCCTCGGCGGCCGAGCCGCCTTGCGCGATCATGCGTTGGGCCAATACTCGCGCCGCTTCGATGTGCTGAATATCGTTCATCAGTTGTAGGGCCTGGAGTGGAGTGTTGCTGCGTTCTCGGCGCGTGCAGCTTTGTTCACGATTTGGCGCGTCAAAGTTCACCATGAAAGGAGGCGGGGCCGTTCGCTTGTAAAAGGTATACAAACTTCGCCGATACAAGGCCGCGCCGTTGTCCTGTTGGTACATCCGAGTGTTCGATCCGACAAAGCCGACCGGTTCCCAAATATTCGCCGGCTGATATGGCTTGACGCCTTTTCCCCCAATTTCCAAATTGATGAGTCCACTGACGAACAATGCATTGTCCCGAATCTGTTCGGCGTCCAATCGCAATCGAGGGGCACGCGCGAGCAAGCGATTTTCGGGGTCACGGGCAAAGAGCTCGCCCGTCACGCGCGAGCTTTGGCGAAATGTTGCCGAGGTCACGATGGTTCGCACAAGTTCTTTGATATCCCAACCCGACTCTCGGAAATGGACTGCCATCCAATCCAACAAATTGGGGTGGCTAGGTAATTCGCCTTGCGTGCCGAAATCTCCGCTTGATTTAACAAGTCCCGTGCCGAAAAACTGTTGCCACAAACGATTGACGGCAACGCGCGCCGTCAACGGATGTTCTGGCGAAACGAGCCATTGCGCCAAATCCAAACGTGTGGCCCGAGCTTGCGGATCGGATTTTTTCAGCGAAGGCAAAATCGCCGGGACAGCCGGTTCGACTTTTTCGCCAGGTTTATCGTATTGTCCACGCAGCATCACAAAACTTTCGCGCGGTTCGGGAACATCTCGATAGACGAAAGTACTTGGAATGGCGTTGTTAATTGTGTCCCGTTCCGATTGTAGGCGCGTCCTTTCCCCGTTCAGGTCGGCAAACTGCGAATGAGTATCGACGCAAATCGCGTGCAAGTAATACGCGAGAAGCAGCCCGCGAGCGTGGGCATCGGGGTTTGATTCGGGCCCTGCTTTAGCAATTGCATTGAGATCGCTTGGCAAACCAGGCGTGTCTTTTCCCGCGGTTTGTCTCCACCAAGCCGCAAACGAACGCTGCGGATCGCGCGCGGGGTCACTCGCGCCAACGACGCCAACTTTGTCCCAATAAATCGTTCCACCAAATTGAGTCAAAGCAAATCCTGTCAACAGATCGCCTGCTTTGAGTCCGATTTTAGCGACCGGAATCTCCAACCGAATCCACTTACCGGCATCGGGCAATTGCCCCATCGAAACTCGTTCCGTCGTGTTGACTGCGCCCCAGGCGATGACTTCGTAGTCGCCCCAAACGGCGCGGTGCAGCCAACCGTTCTTAAAGAACTGCAACATGATCGACCGCGGCATATTTTCCGGCGCGATAAAAACATGAGCGAAAATGACACCGTTAGTCGGAACGATCAGCGGCACGGAAGCTTGGTCCCAAACGTCTTGCGAAAGTCCGGGGTCGGAACGCTTGAGAGAGCGCAAGCCGCTGTGAACTTGCCCGCCGTCGGCAACCGTAACAAAGGTCGTTGCGTGACCCGGGCTACCTTGGGCATGCCCGCTTGGTGGAAAATCGTCGTCCATCCACAGAGATTCCGCCGTGGTTGCTTCTGGGATCGGCTGAGTATCGGCTGGATCCACATAAGCGATTTGTGCCGCTCGCTGATCGATCTGCTGTTGCAGTCCAGCCAATTGCCGATCCAACTCGCTCAGCTTTTGGCGATCCTCATCTCGCTCCAATTTCATCACCGGTTCGGTCAAAAGCGTGTTCCCGTCCATGGGCGGATCCGCGGCGGAATTAAAAAACGCATATAACGAATAGAATTCTCGCTGCGAAATCGGATCGAATTTGTGATCGTGGCAAACGGCGCAGCCCGCCGTCAAACCCATCCAAGTTTGTGCTGTGGTGCTTGTCCGATCGACGGCATATCGATACAGCAACTCGGCGTCGATGGAGCCCCCTTCGCTGGAGGTCACGTTGCACCGATTGAATCCGGTTGCGATCAACTGATCGACCTTGGGTGTTGGCAACAAGTCACCCGCAAGTTGTTCGATGGTGAAATCATTGAACGGTTTGTTGTTGTTGAAGCTCTCGACGACCCAATCGCGATAAGCCCACATTTGCCGTTCGTTGTCCAAGTGCAATCCGTGAGTATCGGCGTATCGCGCCACGTCCAGCCAATGCCGCGCCATCTCCTCGCCAAAATGATTAGAGCCAAGATACCTATCGACAAGTTTCTCGTAAGCGGCGGACGAGTTGTCATCGAGGTACGCACTGACTTCTGTTGGCGTCGGCGGCAACCCGGTCAGCGCGAATGCAAGGCGACGTATCAAGATGTGCTTTTCGGCTTCGGCGGAAAGCACCAATCCTTCGCGACTCAATCGTTCGGCGATAAACGCGTCGATCGGGTTCCTGCCCGCGCCATCATTTCGAGGTGGCGTGACAGCGACAGGCGGTTCAAACGACCAGTGTTTTTGATAGGTAGCCCCTTGTTCGATCCAGCGTTGGAGCAGAATCTTTTCACTTTCGGAAAGCACTTTGAGGCTGTCGACTGGAGGCATCCGTTCAGCAACATCTTCGGCGTTGATCCGGTTCCAAAGTTCGCTTTTCTCCAGATTGTGTGGCACCACAGCGGCGGTTCCGGAATTGTCGGCTCGTGCGCCTTCCGAAGTGTCCAATCGCAGGTCTCCCTGACGGTGGCTCGCATCCAAGCCATGGCACGAGAAACATTTACTGGACAAGATAGGACGAATGTCGCGGTTAAATTGAAGCGGTTCTTGTCCCTCAAGTCGCAACGCGATGGACAACGATGGCGTCACGACAACGAGCAGCGCCAATCCAACAAAAGAAGATGTAGTCTGAATTGGCAACCTACGTTCGCGCAAATATTTCATACCGCACTCCTGATTCGCCTAATACGTTCCATCACTTCGGTTTCGCCGCAAAGACAATCGACGTTCCCTCTCCCCGATTATCGGGCGAGGGCAGGGCAGGGGGCTCATTGGATTTGTGGTCAAACGATAGTTCCTTGGGCAACTCCCTACCGCGTGTCGAACAGCCCGTTCCTGCCAATTCACGTGCGCGAATTCGCCTTTCAACCGTAGACCTTGAACTCCTTAATGCTACTCTCTCGCCGCAGGTTCCTCAAACGTGACTCGTCAGCATTCCCAGAATATTCGGATTTTATGAGTGCATCGAAGCGCCGATTTTAGGTATCTTTTCACTCAAACTTACGCACGCCAGCGCTGGATTCGAAGGTTTGATTCAATTCCAGTTTTCGCGGAAACGCGGAGTCGAGAAGGATGGAAATAGCAATCATGCCTTGCCATTTGTTATAATGCCTTCCGGTAAAAATCTTGAGGTCGAAACCATGCAAAGCGTCAAATCTCCCCAACAAATCGCCGCGAGACTTACTGAGTGTTGGTCTCCGCGCGTGATCGCCGAGGTCGATGATTGTTACGTCAAGGTGGCAAGAATCCAAGGTACTTTGGCGTGGCATAGCCATGAAACCGAAGACGAACTTTTCTTTGTCCTTAAAGGTCGGCTGCGCATTGAAATGGAAGCGGGTACTGTCGAGATATCAGAAGGCGAAATGTTTGTCGTTCCCAAGGGCGTGCGACATAATCCCGTCGCGGAAGACGAATGCCTCGTCATGTTGTTTGAGCGCAAGTCGACTTTACATACTGGCGATGTCGTCACCGACAAGACTCGCGCGCTGTCCGAACAGTTGCGACCAGTTTAACGCCGCTTTTTTTTCAATATACTGACGAACGCTCGACGCAACGTGTCACATAAACACTACAGTTTTGGCACAGGTCGTTTGATTTTGGGGGGTGCGAGCATCTGGGCGCGCTCGGCTTGGGGCGCGCGGACGACGTTGTTGTTCGAGGCTTGCATTTCGCTGGGTGGGGCAGGGGGCTGGGTAAAACTCTCGGTCCAGCGCCAGCCGATAGGAGTTGAACGCTCTTTTTGAGACAGCAGCGACCACGGCGTATCCGGATGCTCGTCGATCACTCGCTGCAAATACGTCTTTGCTTTTGCGCCAAGTTTTTCGGATTGGCTGCCGGTGGAAATGGAATCTGCGGGCTCCAATCGCCATGTATTATTCTTAGGGTCATTGAACTTGAGATTTGTCTTGGCCATCGCCAGCATTTCGTTGTACGACTCGGCACGAACTTTGGCCGCCAAGACGCTGCCATACGCCAAGTCGTAGCCTGCTTTCCAACGCGGCGAAATTTCCAATTCGCGGTGTGCTTCGCCGGTCTTCAAGATTTCATACAACTGATTGATCTTGGGCTCGACCATCGCTGCAGCACGTTGGGCTTGTGAAATAGCGGTAACGAAAGCGGCTTCGTCGAACTTGGTGAAAACCAATTCGGGCGCGGCCAGCGGCGTAACCCACGATTGCTGAGCAGCTTGCACCAAAGCAAACCGAGCTTGATTCTCTTGCAACTGTTGCTGGTAGGTGACATTCGAAACGTAGTCGGGGCGGTATTTGCGCATGACGTCGGGATCAAAAAAGTGCGCCAAGTACGCGGAAAACTCCGAAGTTTCCCAACGCCGCAGGCCATTCGTTTCGCGATTGGGATGCACGGTGAAATAAATACCGCCGCTTTCGTAGCAAATGCGTGACAAGCCGAATGGGCCGCTTCCCGAATCGATGAACTCCAACGAATCATCTTGCTCGCTCGAAAATTTGAGACGTAGCCGTTCGGGATAAAGTGTCTCGGGGCCTTGGTGCACGGTCGTCCATTGCGGACTCTGATCAAAATTAGGATCGGGGTCGACCCATTTGACCTCCGACTCGTCGCGGCCAAAAGGAGCTGGTATTCCAATAACGAAAACTGGAACTTCGTATTTTCGGCACGCGACGACGGCCGCATCCAGATTATTCAAGTCGTCGCCGGCTTCGTCGGAAATCACAATGATCATCACGTTTCGTTTGCGGTCCCCGGTTCGAGAATCGATCCGCCGCAAGTCCCGGTATTCATTCACAACTTCGCTAATGGCAGCGAAGACATTCTCGATACCCGTTACGTCCGTTGTGATGGACCGAATCGCCTCTTTGACTTTGGTCATATTGTCGGTCGGGCTACGAAAAGCAAAATCAAAGTTTTTTCCGAAAGCACAGACTTGGGTAAGCAACGGCGGTTCGCCGTGCTTCGCAAAAGCAGTCGCGCCGGAAGCCTGGATCGCGCCCAATTCCTCGTACACCCGATCAATTCGGCCCATGATTTCTTCGCGCTGCCGCAACAAACTTGCAGATTGGTCGAACATCCAAACGACAAGCGTCTCGCGTTCCTCCATCGACCTAATGATTTCCTCGACAATTCGGTCGACCGCACCTGTCGCACCGGTGGCGGCGACCCCAACAGTTCCTCGTACGGCGACAGATTCCAGTTTCTCGGACATCGCCCGCACGACCGAATCGTCAAAAGCATATTCGCCCATGTCGCTCAGTTCATTTGGAGATTCGATGGCAACGTTCTCCATTGCGGAGACGTCAAGCGTCAGATTCGACGCAATCTCGTCGCCGGTTGCCCCACCGGCGCCGACTCGATCCGAAACTTCATCGGAAATTCGGAACGCAGAAGGCATCTCCTCAATCAACTCGGGAGCTTGAATCGCATCGACCAAGACTTCGACAACGCGATCGACGTTGGCCGGAATGAGCAACAGCGACAATACAATGAGTACCGCCAGATGAAAAGCGAAACTCAGCAGCCAGACGGGCGTGTCACCGTCAAGCGGAGTATCGTCGTGTCCCGAACGGACTTGCCACCACGTCCGCAACCGCGGCCACAGTTTCAAGGCAGCGTCTCCAATAGAAAAGAATATCTTCAATTGTTTTCGGTTTCGCGCGATTCAGTCATTATCCAAGGCGACGAAACCGTCTGTCGACTCCCCAAATTATAGCCGAAGCTCTTTCGCGATTGACATCTGGTTTCGGCTTGATTCGAGTAAAAAAATCAAAATCCCTCGATCCAAGCGGATTGGGGGACGAATTCGAATCAACTGCGACGGGTTGGAGGCCAAATGTCTCGCACTCCCGACGTTTGTTGCCCACAAACGCTGGAATGTTCGTTGACCCACGCTCATCGCACTTTTAACATAGTACCAGTCGGGCAGGCTTATTCCCAAGTTGCCGGAATCCGTTGGCAGCCAAAGTCTATTCACCCATCCAAACCTATGTTGAAATTACTTCCGTCAACTCGTCGATTCAAGTTCCTGTTATCCGTGTGGTCGCTACTAAGCTTGATGCTCGCGAAGCCCTTCGACACAGCAATTGGTCAAGAAAAACCGCCCGTTGATATAAAACTCACCGTCAATGGTTTGGACCCTGCAAGCCTCAAGAGCCTGACATTTTCCGATCCCCAAAACGTCAAGCTTTCCGCTAAGGACAAATTTGAACTTGCCGCCATTTATTATCCAGGCGTTCACGGCAAAAATACGCCTCCCATTATTTTGCTGCACGACATCTTGGGTGCGGGCGAGGACTTAACCGAGCTTGCGATCTATTTGCAAAAGACTTTCGGCTATGCGGTTCTCGTGCCGGATCTACGTGGTCATGGCCACAGCAAGAAGACCGGCAAGATTGAAATTGACGCCGAAAAAATCGGCCGCGACGAATTTGCGGCGATGGCGTTGGATATCGAGGCTTGCAAAAAATTCCTGATCGCTCGCAATGATGACGGCGAACTCAACATCGACATGTTGAACGTTGTGGCTATTGGCAAGTCTTGTATTTCCGCAGTCAATTGGGCGATCGGCGATTGGAGCTACCCGGTATTGGTCGGCCTTCGCCAAGGTCAGGACGTAAAGGCACTTGCGCTGGTGTCACCTGAACAATCGTTCAAAGGCATCCGCATGACCAACGCGATTAAGACTGGATTGTTTACAGGCAAGGACGTCGAGAAACCGCTACGGATTTTATTGGCGGCCGGGACCGACGATCCGAGTACAGTTAAGGAAGTCGAGTCGATTGCCTCGATTGTTGAGCGGCATCGCACGAAAAATGAGGATGCCCTCGACGGGCTTTTCGTGCTGAAGGATTATGCGACGAACGGCGCGGAACTGACTACGGCCGAGGCTGGCGATCTACAAAAACTAATCGGTCAATTTGTCTTTTTGGAAATCTTCAAGAAGCAAAGTGACTTCCCATGGGCGGTTCGAAGCAAGAAATGAGAAATTCCGTCAACACCTGGTAAGGCCACTACAAAAGCCAGCTTTATCGCAGCGGAATTTTTAGTACGATGCCCGGACCAACTTCCGCAGGACTCGAAAGCACGTCGAGGTTGGCTTGATAGATGGCCATGTAGGTCTCGCGGCGACCAGTGTATTTCAAAGCGATCTGCGGCAGCGTTTCGCCGAACTGGACGGTGTGCTCTACGAATTCCGGTGAAGCCCCGTCGGCGTCGACTTCTTCGTCATCGACTGTCATAAGTTGGCTTTTGGGCGTTGGCGGAACGGAATTTGTAAACGGCAATGCGGCACGGCGCGCGGTCACTGGCGAGTAGGCGATTGGCGTCACGTTGTCCATCATGGAGTTTGCCGCAAGCGGCACAGGCGGGTCGACAAATTCGGTCGCCGACATCAGTCGCGTGAACTGGACCGCGCCGAGCGATGTCAGTTCCGAGGCCGCAAAATTCGTGCTGGTCGGTGCATGGGCTGGGCCAGCTTGCCAATTGAGCTTGGCGGCTCGCTGCTGCGGATCCGTTTCAACGCGAATGGCAGTGGGGGACTGATGCAAATATTTCGCGGTCAAAAAAGCCGCAGCCAGTACCACAATGCTAACTACCATCTTTCCTGTGGATGTCATCGTTTGCTCCTTGGTTTCCTAGAACCTGATTCAAACGCGTCTGATCACCCTCCTTGCCGTCCGCCAAACGCTGGTTGGATTCGTCGATCGAACTCCCTACCGTCGCTTGACGGTTGATCGACGAGTCGCGACTTGTGAGTTAACACTCTGTTAAGTTGCGACTTCCCTTTCGGTTTGCTTAATTTTTCACCGCGACTGCCGCGCGATCGGGGAGAAACATTTGAAACTTAGAGTTTTCAAGAACTCGTTGACCGTCGGAAACGCTTGGGGAACATTGTCTGCTTGGGAAAACGTTCCGCGTCGCAAGGGTTATGCAAGCTATAGCGCATTTCGCATCAGCCGGGCAGCATCGACTCGGAATTCCATATCTGGCGATTTCAAATGAGCCGTACGCGTTAGCGTCGGTCGCATTGTCGTGGCGGCTCATTATTGAATCAATTGCGTTCCGAAGGTCGGCAATATTGGCACCCTTCCCGAGGCTAGTCCGCCGCGGCGGATCGGCTCGCGCAATCAGGTTACGGCGCATTGCGCTCGGCAAATACGGTTTAGCGGTCGGACATCCTGAGCTTGCTGTGACTGTAGCCGTAAAAGAAATAGACGACGAAACCAATCAACAGCCAAATTCCAAAACGAATCCAATTCGTTACTCCCAGTTCTGTCATCAGATAAGCACACGAAAGCACTCCTAGGACTGGAATCAACGATAATTTTTTGACAAACGTAAGTATGGTTATTGCCGTCGCGAAAATTGCGAACACGAGATACGGCAATCGATGCTGATATACTTCCCAGCCTTGTTTTCCGTTTGGTTCGTCCACCAAACTAAATAAGCTCGTTATTTGGCCTGGCCATTTCCAAGCGATCAAAACAACCGCCGCCAGAAACAATAACGGGACGAGGTACTGGCCATTGATGTACCGTGCATAGCGATTCTCTCTTCCGAATTCCTTGTCTTTGATCAGCACTCCGCCACAAACCAACGCGAATGCGAATAACGTTCCGATGACGCTCAAGTCCGTCACCTCGGACAAGTTCATAAATAACGACGGGATCGCCACTAATAGTCCGGTAATGATTGTCGAAAACCACGGTGTTCGGAATCGAGGATGAATGCTTGCGAAAATCGGAGGCAGCAAGCCATCTCGACTCATCGCCATCCATAACCGCGGTTGGCCAAGTTGAAATACGAGCAACACCGTGGCAATCGCGATCACAGCACCGACCGCGACAATTCCCGAAACCCAAGGCAAATTCACACCTTGGGGTCCAAACACAAAAGCCAACGGATTCCCAACACCCAGTTCTTTCGAATCCTTCATGCCGGTGAGCACCAGGGCCAAAATACAATACAAAACAGTGCAAATGACCAACGAATAAATCATTGCACGCGGCAAGTCGCGCCGCGGATTTTTGCATTCCTCCGCAGTGGTCGACAGCGCATCGAAGCCGATGTAGGCAAAAAATACCGCCGCGACTCCGCTCGTCACGCCGCTAAATCCGTTAGGGGCAAACGGGCTCCAATTTCCTGGCTTGATGTAGAAAGCCCCGACGACAATGACAAGGCCGATGATGGCCAGCTTCAAAGCCACCATCAGATTCGACGCGATCTTGGATTCGCGAATCCCAACATAGACCAGCGCCGTAATCAAAAAAACGATAACCAGCGAAGGCAAATCGCAAATGATTCTCAAGCCACCGAGCATGGGAGCCGTCGTCCAGGCTTGATACGCTTCGACAGCGGCAACGTTTAGGCCACTCGATAAACTGGACAACGGTTCGGAAGCCATTCCCCGCAACGCATCCAACGTGTTCCCGCTTCCCAAAAGCGTTGAGATGTCGGAACCTTTACTTTCGAATCCACGGGCAGCACTCAAGTAATCCGTGGTAAAGTACGCTGGAATGTTCCAGCCCATCCGCGACATCAAGCCGGTGAAGTAATCACTCCATGAAATCGCAACCGCGATGTTGCCGATCGCGTATTCCACTAACAAATCCCAGCCAATAATCCAGGCTATCAATTCGCCAAAACTTGCATATGCATAAGTGTAAGCCGATCCGGAAATCGGAATCCGCGCTGCAAAATCGGCATAACACAAAGCCGAAAGCATGCAGGCGACGGCCGTGAAAACAAACAGAAAAATGACGGCAGGGCCACCACTGGCCGCTGCGTTACCCACCATTGAAAAAATTCCTGCGCCGATGATGGCCGCAATTCCCAATCCGGTTAAGTCGAAAAGCCCCAGGCTCCGACGAAGGCCGCCCGCATGTTCTGCTTCTGTAAAACCGGCATTAGCGTCAGCCTGGATGCGCTCAATTGACTTCTTGCGAAAAAGGTTTGACATCAGTTCACGATTGGGTTCGAGTTCAATTCAAGTATGTCGGAAGCTCACTACGTTAAAGCTCCGTCGTTCCGAAAGCCAGTATCCCAGCGCTCGGGATCTCTCGGCAGATAGGTCTGTAACTCGACCGATGCTGCCACAAGTTGCCGCAATTGTTGTAGATTGGAAATTCGGCGCATGGCCATGGCTTGCACAAGCCCATTGCCGATGGCCGTTGCTTCCAGCGGGCCGACAATGACGGTGCGATTCAGCGCGTCGGCCGTCATCTGACAAAGCAACCGATTCTTTCCGCCCCCTCCAACGATGTGAACGACCTCGAAGTCCCGCGATAATACTTGGCTCAATGTGCGAAACGTCTTGCGATAAGCGGCCGCTAGACTTTCCAAACAGCAGCGGGCAAAGGCGCCCGGCGAATCGGGAACCGGTTGGCTCGTTTGCTGACAGAGAGTAGAAATTTTGCCGCGAATTCCACCGGGATTTTGGAACGAAGGACTATTGGCATCGACGATTGAACGGAACGCGGGAGTTTTTTCGGCCAACTGAGTTAACTGTGCGTAATCGAATTGCTCGCCCGCCGCAGCCAAATCGCGCCGCAGCTCTTGGATCAGCCAAAGCCCCGCGATGTTTTTCAAAAAGCGAATTTTTCCGCCGACGCCAAGTTCGTTCGTGAACATGGCTTCACGCGCGGCGGTCGTCAAGCAAGGAGCAGCGATTTCCGCCCCAAGCAACGACCAAGTACCACTCGACAAGTAGCACCATGATTTCGTGTCGGTTGCCGGCACGGCCGCGACCGCGCTAGCCGTATCGTGTGAAGGAGGCAAAACGACTTGCAGATCAGTTGGCAAGCCCGTCGCCGCGGCAAGCGCCGGGCGAATCGGACCCAAAACAGTCCCGGGATCGCGCGGCGGCGAAAAAATAGAAACTGGAATCGCCAATTGTTCGAGCAAAGGAACTGACCACCTCCGAGTTTGAACATCAATGATTTGACTGGTCGACGCAATCGTCGCTTCGATAGCGACTTGGCCGCTGAGCCAAAAATGAAACAAGTCCGGAATGAACACGAGATTCGCGGCCGACGTGAAAAGTTCAGGAC
>JANMEB010000356.1:0-4731 GCA_031376585.1 Planctomycetota bacterium | reverse complement strand
AAGTAGCTTTTGGCAAACTTACGGACGGTCGATTTTGACAACGGCCAGCGGCATCTTTGGGTTCTCCGGATTTGTGAGTCACGTCGCAATTGCCGGAGGGTTTGCCAATTCGTTAGGTTCCGAGGGAATGGGGGTCGCCGTCGGCGTGCCTACCGTTTCTGTGATCCTTTACTCGGTTAGCATCTTCCTGGGAACTTGGCTTGTTTTGCCAAAAGCATGGCGGGCCGTAGCTCGTTTCCGGCCGGATATGAACCTGCTGATGGTCGTGGCCGTCGTCGGTGCGGCGGCCATTGGCGAATGGTTTGAAGCGGCAACTGTCGCTTTTCTGTTCTCTGTTTCACTCCTGCTGGAATCGTGGAGCGTCGGACGCGCGCGTCGCGCCATTGCCGCCCTAATGAAATTGGCTCCTCCATTGGCACGAATTCGTGACGAACAAGGTCGAGAAAAAGAAGTCCCACCGAACGAAGTGAACTTGGGAACGGTCTTCGTCGTTCGACCCGGAGAAAAAATCCCATTGGACGGCAAGATCGTCAAAGGTGCCAGCGCCGTCAACCAAGCGCCAATTACCGGTGAAAGCGTTCCGGTGGACAAATCGATTGGCAGCGACGTTTTTGCTGGAACGATTAACGGCGACGGTGTCATCGAAGTCAAATCGACCAAGTCCGCCGAAGACACCACGCTCGCCAAGATCGTTCGCATGGTCGGCGACGCGCAATCACAACGCTCGCCATCGGAACAGTGGGTTGAGAAATTCGCTCGCTACTACACACCAGCAGTCATGGCCTTGGCGTTGCTGGTACTCGTAATCCCTCCGTTATGGTTCGGCGGCACCTGGTCGATTTGGCTTTATCGTTCGCTGATATTGCTGGTGATTGCATGCCCTTGTGCATTGGTCATTTCGACCCCTGTCTCAATTGTCGCCGCGCTTGCGTCCGCCGCTAAAAATGGTGTCCTTATCAAGGGTGGCTTGTTTGTCGAAGTACCGGCAAGACTGAGGGCGATTGCGATGGACAAAACGGGAACGCTAACGCATGGCAGACCCGAAGTGATTGATATCGTACCGCTCGAACAGCACAACGAAATCGAGTTACTTGAGCGTGCGGCCGCCCTGGAGTCACATTCCGATCACCCATTGGCTCAAGCCATCGTTCGCAAAGCGGTCGAACGCAACATTGCGATCCCGCTTGCCGAAGATTTCGAAATCATTCAAGGCAAAGGGGCCCGGGGATTGGTCAATGGCAAATTGTTTTGGCTAGGCTCCCATCGGTACCTTGAGGAGCGCGGGCAAGAGACTCCCGAAGTTCACGAACAACTTGAATCGCTGCAGAAAGCAGGGCGTTCGATTGTAGTGGTAGGCAACGAAGAACATGTGTGCGGCTTTATTTCGCTTGTCGATACCGTTCGACCGGAAACGGCTGAGATCCTTGCCCAGTTGCACGCCGAAGGAATCCAAGACGTCGCGATGCTGACCGGTGATAACTGGGGCACCGCTAACGCCATTGCGAAAGTAGTCGGAATTGATTCGGTTTATGCGGAGCTACTTCCTGAAAACAAAGTCGAGGTCATTGAAGCGTTGGTAAAGAAGTACGGCCAAGTCGCGATGGTTGGTGATGGCGTCAACGATGCGCCAGCGCTTGCTCGATCATCGCTGGGAATTGCCATGGGGGCGGTGGGAACGGATGCCGCCATCGAAACAGCGGACATTGCTTTGATGTCGGATGACTTATCGAAGTTACCTTGGCTCATCAGGCATTCCAAACGCACGCTTTCGATCATTCGCCAGAACATTGCATTTTCACTGGGCGTGAAACTTTTATTCGTCGCTCTAACCTTCTCCGGTAACGCATCACTCTGGACCGCGATCGCCGCCGACATGGGTGCGTCATTATTAGTAATCTTCAACAGTCTTCGATTGCTCCGTGCGAAAATAAAATAAAAAATTGACAAGCCTATTCGAGCTGTTTTTGTTATCTGTCTAGCGGCCCTGATAATTAGCAAAATTGTTCGTCGGCGGAAAAATCGCGTTAGAGGAAGATTGGCCTCGCAGCAATATTTGCCGTCAACCCAATGCAAGCCGATTACAACTTTGCCAATCAAAAAGACAACTGTCTCAAAGCTGTGTTTGTGCCCTAATTTTGCGATCCGTGGGACGCGGAGAACTTGGTTCGAGCGTGCCTTCATTCAAAGTTTTTGCTGAAAATCGGCATGATCGGCGCGTTATTGTAAATTTTCTTTAAAAATGCAATAACGATGGCGGTTAGTGTCGTCTACTACAACAAGGCCGCAACTTTTTTTTGGGAAGCAACTTTCGCCGTGACGATTTCAGCGATCAGGCACCTTGAGAACTCATCGATTGGGAGGGTGGGATTATTTTATAACCGCCCCCTTACCGCCACGCTTAACGTATTCCGAGACTTACAGACGCGGAACGAGCGCTTGAGTGATTGTGAAAAGCAAACAAAAACATGACTCAAGTCGTCATCGATAACCCGATCATCAATTCGCCGTTCCGCGAGCCTGATCGGCACTTTCGATTCACTGACGAGGGTATCTCCAACGAAATAGTCCAAGGCCGACGGATTAGCTCCTATTTCATTCCAATTGCCCAACCGCGCAAGAAGGGGCAAAAGCAGCTCGCGATCGAGACGGAATGGACCCAAGACCGGATCGAGGAAAACAAAACCGTCAATGAGATTCGCAATCGCGTCAAGTTGTGGCGCGAAGGCGGATATCCTGGGGTTACGTCGACGACTTCTAGATTGTTGGACTATTGGACGAACCCTATTCGGGAAAAGCGGCTGTTCTTCTGCCAGATCGAAGCCCTTGAAACGGCGATTTATCTCACCGAGGCAGCGAAGAAACTAGGCGACACTTGGATCGAGAATGACCTTCGCCGTGCAAACGACACCTCGAATCCTGGCTTGCCGCGAGTTGCGTTCAAAATGGCGACGGGTTCCGGAAAAACTGTCGTCATGGCGATGCTCATTGCCTGGCAAACTCTAAACAAACTATCAAACCCGCAAGACTCGAGATTCTCGGACACGTTTTTGATCATCACGCCGGGCATTACGATTCGCGACCGCTTGAGAGTACTGCTGCCGAACGATTCGCAGAACTATTATCGACAGCGGGACATTTTACCGGCCCAAGAAATGGAACGATTGGGACAAGCGAAAATTATCATCACCAACTATCACTCCTTTCAACTTCGGGAAACGGTATCGGCAGCCAAATTGACCAAGACGATTTTGGGGCGGGGCGAATCGAATGCTTTTGTCGAAACCCCGGATCAAATGGTTCGCCGAGTATGCCGAGAATTGGGCAACAAAAAAAACATCATTGTCCTGAATGACGAGGCTCATCACTGCTACCGCCGCAAGCCGGACGGCCTAGAGGAGAAACTTACTGGCGACGATCGCGAGGAAGCCAAGAAGCGCGAGGAGGAAGCCCGCGTATGGATTTCGGGAATTGAAGCAGTAAAAGCCAAGATCGGCGTCAAAGCCATCTATGATCTGTCCGCGACGCCGTTTTTTCTCCGTGGCTCCGGGTATTCCGAAGGGACTCTTTTCCCCTGGGTCGTTTCCGATTTCTCACTTATCGATTCGATTGAAGCCGGGATCGTTAAAGTTCCACGCGTTCCCGTTTCCGACGACTCGATGATCGGCGACCAGCCGACCTATCGTGACTTGTGGCTTCGTATTCGCGAAGACCTACCTAAAAAGGGACGCAAGACGGACGCAGTGAGTGGCGAACCCAAACTTCCGGCAGAATTGCAGGGCTCCCTTCACAGCCTCTACAGCAATTATGAAAAGTATTATCGGCTCTGGGAAAAGAACGAAGAAGCGAAAGCCAAAGGCATCACGCCCCCGGTGTTTATCGTCGTCTGCAACAACACGAACGTCTCGAAGTTAGTCTTCGACTATGTTGCCGGTTGGGAGAAGCCGATTGGCGACAAAACCATCGTGCAGGCTGGGCAGTTGCCGATCTTTCGCAATGACGACGCCCACGGCGATTGGCTTCATCGGCCTAATACGATTCTGGTCGATAGCCAGCAACTCGAATCGGGCGAAGCGATGAGCGACGATTTTAAGAAGATTGCGAATCGCGAAATTGAAGAATTTAAAGCCGACTACCGTCAACGATTTCCGGGTCGGGACGCCGACGATCTAAAAGACGAAGATCTCCTGCGGGAAGTCATGAACACCGTCGGCAAGGCCGGCCAGCTCGGCGGCCACATCCGCTGCGTCGTCTCCGTGGCCATGCTGACCGAGGGCTGGGACGCGAACAATGTCACCCACGTCCTCGGCGTGCGCGCCTTTGGCACCCAGCTCCTCTGCGAGCAGGTGCTCGGGCGCGCGCTCCGCCGCCTCTCGTATGAGATCAACGAGGACGGCGAAGACGCGGGCCTTTTTCCCGTGGAGTATGCCGATGTCTTCGGCATTCCCTTCGACTTCACCGCGCAGTCCGTGGATGCCCCGGTGCAGAAACCGCGCGAGACCATTCAGGTCAAAGCCATGCGCCCGGAGCGCGATGCGCTGGAGATCCGCTTCCCGCGCGTGGCCGGCTACCGCGTCGATCTTCCCAGCGAGCGGCTGGAGGCCACCTTCACCGAAGACTCCCACATGGAGATCACCCCGGAGATCGTCGGTGCCGCCGAGACGCAAACCTCCGGCATCATCGGCCTGCCCGCCAATCTCAACCTCGCCCACACCGGCGATGTCCGGCCCTCCC
>JANMEB010000349.1:0-8990 GCA_031376585.1 Planctomycetota bacterium | reverse complement strand
CTTCGCCTAGAAAGCTAGTCTTCGGATCGCGCTTGAATTGGATGTGCCGTTTTGGTGGAAGGATGCCCAATTTCCGGTAACTTGGCATAGAACGTACCTGAGATTAAATGAAGAATGCGCAAGGGATTCTGTACGAATCGCAAGTTGGCGAAACAATCCTTGACCGTTGTCGGTTTAAGGTCGATGATAACATAGACGCCAACACAACCGTAGCCCGAATGTTCCTCAGTGCAGGATGAAGCATGTCGACTGTTGAGATGGGTTTGACTACCACCAAGGCACCGTTTATTGAAAGCGCTCGGCGCTCGGGGTCGTTGTTCATTCAGCAGCCGTATGAATTGTACACGGACGAAAATCAAGAGACTTGGCGGCGGCTGTATGCTCGGATGTTGCCGAAGTGGGAAAAATACGCCAATGCGAAATTCATGCAAGGCGTGCAGAACTTGATGCTCAGCAAGGATTCCGTTCCGCGTTTGTCCGACGTCAATAAATTTTTGGAGCCGCTCACCGGGTTCCGGGCCCAAGCCGTCGCGGGCTATATCCCAGCGTACATCTTTTTCGACTGCCTTCGTCAGCGCAGTTTTCCCACAACGATCACGATCCGCGAAGGTTCCAAATTAGATTATTTGCCCGAGCCGGACATTTTTCACGACATTGCGGGACACGTCCCAATGCACACGGATCAACGCTTTGCCGACGTGCTGGTCCGATTCGGCGAAGTCGCGCGCAACGCCGCGCTCCGAGCACAGAATTTGAATTGTGACGACGACGAGCGAGCGGAAATCGTCAAAAGCAACATTCGCGCTTTGGCACGTTTCTTTTGGTTCACCGTCGAATTCGGTTTGATGCGAGAAGGAACCCAGCTCAAAGTCTACGGCAGCGGACTGCTTAGCTCGCTGGGTGAGATCGAGTATTCGATCGAGTCACCCAAAGTCCAGCGGTATCCGATCCAAATGGAATGGGTCATCAATCAGTACTTTGAAATTCACCACTACCAAGAACTTTTGTTCATCGTCGATTGCTTTGATCACTTGTTCGACCTCGTCGATCAGCTTGAGAGTTGGATCAACGCTGGCAAAATGGACAACGTCGCCAAAGGCGAACCGGAAATCAACGACGACGACCTCAAGTCGTTTCTGAGCGCGAAAATCCACGATTGATGAGCGAACAAGCAAAATTGGCGGCGACGACTCAACCGGTTTGCGTGCTGACCGGCGGCACGAGCGGAATCGGCTTGGAGGCGGCTAAGAAGTTCGCGCGGGAAGGCTATCGCATCGTCACGTGCGGGCGAGATTTGAGTCGGCTAGAGAAAGCCCGCAATGAGATTGGTGCTGTGGCTTCAAATGTCGAAATTCTGGCCATCGAAATGGACTTGGCTCGGCCGCGCGACACCGGAAAATTAATCGACCGCGCGCTGGAGCGCTTTGGTCGGATCGATGTACTTGTGTTGTGCGCGGCGGTCGCTCAGCTTAAGTCCTTGCAAGAAATGTCGTCCCAAGAATTCGAAACAGCCATCGACGTCAACATTCGCGCGCAGTTTTACTTGACGCAAGCTGCTTGGCAAGCTTTTTTGCTACAGGGCAAGGGAGGGACGATTGTCAACGTATCGTCCTTGTCCGCCGTCGATCCGTTTCCGGGGTTTAGCGTGTATGGCGCATGCAAAGCTTGGGACGATCTTTTCTGTATAGCATTGGCCCACGAAGGGAAGCCACACGGAATCCGTGTCCATTCGATTCGTCCGGGTGCCGTGGAAACGCCGATGCTGCGACAATTATTTCCGGACTTTCCGGCCGACCAAGCTCTCGCGCCAAGCGCCGTCGCCGATTTGATCTGGGCCGTCTGCCAAGAAGCGTTTCGCGATTCGTGCGGTCAGCCCATCAACATTCGTCGCTAAGGAGCCAAGCCGATGAGTGTCCCAGCGACGATTCAACTGACGCGTGAGCTTCGTTTTTTTCTCCTTGCCGATGGTGCGGTTGCCGACGCAGGCAAAGTCTTGAATTCGTGGTCGGGTTGGCCAACTGGAATCAGCATCTCGCCGTTTCTGAGCCTTCGTTGTACGCTGCAAGGGCCAATCGATCCTCGAACTGATTATGTTTGCAACGTCAAACTAGTCGACGAAATTCTGCGCGAGCATGCGATAGTGCCGGCTTGGTCTCGTTGGGGTTCAGCTCCAAACGATCCAACGCCAGGCCAACTGTTGGCTGAAATTTGGCGGCAAATCGTCCCCAAAGTTCCGCGGGGAACTCAGTTGGCCGAGTTGCAGCTTTGTGTTTCACCGTTCGCTTCGTATTCCATCAGCAAATCGAGCTTTCCAATGATCCTCGCCACCCAACAGTTCGAGTTTTCGGCCTCGCATCGACTTCACAATCATTCGCTTAGCGACGATGAGAACCGCACGTTGTACGGCAAGTGCAATAATCCAAACGGGCACGGTCACAATTATGTGCTGGAGATTTCGCTTCAATTGAGTCCAGCGCGGGCCCAGAATTATTCGACGACGCAAACCGAACAAATCGTCAAAGCCAAAATCATAGACCGTCTGGATCACCGCCATTTGAATCTAGAAGTTCCACCGTTCGATCGGCTGAACCCAACCGTCGAGAATATTGCGGTCACCATCTGGGAATGGCTAGTCGGCGAATTCGCACCGCCGTGCCAACTCGACCGCGTCCGTGTCTACGAAACGCCGAAAACCTGGGCGGATTACCGCGGCGAGAATCGATGAATTTTGCCAGAGGCTTGGCGAAGTTAATCGCGCATAGCCTATCCCCAAAAACGAATCAGGGAGCTGATCCGCCGCAGCGGATTCACCGATCGAATTTTTTGACTCTCAACTTTCAACTTTCAACTCTCAACAGTTTCAGCTTCCGCCGTAGGTCGGGGATGATTTCGCGGGGGACGAAGCGGGCCAGCTTTTCGTCGTCGGCCAATGGTGCGATTTGTTTGATGAGCGAACTGGAAACGTGTGAAAAATCGCCTTCGGCCATCAAGAACATCGTTTCGACTTCGGGATCAAGTTGCTTGTTCGCCATGGTCATAGTGAACTCGGCCGCGATGTCGGTGAGCGGACGCACGCCCCGGATCATGAGCTTCGCGTTGCACTCACGCACAAATTGCACGGCCAAGCCATCGAATGTCTTGACCGTGACGTTCGGCAAGTGCCGGGTGACTCGCGTTACGAGTTCCACTCGCTCTTCGGGCAAAAACATCGGTGCTTTGTCGATGTTGGTACCGATGCCCACAACGAGCCGATCGACCAGCTTACTGCTGCGCTCGATGACGTTTAAATGCCCGAGGCTAATCGGATCAAATGAGCCGGTATAGACGGCAGCAACAGTCGAATGCTTGTTCATGCGGAGGCTCGCGAGGGACTTGGCTTAAGGACTATCCGAGGTGGCTGAAAGCGGCGCCGAGGGCACTTGCGACCCGGCTTTAGAACTGCAAAATCAATACGACCGGTAGGTCCATCGGCTGGAAATTGTTGTAACAACAGCATTAGTGACAGACTTGGATCGCCAATTATACTAGAACTTGGTCCGGCGGATTAAGCTTGCTGCCACGGCACAAGCCGCTCGGGTTGGCTCGCGACCATTTCGCCGTTATTTTTTAAAGACTGCCTCAGGCCAATTCAACTTGGCCTAATACCGAAGGAACTTCGAATGCCCAAGGCATTGTGCGTCACCGCTTTGGCGATATCGATTTTGGTGTTGATCTTGTTCGTGGCCGACCTGTTATTGGGTATGGCCAATGCAAAGTCGATGGCACCCTTGCGCGGTGAGAGTATTGTTTTAGACATCGTCTTTGCCATTTGCGCCGGAGTTCTCGGCTTTCTCAGTTGGGTCACTTTTCGTAAACAGGTTTGATCGTCGCCCCTGACGTTGCTGACTTGCCAAAGTAGCAGCCACACTCCGTGTGCCGTGGGCTTTACGTTGGCTTCAAACAGTTCCGTCCGGTCCAGGCTGTGTGTCGCTTGTTTCTGGCCGCTCGACATCTGCTTCTGGCTACGGCACACGGAGTGTGCCTACTACTTTGAAAATCGAAGTCTGTCGGCTAGGCAAGTCCCTGGACAATGGGCCTGCGGAACGCGATAATAGCCGCACGAATTTTCTTAATCTCGATGACGGCTTTTCAATGCCGTCCATAAACCTTGTGAATCGCGATCATGCCAAATATCAAAAGTGCTGCCAAACGTCTCAAACAAAGTATCGTCCGCAACGCACGCAACCGAAGCGCCAAATCGGCGCTACGAACGCAGGCGAAAAAAGTTCTCGTTGCGGTTAAGGCGGGCGACATCAAAACCGCCGAAGCCGAGTTACGCGTTGCGTCAAAGAAATATGACCAAGCCGGCGCTAAGCGAATCGTGCACAAGAATTCCGCCGCGCGGCACAAGTCCCGTTTGGCTCACGCCGTTCGAACGGCAAAAACCCGCAAGGCTTAGTCCCTGAGAGAGCGGACTTTTCTCCCACAGGTCCGTCGGATAGCTCGAATTGGAACCTGCGATCTTTGAGCGGATCAACATCTCGGGCATTTTAGGGTTTTTTGTCTGCCTTTTTTTTGGGATTTGTTTTTTGCACGGCGTTTTACTGCCGACAAAACAAATCGCTTAACGGCCTTCTTCAATCCAATTGGTTTGGGGCGATGGTTGGCGTGCCCCGTCTAGGTGACTCTGACTTTTTGCTGCCGAATTCCTCTGACACATTGGAATCATTGGTAAACTCAAGAACGTTCGGCTTGACGACGATTCTTGACGCGATTGGTACCGCTTGTTGGCGAGCGGCTTTTCCCTGACGCTGGTTTTCCCGTGCCTCGAAACGCCCCGCGGCGAGCTGGCCTCCCAGCTTTCGTTTCTTTGCGACCGCCCAGTCGAGACGTCGGACGGGATGGGGGTTTGTGCGGCGAAGGCCTGCGAGGCGAAGGTTTCCCCAGCGAGCGAGCAGGAAAATTCGGCCGCTTACTCCATGAACTGCCCCGTTTTGGTTTCCGTTTTGTCGGACGACCAAGGCCGGCGGTGTTGACTGAACTTCGCATCGCATCGACTTCCGAACGAGTCATTTCGCGAAAAGCCCCGCGCGGCAGATCTCCCAATCGGACTTTGCCAATCGCAATTCGCTTGAGCGAGACGACTTTATGGCCCAAGCTAGCCAAGACGCGGCGAATCTCCCGGTTGCGCCCTTCATTCAGAATGATTTCCAAATCAGAACAATGCTCTAATTGCTTCTTGATGCGAACATTGGCCACGCGAGCAAAGCCTTCGGCCAGGTGAATTCCGGCACGCAGCCGATCGAGATGCTCGGGCGTGGGCCGGCCAACGACCCGAACCGAATACGTTTTCTCGACGCCGTACCGAGGGTGAGTCAGTTGGTTTGCTAGGTCTCCGTCGTTCGTGACGATGATCAGCCCTTCGCTCGATTTGTCGAGCCGTCCGACGGTGTAAATTCGCTCCGACGTGTCAATTAAATCAATCGCGCGAAGCCGTCCCGATTCGTCGTGATTAGTCGACAAAACTCCGGGAGGCTTGTTCAGCATGTAATAGACCTGTCGACGACGACGTATCTGTTGGCCATCGACCGTGATTTTTTGCCGCTGCGGATCGACTTTCGTCCCCAATTCCATCACGGTCTTGCCATCCACGTCGACACGTCCTTCGAGGATGATCTGTTCGCATTGGCGTCGGCTGGCAATCCCTGCAGAGGCCAAAACGCGTTGCAGACGCATCAGAGCGTCAGCAGGGACAGGTGATTCGGACTTAGGCGTAGATTCAGTCATAATTCGACACGACGTTTTCGGCAAGCTATTTCTTCAGAGCGTAAGGGGCGCACAGCGGGTCGCCAATGACGATATCTTCCCAGCCGACAAAACGCGACGCGGCATAGAAACTTTCCGCCAGGGTCCAGCCCTTGGTGTAGCGATCAAACAAGATCGTCGGCGACGCGACTGCTTGGAGAAGCGGTTCATCGCAATAGCCCTTGACGCCAGTCACGCCGGAAACCACGAGGTCGGCGATTAGTGATTGGCCGCCGCTGGTTGGCAAAAAAGTCCGCGCGCTGGTGGACACGGCGGTTTCCGCAATCGCGCCGGGCGAAAAACGGAGACTGACGTAATTTTCGGCGACGAATTTCGGATCGTTGCTTCCCCAGGACGCATAGCCCATCAATCCCGATTTCTTGCCAATGAACTCGTCGGTGTTGTCGACTAACACGGGCTGATTCGCTTTTTCCAAATTCATTCCAGCGACCGTCAAGTCCGTGTCCCATTCGTTGTATGGCATTTCGTTGACCATCTTCAAGTCGAGCGTGCCATCCTTGATCGGCGAAAGTGGAACCGCATCGAGATTCGTCAGGCCGTGGCTGTGAACGATGTCTAACAAAACGGAGCCTTGCGGCGGCGATTTTTCAGCTTTGATTGCCGAGTTCGTCAATCGCATCGCTTGTTCGGCCGTGTAACCATCGAGCCGCGTCACCAGATATCCACCGAACTTTGCATGAGAAAATCTCTCATGCGAATTCCAAAAGCGATTCGCAAAGCACTTTCCGGTAAAGCCGCTGTCGTTGAGCTGAATCGGAATCGTATCTTTTCGATCAAAATAATCGAGCGCGGCCAAGTACGAATCGAGCGATGGCTGCTTTCCACTCACGCCAACCGGCGCATCGGAAAGGCGAATCGGAATACCTTTGGTCAATACGATGAAGTCGATCGTTTGGTCTTTTGCGAGGAATGCTTTAAGCGGCGTTTCGATTTTGTCTTTGAAGTCGGCGAACGGAATTGTCTCTTTGCCGGTCTCAAGCGCCGAGTCCTGGCAACGGACTTGGACGACTTTCTTGACGCCACGCTGCTTCATGTAATGTCGCGCAATACGAACGGAAACTGGACTATCCGCGTTCTCCACGACGATCACGCGACCGGCGAGAGGGGATGCCGTTTCCGACTTTCCGGCCGCGTTTTGTGTTGCCCAAACGAAATCAGCAGTAAGTGCTGCTGCCAACAGCGTGGTAAATCCCGATGCCAATTTGATGCTCGTATTCATGTCGCCATGATCGTTGTCAGGACGGATCATGTCAATTCAGGCGCGCCATTCGAATGGGTGGCATTTCATCAAATGATTGCATCGACGATTGAGCGAGGAGTGCTCAGTGGACATCGGATTCACGTTCTTGGCAACCTTTTTCGATTCGCTGCTGAAGGTCGAGCAAGATGGCTTGTTCGAGTGCGAAATCCCTACCTAAAGGAATCCAGCCGGTGTTGGGTGGATCGATCGGGTCCGGTTCGTCTTGGTCGATGGAGTTATCGTGGCGTGAAACTCGCCCGCCGACGGTGTAGCCAACCGGTTGAGCCAATTCCTCGAGTTCTTTATAAACTTTCAAATCGATCCAATACTGGTCTTGGCTCGGAACGACTCGGACTTTGGCAAAGCGGCGGACAGTTTGCAGCGTCGCATGAAGTTTTTCGAAGCCGCGCTGCGAGTCGCGATGCCACGGCTCAAGCAACGTCGAGCCGATGCGCGGATGCGTTTCAATCGACCCTTCGGTCAAGATCGAATCGACTAACCGAGGACGTTGCTCGCGGGCAATTCGAAAGTAGTCGTCAAGTACGTCGGATATTTCGTCCATCACGAAATCGCGGTCGGCCATCGGAACAGCAAGCGGGTTGGCCGTGGTTTGAATCGCCTCGGTCGCGGGCTCAGTCCAGAAAGTCCCTAGGCGCGCGCAGCTTGTGAGGCTTACGAGCGCACCAAGACAAACGTAAATCGTACGACGCAACGCCATCGCGAAGGACATCCTCATCCAATATATTTGGGTGCGGGAGTGTCCCCAATCGCCACTGCGCGGGCAAGGTCAGATCGTGCTAGCGAACGTGCCGATTCCCAACCCGCGACGCGACCCACTCTCAACTCTCAACGCTCAATCCATCTTTATAGAGTCCGTTTGTTTCAATGTAAACTTCGACCGCGCGAGGCGTCATATAGCGAATCGAGCGGTTGCTGCCAACGCGACGACGAATATCGGAGCTGCTGACTTCGAGCAATGGAGACTCGATTCGACCGTGTTGGATTTCATGCCAGCGTGCGGGTGAGACAAAGGGCCGAACAACTTCAAGCGCCGCGACTTCGCCTGGGCGCGCGACAAGCAAGGGCGCGGCCAATCGCAGAATTTCGGCAGGCTCGCGCCATTTGGCGAAATCTTTCAACGCATCAGAACCGACGACGAAATAGAAAAGATCCTGCGTTCCGCGGTTGTGCAATTCGCGCAGAGTGTCGATCGTAAAACTTAGGCCTGGACGGTCCAGCTCGATCGTATCAACGAAAAAGGAAAAATTTCCCGTCGTCGCCAGCTTTAACATCTCCAATCGATGTCGCGCGGAGGCAATCGGCCCGTGTGATTTTAGCGGTGATTGATTGGCCGGGATAAAAACAACCGAATCAAGCTGGGCTTGTTCGCGGCATTGTTCAGCCACGATCAAATGCCCATAATGAACCGGATCGAACGACCCACCGAAGATGCCGATTTTCTTACTCACGCGGACTCCTGACTTTGACGAAAATCGCAGGGTCGGGGTCGGTGGCCGTTTGCGAAGACGTCGAACAAATGGGCGACTGACACCTTACTTCAGCAAGCACTAAACTAAATTACTGTGGACAAGCCATGATCATGGCCGCTGATGGGAAAAAAGCAACAGGATTTGTTCGACGTTGAAGTCCCGCCGTGGGAGTTGGACGATTGGGACTCGGCGCTCATCGCCAAAATCGCTTTTGTCGATCCACCGCATGGTCCGTTCGATTATCTGGTTCCACCCGCGATTTCGGAAACAATTCATCCGGGGATGCGCGTTCTGGTTCCGCTTGGTCGCGGAAATCGCTCCACCGAGGGCTATTGCACCGAAATCGTGCAAACCGTCGCGCTGCCGGCGGACCAGCGGCCCGATCCCAACCGACTCAAACAGATCGAACGTATTAAAGATGAGCAAAACATAGTCCCGCCGCGAATATAGGAGCT
>JANMEB010000322.1:0-1984 GCA_031376585.1 Planctomycetota bacterium | reverse complement strand
GGCGCACTCGCCCGCAGGGTGTCGAGTAGCAGGTGGGTAAGAAGGAACGGGCCGAGATGGTTGAGCGCCATGGTCATTTCAATCCCATCGGCGCTTTCTTGTCGGTATTCGAACAACGCCCCAACGTTGTTGACGAGGACGTGCAGGCGTCCGTGGCGCTCCTGGAACTCCCGTGCCAGCTCGCGCACCCTCTGCTGTGAGGAGAGGTCGGCAACGATGTATTCCACCGCGGCTTCGCCCGCCTCTTGCCGGATTGCCGCGACCGTGGCCTCGCAGCGGCACCGATTCCGGCCTGCCACAACGACCGTGGCACCCCGTCGCGCGAGTTCAGCCGCCGTCGCCTCACCGATGCCCGAAGTCGCCCCCGTCACCAGACAAATCTTGCCCGTCATCTGCCGATTCGCCCCCGCCATCTGTTGGCCCCTCGCCCTCTGCCGCCGAAAGAATCCATGTAAGTCCTGGGCTTGGGTTGGGAGTCATTCGAATAAAATCTGGCGACTCGGACCCGTGATCTTGGGTTGCGGGAAGCAACCGCTGTCACATTCTTCCAACCCCAAACCCAAAGGACAAATCGATCATGAAAATTCTCGCTCTCAATCTCGGCAAGTTCAATACCATGTGCTGCTTTTTCGACTCCGAAACTCGGAAATACGAATTTCTCAACGCCGCTACGGACCGCAACTATCTCACAACCGTCTTCAAAAGCCACCAGATCGATCTCGTCGTCATGGAAGCCTGCGGGCCCTCGGGCTGGATCAACGACCTAGCCATCAGCCTGAGACTCAAGACTCTCGTTTGCTTCACCAACGAGGACGCCTGGAGGTGGTCCAATGTCAAACGAAAGACCGACAAAGAAGACGCGCTGAAGCTGGCTCGGATGGCCAACATGAAGGAACTCAAAGCCGTTCACATGCCCTCCGAGGCACACCGCGAATTTCGCTCGCTGGTCAAGTACCGAAAGACCCTCGACAACCGCCTCAACAAGATGAAGTGCACCATCCGTGCTTGGTTCGTCAATCATGGCATCTCGATCGATGCGGGAGAAAAGGCCTGGAACACAGGCCGCCAGCGGATCGACTCCTTTCGAAAGCCAATGACTGAATGCAACGCGGGGAATGAACGAAAGGGGACGCAGCTCATTGCTTTATCCTCATAAATGAGCTGCGTTCCCTTTGCTCCCCTCGAGTCCCATCGCGCGAAACTCCTCACTCCCAAACTGGCCACTGCCCTGATCGCCAGTCACGCGCCGATTCGAAAACCCATATCGGCCACCCACTAGAAAATCCTCTCTCACTCCACCGGGCTTCTTGAACAAAGCCCTTGATCTTCGGCTCCGCTCCTGCCGTCGCTCCGCGAAGTCAAAGGCTTATTGGTTAGGCCGCGACCATATCACCACCTGGCGGCAACGGAACAACAATATGGTAATCGTCAACGTTGCCTACGTACATGCAGTCGCGAAGGCCTTCATGCCTCTCAACAGATGAAACAACGCCTAAGGGAGCGGTCAATTCGAGCATGGATTTGTACCATGCAACGTAGGCTTTGTCCTGTCCGCGCGTCAGTTTGGCCAATTCAGTTTCTCGTTTAATGAAAAAATCTGCAGCTTCGTCCAAGGTTTGATCTGCAAATGTTTCCCAAGGCGAATACGGGACGTGCCGCGAAAAGAAGAAGTATGGATAGTCATTTCCATCCAACGTCCACGCTCCATGCGATTTTAACGTTTTCGATTTTGGAGCCAAATTGCAGGCCCACATTGCGGATTGCCTGTCTTGAACTGAAGGTACGATCCGAAGCTGTTCATAACCCCGATCATGCAAGTTCCCCACGAGCTCCAAAAACTTGCGCATTATTGCTTTGACATCATTCATTCGTTAGAGCGGGATAGCGAATAGCAAACTATCCGGGTGTAGTCACCGGGATAGTTTGTGCGTTGAACTGAGACGCTTCGCTGCTGAGCGGTTTGCGGATAGTTTGCAGCGCGGCG
>JANMEB010000321.1:0-25938 GCA_031376585.1 Planctomycetota bacterium | reverse complement strand
GGACGTGGTGTTGTTGGACATCGGCTTACCTGGGCTGAACGGCTATGAGGTCGCCAAACGACTCCGGCAGCAACCCGATTTCAAGAACGTCGTGCTCGTCGCCTTGACGGGTTATGGCCAGGATTCAGACCGACAGACTGCGCTGCAAGCGGGATTCAATCACCACTTGGTCAAGCCCGCTCGGTTGGCGCAGTTGCAACAGATCTTGGAGACCGTCTCGGAGCGGGTGACACAACCGTAGCGGAACTCGTGAGATTCCCACCTGGAACTCTCAAGAGTTCCGCTTCACAAAAACGACAAAAGAAAGGACAACAGACCATGACAACAACCGAGAATGCTCTTCGGGTTCTGATCGTTGACGACAACCGAGACGGTGCTGACGCTTTGGGTTTGCTAGTGGAGGAACTTGGCAACCAAGTACATGTGACCTACGGCGGGAGGCAGGCACTAGAAGTAGCAGTTGCATTTCGGCCAGATCTTATTCTTGTCGATTTGCTCATGCCTGACATGGATGGTTGTGGTCTCGTGACGAGATTACGCCAAACGCCGGCCTTCGCACACACGAAAATCGTGGCCGTCACCGGCCAGAAAGGCGAGGAACACAAAGCCTCTGCCACGCAAGCCGGGTGCAATGCAGTCCTCGTCAAGCCCGCTGCTCTGAATGAAATTAAAGCCGTCTTGTCCAGTGTCGTTCCGGTGGTCACACCTGCGGGCCAATCGCCACCACGGACTCCAGCGCGTGTGAGTCTCGTAGCCGAGCGACGATTGCCGATGGACGAAGCTCGACGAATCAGGAGCGAGCGCCAATCAAAAGCTCTGACGCAAGCCGAAAGCGAAGCCGCCATCTGTGATGGCATCTTTCGATTTCAAGAGGAGTATCTGGGATGGAGGTCGGAGCAGATCCACGCCCACTTCATCAAAGACCTTTTGTTGGTGCGCATACTCGGCGTTTTGACTCTTGCCGAACGGCAACTTGTTAAATCGTTGTCGCCGGAGAAAGGCAGAAACCTCATCAAGCAAACCCGGAATCAACTGCTGGAATTGGCGCGCCCCATGTTGGAATCGCTGGTCCACGAAGCCGCAGGCGTCAAAGTGTTGAGTATGCACCATGACATCAGTACCGTGACCGGCGAAGAAGTGGTGGTCTTTCCCTTGGCTGGATCGCCTCGCTTCCAGTAAGAACCTCCACTGTCGAAGAATTCCCAAATTGCAAACAAGGAAACAGAGATGAATTATGTGAGCTGCTTAGGAGTGACTCTGTCGGTGATCGGACTGCTAGGTCTCGGAGTCGCGGGGCCGGGCCATCGTATGGGCTTATGGGGGTTCAGGACCGGGATCACCTTGGTGAAATACGCTGCCTATATCAGCGTGGCCGCCCTTGTCGTCTGCCTCGTCGGATTGGCGCTCTGGCAAGCACAGGTGTTCCCACAAGGAATGATTCCGGCGCTCGTCGGCTTGGTCATTGGAGGCTGTGTTTTAGGCTTGACGCTGACGTGGAAATACAACTTGGCGAGCGTCCCGTACATCCACGATATCACGACCGACACCGAAGATCCGCCGCTGTTCGTGGCCGTCCTGCCGCTGCGCGTCGGAGCGGAAAATCCCGCCGAGTACGGTGGGCCTGAACTCGCCAAGCAACAAAAAGTCGGTTATCCAGATCTCCAACCAGGCGCTGTGAATCGCCCGCCGGATAAAGCTTATCCCGGAGCTTTGCAAGCGGCCAAGGACATGGGTTGGAAGATCGTGGCCTCCGATGCCAAGTCGCTGCGGATTGAAGCGACCGACACGACACCTTGGTTTGGTTTCAAGGATGACATCGTCGTGCGACTTCGTCCCTCGTCGACAGGCAGTCGCATCGACGTGCGATCAGTCTCACGCGTGGGCAAGAGTGATGTCGGCACCAATGCCCGACGCATCAAGGCGTACCTAACCCGCTTGAAGTGAGACACTTTTGTGCTAACGGCCCCAACAACAAAAACACGGTCAGCGACAACGCCATCTAGCAACGAGCATGGTTCTCCGTCACTTTCGGTTGGGTGGTACACGCTATCGCCCGACGCGGCCCACCAAATCGATACCACCTCATATCCCGCCTCGTCCGCGTGGCGTCTTCAGCAACCAGATGTGGTTCAGCTATATTAAATACTAGTTCAGGATGGTTCGACAATTTCGAAAGTTAGGAAGGGTACAAGCAATGGCGACAAAGGCAGGGGTTTGGATTGACCATAAGCAGGCGATCGTGGTCCTCGTCACGAACACGGGCAATGAAATCAAGAAGATCGCATTTGATATCGGACAACCGGTTCGGTCGGCGCGAAGCAATCGCCCCAAAGGCAAGTTCACGCCTAATGATTATATTGCGGAGGATAGGCTCGAGCGAAAAGTGGAAAATGACCGCAAAGATTACTACGATGACGTAATCGCTTCTCTTCGTGGAGCGGCAGCAATCCTGATCCTGGGTCCCGGTGAAGCAAAAGGTGAGTTCGTTAAGCGCATCAAAAGCAAGAAACTCTTTGGCGGAATTGTCGAACTGGAAACGACAGACAAAATGACGGATCGGCAGCTTGCCGCCAAAGTGGCCGAGCATTTCAATAAAGCTCCTATCCGAAAATCAGTTACCCCGCAAAAATCGGCGAAGGCTACGACAGTAAAACGAGCCAGGAAAACCGCCAAGTAGGTCATACGATCCGCATGAGCTCATTGAGTCGTCGGTTGCCTTCGTGCTTGGAAGGTGTCAATTAAATTGCGCCGCATTCGGTCGCACATCCTGAATTGAATCTTTCTTCGTCGACGCAATTTGGAGTATGCATGCCCGACGCGCCAAACAGGGCCGTTGTCAACTATTCAAATCAGCGTGGAGCAGTTTGATGTGCTGATGGCCAAGGAAATCACGGAGTCGATTGTCGATTTTGGCAAAGAATTGAATTTGAAAAGGTCGGAACGAAGACGCTTTGAGTCCTGTCGAAAACGAAGTCGTGATTCTAAGTTCAGGTGAAATATTCGCAAAAATAACCGAGAGCAATTGAATCGGGTTCGTGGCTCCCGCAATGGCGATTCGACCTCCGGAATTTAACGCCCCAACGCACATTTTGACAATCTCGAATGAAGCAGCCGTCGAGGCCGTCGGTCCCGGCAGGCAGTCCCCCGACAATTCTGCGACCTCCAACCGACCTTCATAGTCGACGGCCAATCGAAGCAACCCCATCGAGAGCGCCATCCGAGCGAGTTCAACCGGGTTGTGTCCATAATTTGACAAGTCCTCGCGTTCGCCAACTAAGATCGAAGTACTAGTTTGCAAGGCATTCCGGCCGCTATACTCTGCGCCACCGATCATGGACTTGGAAATTGCGAAATGCCGATCTCCAATCAAAAAATAATTCAATGCACTGGCCGAAAGGCTTGAATCGAAAAGCCCATCGTGGGTCGGACTCCATTGGCAAAGTGCTTGGGCGACATCGTCGTCGATTCCCGGCGAGCGGGCAACCAAGTGGTATCCGCGTACTGAACTTGAGCCACTGGACGTGAAGACGCCGCGCTCGAAACTGACCTGGTTGCAAGTGACGTCGCTGATCATCGTTTTTCCATTTGCTGCATGATCCAATGCAACGGTTCGAGAATTCCGCGCGGTTGCACGTGGAGTGGAATTTGAGTTTCGGAACCGAATTCATCGCAGGCGCACATCACACTGCCGACAACGCTGGCCGCGTGCAGCGAAAAATTTGCTAACCTCTGTTTGCAGAATTGCATCGTCCCTGGCAAATGATTCGCGACAAAGCGTTCTGCATTGTCGGCTGCGTCCAAGCAACAGTCAGTCTTGGTCAAGACAATGCTTATCGGCAATCGGACCTTCTTCCGCCGTTCCTTGGCACCAAGCGAATGAAGGCTGCAGATATACGTGAGCAGTTTGACACCAAACATGTCTTCAAGACGACCTGCATCGCGAAGCCGCTGCGAGTCGAACAAGACCATGACACCGAGTGAGTGACTCACTAAACTGCGAATCGTTGAATACGTGTTGGCTTGTTCCAGCTCGAGCGCCAGTGCTTCGCCGGCCAAATCTGGAGTAATCAGATCCACGCGATGGCGAGGCCGACGCTGCGAAAATGCTTCGCAATGAACCCAGTTCCAACGGTCCGGCTCCGAAGCGGTTTTCGCAGGGAATCGACGCTTCTCCAACGCCGCAATGGTTTGCTCCTGGACCGCCATGGAGAATGCCCCGTTAGGTAAGCCACACAAGTCATTGCAGCCCTTGCCCAGCATGTCGAGAAGCATGCCGAGATAGACAGTTTTTCCGGCACCGCTGGCACCAAGAACCGAGACCAGTTTCCCCGGTACCCCTCGTCGCTCAATCGTTTTGGTCAGTTCAATCGGCGCATGGCAAGTATGACAACGGTCGACGCCGCTATCGATCACGCCGGTACGGCAAACCACACATTCCATATAGGATTGAACTTCTTGATAGTATTGAAGCGTTTTCATTGGGTTCTCGAATGGTGTGGATGTTGGGGGGCGAGTCAAGCCGTAGCGGTTGCCTGCGGCGCAATTTGCACTTCGTCGAGGTGGATGCAACATCGAAAGCCAACATTGCCTCCGCGAAATAAAAGCGGCTGGCCCGAGCGGAACTGGATTCGCGTTTGACTTTCGAAATAGGTGTCGAATGCACCGCCTCGGATTTCGGCATATCCACCTAGAAGGTGATTCTCGTTCCACGGTGCGACAAATGCTCCGTCGATCCATTCCCAAACGTTTCCAATAAGTTGATGAACACCGTTCGGCGTGCAACCTTCGTGATACTTGTCCACTGGGACCGTGGAGCCAACACCGCTGCTCCAAGTGTTGGCTTTAGTCGAATCAAACGAGTTGCCCCAGGGATGACGCAATGCCGTCTGTTGACCGTTTTGGCCGGTGTGCCAACTTGCGGACCGCTGCCATTGGGCCGCATCCGGAAGACGTTTGCCGACCCAATTTGCGTAAGCCATCGCTTCGTACCAAGAAATGCCGATCACTGGATGACGTAATCGGTCGCGCGGAGGTTTGCCTCCTGACCAAGATTGCGGGCCGGGAAGTCCCGATCGATCGACGAATTGCAGGACATGTTGCCATACTTCCATGGGCCACAATTCCATGTCATCGTAGATTCCCGAAGATACAAAAACGTCGTATTCAGCGTTGGTCACAGCGAGTCGGTCAATATAAAAGGCTTTTACGGCGATAGGTTCGGGATGCCCTGCGTTATGCTCTGCTAGGCTATTCGGTTCCAAGTGAGTCGTTCCCGATGGAATGACCGCCATCATTTGCTGCAAGCGCTTCCGCGCCTGACTCTGGATCGAAGCACTGGCCGCAGATCTTGCATCAGCGATAATTTTGCAGTATTGCAGGTCTTCGGCGGAGGCTGCCGGGTTGAGCGAAAGGCGATTGTCGGCCGTAGTTCCAGCGCCCTTGCCGCGGCGTTTGACCAGCGAAAACAGATTCATTACGGACTCCTTGTTCTTCAATTATGCTTTGGCCTTGGACTAATTGCGCCGTTGCGTGTGATGGAGCATTTCTCGTTTGAGCATTTGGATTTCAAGCAACGTTGACTGCACACAGGCAGGTATTGAAGTTGGAGAGTTTCCCGGACGCGGGCTCGACCTTTGATTGAGGCCTCCGTTGATTGTGATGGACGGACGCGAAGGATCATTGTCGCGACGATCAATCAACAATTGTCGCTGAGTGGTGTCAAGTTGCTCCCAAGCCGCGATGAGCTTGTCGCTGGCAGATTGCAGCCTGATGACTTCGGCATCGCGTTGCGCTTCCCACCTCTGCCGATCGATTTCCAGTTCGCCAAACTTCCGTCGAACGGTCTCCGCTTCAACCTTGATTTGGGTATAAACTTGCATCGCATTGAATAGCCTTTGCAATTGCCCCGTCAAAAAGCTCTCGATCTGCGTCGTCGTCGCTTGCAAGCGACGAGTCGAATCTGTCAAGTCGTGAATGTTGGCTTCAACTGGGACTTGACCAAGCAAGCCCAAAGCCGATCGCGGCAAACTGTCGTTCAATGTTGGGGAGACTTGTTTCATGGTCGTGGTCAATCGTTAGTTGGACTCAATTATCGATCAAGCCGTCGAATCGCTGCCAGAGCTGTGCAATTCTGGAAGCTAGACTTGGGGCTTTGTTCTCTTTCTGCGCGGTTTGTTCTTGTTCGTGAATTCCCTGGAGATGAGCGCGGAAGGCCTGAATTCGGATTGCAGTTTCATCCGCCTTGCCAAGTGAACGCGGCGCACGTTCGAACTCAACGCGAATACGATCCATTTCAGCTCGCTGACGAGCCAAGTTGGCTCGCTCTTGACTGATCTCGACGTCGCGTTTTCGCATCAGCTCTTCCATGGCTTCTACTTGTTTGGCTTTTTCAATGCTTCGATTGGCGTTGTCAAGAGTCTTGCTAAGTCGAGCGACCTGTTCGTGTGAAGTTTCTAGCTGCGCGATCGCTTTGTCGTACTTTTGCTGAAGTGCCACAATCAAAGTTTGATTCGGCGGACTGGTCGCTGATTGCGGCGATTCAGCCAACGTTTTGTCGAGCTGCATCTTTTGCTCGGCTAACGATGCGAGCTTCAACTCCAATCGATTCCGTTCGGCTTGCCATGATTCTTCTCGCAGCATAACGCGCCTCTCGATTTCACCAACCCAGTTTTCCAGTCGTTCTCGTTCGTCCAACTCGGCGCGATGCTCATCGGCCGACGAGCGCAACAAGTCGTCTAATGTTGCTGCGCGGCGGTCCGAAGTCTGGAGTTCTTCGAGCAGCGTTTCAAGTCGCTCAACGAGCGCCTCTGTGTCGGTGACATCCTCGTTGACTTTGGCGGTCCCTTTCTCTGAACCTCGACTCCAAGGATCATCCATGGCTGAATCCCGCTCTGCCAATTCGTTCTGAAGTTGGATAACTTCAGTGCGAAGAACGTCCAATTCAATTTGCATAGCCGAACTTTCGGTGGACTGCTCTGCAGGCGGAGACGGATTGGCCAGATGGGCTACGAGTTCCTGCCGTAGAAAGGTGATCTCATCTTGGGCTTGGGCGAGTTCGACGAGCAATCGTGCACGTGAGGGAAGAGGCACTGAGTCGTCGTCGGACTTGGCTAGTGTCTCCGAAGTGAGTTCCGTCGCCGCTTGGTGAGGTTGAGGCGTATCGAATTCGGTCTGCATGTACGCCTCAATCTCAGATACTAGACTTACATTGAGTTCTAACGGAATCGCATCGGGTTTTGGACGCGAGTTTGCGTTATGTCCGACGATTCGCAATTTCAAGTTTCCCAACCGCAATTCATCGTCCACGTTGACGCGAGTTTCTTCGGTGATTCGCACATTGTTTACAAAGGTCCCTGCGTCGGATATCCAATCCGTCACGTAGAGGTGCCCGGAGTTGTATCGAATGATGCAATGACGCGGTGCGATCGAATCCTCATTGAGGCGCATACCACATCGCACATCGGAACCGATAATGACATTCGCCTCTTGGCAAAGCGTATGAGAAGTCGTTTCGCCATTTGTCAAATGTCCGACCAGGGAAATGAGGTCGTATTCTTGAAAGGTGTTATTACGATTCATTTAGAACCTACCAGTTAATCGAATCCGAATGTTGAATTGTTCACTAGGCGTTGCGCTAAACGCAACCGGCCAATTCCGGATGGGATGCTTCGCATGCCGGTGCGTCTGCGCCGAAATTCAATCGAGCACGCAAGTCGTCTTCGAATCCGTTCCATGGAATGAGGCCATCGAGGTGAACTCCGTCGACTTTGGCGTCAGAGTCGTCGGTGATCCCATACCATTTGGTGTCGCAAAGTTGAGCCTTCAATTCGCTTTGTAATTGTTTGCAAAGGGCGAGTTGGCTGGCGTGATCCAAGTCGCACAATAGCAAGTCAGGTTTGAAGCGACGCATGAGCAACTTGACGGACAACGCATCGCGAACAACTCTGCCCTGAATGGAAGTGCTATGTGCTAAAAGGAATTTACTGATCCGTTGGGCACGCTCGGCATCGCTGCACAAAACAATCACGTTGTGAAGTTGCTTGCGAGGTTGGCTCCGCACGAGTTCAGCCATTTCAAATCCGCGCATAACGCAACGAGTTTCATCGATTGCGCAACCCGCCAGTGACGAGAGCTCAGTCGCCGACAGCGGGTTATTGAGCAGCGATAAAAGCTTCATATGTGTACCGCTAAGGCCAGCGCGGTCTAAATTCTGCCCGCGAATTGACTTTCGTGTGTATTCAACTTCGTCGTGGCCAAGGCCCTTCGAGGGAGCCATCATTGAGGCGTCGACGAGGATTGCCAGCAAACTTAGGTCCAAGGGTAACTTGGTGAACAATGCCGCGGCCGATTTTCCGGAGTCGAATCGAAAGGACTTAGGAGGCGTTTCAAAGCAACGCGACAAGAGCACTGCGGCCTGGTGGCGCAGCAATTGCCGAAGTAGCCGCGCATCGAGAATCTTGTTGTTCAATAATTCGACCAATCCATCGAGCTGCGAACTTTGGCGACCGGCGATCGTGAACTTGACCATTGGACCGAGATCGGCAAGGGATGTCGGAAGCTGTTCTGCGACATCGGCAGGATCAATCCCTGATGCCGTGACGGCTTGGATTCGCCCATTTTCCAGGAATACAAAGATTCGGCTTCTTTCGCAATCGAGTTCGAGGACTCCGTGTTTAGAACCGTTGTTCAGGAAATCAATCAGCTCGCGAACATTGAACATCGAGAATGTTCCATGTAAATCAGCGTCGCCGTATGCGTCGATGACTTCGGGAACGGCCGTTCCCGCCGATTGTGAGTGCACAATCAACAATGCTGTGTCGAGTGCGTTGGCGACCGTGGTTCGCAACAAGTCCCCGGTGTACGGCTTGGGTAACATGTCGACGACGTTAGAGCAGTCGGTGTATTCGACATACGCCTTTTTTCGGAGTGTCGAGCTAACTACGACTGGTATTCGAAGCAGTTCGTCGTCCTTCAATAGTATTCCACATACATTGAAGCCCGTAGTGCCTGGAAGTTGATGGTCCAGGATAATCAGGTCGGGCTTTTCGAGCTTGGCGGCCGAGATCCCAACTTCCGCGTTTTCCGCCAAGACGACGCGGTAGCCCGCCGAAGTTAACTCGCGGTCAACGAGTCGACGAATGGTTGAGCTGTCATCTATTACTAGAATTGTCTGTTCTTTCATCGGATCCTCATAAATTCAAAGGGGCTATCAGATGGAATTGATGCAGCAAGTCGGCCAAGGTCTCGTCGGTTACCGGTTTACTCAAGAATGCTCGTGCGCCGTAACGGTTCGCTCGATTGCGAATAACGTCCTCACTTCGGCTGCTGACGACGACGACCGGTGTATCGGACAACCGGCGTTGGCGAATCTCATTCAACAGCTCCAGTCCGCCCAAACGTGGCATGTCAAGATCGGTTATCACCAATTGAAATGAGTCGTTTCGCAGATAATCAAGTGCCTTCATGCCATCGCACGCTTCCACGGTTTCAAGTCCGTGACGCCTAAGTCGTTTCACAAGGCTTGTGCGAGCACTGAGTGAATCGTCGACGACTAACACCTTTTTGGTTTGGCTGTGCGCCGAGTCGACGACGCGCCGACAGGGCTCGGCGGCCTGTTCGTCTGCCAAGTGAGGTTGGCACATTTCCCACAATCGCACCGGATCGATCATTAGGACAATCTCGCCTCCGCCGGACAGCGTGATTCCGTTAGCAAGCGGATGCTGTTTCAAAGATCGGGGCAATGCGCGTACAACGACTTCTTCTCCGCCGACGATCTCGTCAACAACTAAATTGAAGCGGCATCTTTCACCACGACTGCCAGAGGCAATGTCCAAAATCAACTGCCGACAATGGGGCTGAGCTTCGAAGTTTGTCAGACTGACTACGCGTGAAAACGATACGATTGGGTTTCGCGCGGAGCAGGATGCGTTATTAGCCCGTGGGTCACGTTCTTGAACGGAGTTTTGAATCTCGCTAACGGACTGCATTGGTATCGCAAACAACTGTCCCCCCGACCGAAACACCATCGCGTGTTCAATTCCGCTCCGCAGCGGAATTGACAGTCGAATCGTGGTTCCCTGATTCCGAGCGGAGTCGACTTCAATTCTGCCGTGCAGCCGATCCATAACCGTGGCGACTACGTCCATCCCAACGCCTCGACCAGAAATCTCGCTTGCGTTTTCCCGAGTTGAGAAGCCTGGATGAAAGATGAGCTTGGCAAGTTCCTGTTCGGTTGGTGAACGATCCGGGGACAATAGACCACGCTCGTATCCGCGACGCCGCAAAGCATCGTAGTCCAGGCCACGTCCATCGTCGGAAATATTGATCACGAGCAAATTGGAGCTTGAACTGATTCGCAGAGTCACCCGACCGAGCGGCGACTTTCCGCATTCTTTTCGCGTTGCGTCATCCTCGATTCCGTGGCTAACGGCGTTTCTTACGAGGTGCAAAAGGGGTTCGTAAAGCTTCTCTTGCAAGGATTGATCGATCGCCGTTTGTTCATCAATGCAATCGACCTGAACTTGTTTTGTTTCGGCCCGAGCTGCGTCACGTGCTGCGCGCTGCAATCTTTGGAACAGGCCCGATACCGGAAGTCTCCTAAGCTGCATCATTTCTTGCCGAAACTGGCGAATAAAATGTGTCAGGGCTTCATTCTCTTCGCCGATGGGGCGTGAAACGCTCTTGATCGCTCGCGAAATTTCGCTCAAGTCGTTGGCAACTTCCGAAGTCGCCCTGGAGCTGGCCATTTCTAGGCCGAGATGCATATGCCCGAACTCTGAGTGCGCTTCCAGCGTGCCTTTGGAACTCGTATTGCTTTCGTTTCGCGGAAAGGATTTGCTGTAATCACAAAGTTGATCGGCAAATCGTTTCAGTCGAGCGGCACACTGCGTTAGTTCTTGCGTGTATACGTCAAGCTCGCTGATCTGTGTTCCGCGGCGATTGCGCAGTACTACTAGTTCCGCCAACAAGTCCATCAGGCGATCAAGAGTGGATGATCGAACACGTATGGAAGTTTGACCATCGTCGTCCAGATTCTCAGCCACGATCGACGACGAGTTGTGATTGCCGAAGTTGGTATGGGCTGGCCGACTCGGCATCAATTCGATTGTCGCCGCGCGAGGAGGGGGCGGATTCAATTTGGAGATTTGTGCTCGTAGAGCATCGACCGCTTTCAGCAATTGGTCGCTTTCAAGATTGTGTCCAGCATTGGCTTGCCGCTCGATCGACTCCTCGATGCCATGCAAGTAATTAGCCATTTTGCGGAACCCAACACTTGCCGATGCCCCTTTAAGGGTGTGCAATTCGCGGCAGATCAGGCGATGACTTTCGCCCTGACGCGAGCTGCTTTCCGTCGCCAAAACAGTCTGTTCAATAGTGCTTAGGCAACGAGTCGCATCGTGCATGAAAGCGTCGCGCAAATCGACGTCCGTAAAAAATTCAGATGGCGACTCGTCATTGAGACTCAATTCCAGGGGAAATTGCGCGTGTTGACCGGTTGATTCCAATGTCGGCTCAAATTCCGGTGAATCTTCGACCGTCGCGCCAATGGCAGCCAGCAACATGCTGATTTGTGCGGCAGCCTCTTGTGGATTCATGGCCACGGCGTGGGGAATATCGCCATTCGAGCAGATCTCAGTTGTCGTTAGTTCTGAAAATTCCACATGCGATTTGTTCGACTCGGTGCTGGTGACTAGTTGCAGACATTCACCCCAGCGGCCTTGGGCTTGTCCAGTAATTGTTTTCAAAGCGGCGTTGTTGATTTCATCGCGTTCGACGGAATCAACAAGCACTTGTAAGCCTGCATCGACGAACGCAAGAATCTCCTGGATTTCAGGAGAAGGAATTAAATCGGTTGGCGTTTGGAGTTCGGCGATCTCCAACAAGCTGAAAAGCAACCCGGCCAGTTCCGCCATTTCGGGCAGATTGGAAGCTTGAGCGGAAGCTTCGATATCACGCAGAACCGCCGACGCTTGCTGCCAATTCTCATGATTGCCGCGATTCGGGTCGAGCCACTCGCGAAGGGCTGCCGGCGCGCTGAGGATCGTTTCGTATTGGATGTCGTTTTGCATTGGTCGTGGAAGTTCAGCGTTAGTTATTGGCTTGCAAAATGGCCGTGGCGGAATTGAGTTGATGACCCATTCGGTCGACCGCATTGATTGCGTCATTATTTTCCCAAGTCTCGTCGCCAAGAGCGTCGTTGTGGTTGCAATCTATTGGGGAGGGGCGGATTCCTTCGACCAAACGCGCTTGGGCCTGGGGGCTAATATGGCGAACCGTTCCACTGATTTGTCGAGTCAATTTATCCAAGGATTTCGTAGTCCAGCGAACTCCTTCGACGTGGCTGCGACTGCCTCGGTTGGTTTCGGAAATCCGCTGCATCACGTCAACGAATTCTTGGGTCAATCGAAGCTGTTGTTCAGTGGATTGAGAAAGTCGATAGGTGCGCTTGGCGGCGTCGCTCGCTAGTTGATCGATCGCCCGCAACAAGTCGGCGGCTTTGGCAAGGCGCTTTAACACTTGTTGGACTTGCGCGTGCTCGTCGTCGATGACGGCGATGGACTGTTGCGTTTCGTTTTGAATATTCTCGATTCGCATGGCTACGTCGCGGGAAGCTTCTGCGGATTGTTCCGCCAAAGTGCGAACTTCCTGAGCGACGACGGCGAATCCTCGGCCATGCTCGCCGGCGCGGACCGATTCGATGGATGCATTCAGTGCAAGCAAGTCAGTGCGCGATGAGATTTGCCCAATCGTTTGAACGATAAAACCGATTTCGCGGGTATGTTCCCCCAACGCACGCAATCGCTTTTCGCGGCTCGACACCAGGGATTGAATTTCGCTTAACTCACTTAACAATTGCTCAAACTCTTGCAGTCCATCGCGTGCTGATTGAAACGTCGACTGGGCCGAAGTATTAGCAGCCGAAGCGTCCTCGAGCACGGAATCGACAAAATTGGAGATACTTTCGATCATCCGCGCGGACTTGTTGACAGCGGAAGTTTGTTCTTGGCCGCCGGCAGCGATGTGATCGGCGCAGCGGTTTATTTCTCGGCTGCAGGCTTGGATTTGGCTCAAGTCCGTTTCGACTTGTGCGCCGAAGCTGGAGAGTATTCCCGTGAGTTGTCGCACCGAGTTGGCCTGCAAACGATCGCCCGTACCTCTTCGATCAAGGCTGGTCAGAAGTGATTTCAGCTCGTCCGATTCTTCTCGCAGGTGCTTGGCTTGAGCTGCGGATTCGTTGAGCGTGACACGTACGACGGAAAGAAAGGAGTCGAATTCCGCGAAACCGGTTTGAGCCGTGCTTTTCTGGTCGGGCGCGGTGATTTGTCGTTGAAGGCTTCGAATCGCAAGCCGCAACTTCACGTGTAGCCAGAACGCGGACCCAATGGCGAACGCCGACAGTCCGACACTGAGGACGATGGCCAGCGGTGATCTCGGAAACATCCCGATCAACACTCCGCCGCTAGCGCCTAAAAACGTGCATGTTGCAAGTGTGCCGACGAGGATCGTATGGATTCGCATTAGAGTACCTTTGATTGGCCAGCGTGACCCACATAGCCGGGTTCAGTTCGATTCGATTGCGTTAATTCAATGGCTTGTTGACGAGCGTGATTCCATGATTGATGTAGCCGCTCCTGAACGAATTCGAGCAAATCTTGTGAGTCGATCGCCGTCACGACTTGGTCCATGAATGCGGTCGAGCCAACGCAGATCGATGACCAAGTTCCGGATTGCCCGCGATTTGAATTAAGCGATAGTTCCAAGGATTCCAATCCGTGAACTTCATCAATCAGCAAACCCCAGGCACCGGAATCTGCGGTCAAGACGAGAATTTGTTGTTCTTGTTGCGGAAGCGAAACCACGCCGCGTATTACGCGAAAGCTGTAAACCGGGATGAACTCGCGTTGTTCATGAGCCAACCCGGCCAATACATCGTCGGTCATCGGCAATCGACACAATACGGGCCGCGGGACGACGTTACGAATCGAAGGAGCCGGTAAGCAAAAGCGGTCGTCGCCGCTTCTAAATACGCAGTACTTGTCGGAGTACGTTAGGTCGATTTGTTGCATAGCACCAACGCTTAAGATATTGGATTCGAGCTTGAACTCGGCGCAGCTTTCAATTGCTTGGCAAGTTTATTCTGGAGCGATGCGAACGGATCGTCGTGGTCGGTATTGAGTCGGTCGCCAGATGCAAAATGAGCATTGGCAGATGAGCGGTCCTCGCTCCGAGGCGCGAAATTGCTTATCGTCTTCTGATCGACGTGTTGGTCTCGAGGTAACGCGATTTTCAACAGGCCTGCGACTTCGTGCAGTTCGTTCAGCGTTTCCTGCGCAAAAAGATTAACTTCGGTTAACCATTGTTCGAAGTCCGAGGTGGACTTCAGCTCAAGTCTTGGTATTTGGTCGAACGTTTTCATAGCGCAGCGCAATCGTCGAAGTGAAGTCAAAAGTGAAGTTGATGCAATGAGACGGGCCGAGAGATCGAATCAGTTAGCTTTCAGGGCCAGAGCAATTTGCTTTTCAATCACAGCAAGCAACTGATCTGGTTGTACTGGCTTGCGAAGGTACGCACCGTACGCATCGCCCAGCAATTCAAGTGCTTTTGAATTGACGCAGGTCAAAAAGACGATCGGGAGGTCTTCCCAGGGAGGGCCCATCGTTTTCAGTCGCTCGCAAACTCCGTAGCCATCTAAGCCGGGCATAACGATGTCCAAAACGGCAAGTGATGGGCAATTCTCTCGCGCCATCTCGACCGCCGAAACACCATCGTTTGCGTAAATTACGTTGTAGCCTGCTTGGGTGAGCGCTCGGCCAACAACGGTTCGAACAGTACTGCTATCGTCGGCCAACAAAATCGATGGTTGTGACATTTGGAATCTCGATGCAAAGGAATTGACGTTGACCGGTGCTCCCTACTTAAGCTCGCGGTTCCGCAAGCTCTGAGCCCAATTCGAACTTTATGTCAATAACCAAGAATGCGACGACCCAAACGAGAAAAAAACGCAAAGTCGCATTAAATCAGCACGACGAGCAACTGTGAGTTGCATGAACGCATCAAAGAAGCTTCAACCAAGTCCGAAACTGTAGTCGAATTCACGTCGGGATAGGTTGCTATTCTCCCTCGTTCCTTCGTTCGGAAGGCTCGCTGGAAGCCCATTCGGGAAAAGGAACTTTCGTGCCTTTCATGGCCCGCCAAAGAATGCGGTTCAAAAGGTCTTCGGGTGCGTGGTCGACTTCGCTGAAGTCAATCGAAGCTGAAACAATGGCATCCTCGCGAAGAATTGGGTCGTGAATGTCGCCTGTTCCGGCGTTCATTTGATCCAGCGGAATGTTGGTGGGGAGAGCCGCGAACGGCTGAACGTTGGCTTGTGCTGAAAAGCAATCAAACATTGGCGTAGCGCTGGCGTCGAACTGATTCATGGGAGGAATTCCCAGAATCTGCTCGATCGTTCTCAAGATGCTAGTCGTGTTGTACTGGGTACTGACGACAGTGTTTCGTTTTGCATAGGGGCTGATGCAAAACGCAGTTGTGCGATAGCCACTGACATGATCCCAGCCGGCTTGGGGATCGTCTTCGATTGCGAAAATGGCCATCTCCGGCCAGAATTTTGAGTGGCTCAATCCTTCGACGATCCGACCAAACGCGAGATCATTATCGGCGATACATGCCGCAGGCGTCGGACAATTTGGATTTGTTCCTGACGTATGGTCGTTGGGCAAACAGATTATCACCAGTTCCGGAAACTCGCCCTTAGTCTCGAATTCCTTTAGTTCCTTGAGGATAAAGTCGGCGCGGGCTTGATCGGGTACGGACATTTCCCAGCCGATGTATTCTGTTGGCGAAAATGGGCGAATCGTTTCGATCGCGGGCTCGCTTTCAAAGATCGCTTCGTCGGTTTCGCCCTTCCACGTTCGATAACAAGTCAGGAACGGTGGCGTCCCTTGCTTGGTCGCATCACGCCAACGGACTTTGGGCATCATGAACTCGCCGTAATTTCGAATTTGGATTCCCCTGGCCAATGCGGCGTCCCAAATAAAGCCAGCGGGCGAGTAAGCCAGCGCGTCGACCTCGTCTTCGCCCATGCCATCGGGATAGCTGCGAGGAAAACCTGCAAAGCTCTTTTCCATGTAGTCCGTGCTGAAAGCGGTCGTACTCCATTGGTGGCCGTCCGCGCTCAAAATGCCGCAGCAATAAGTGTTATCGAGTAAGACAAATTCGTCGGCCAGCTTGTGTTGATTCGGCGTGAATTCCGCCCCAAATACACATAATTCTGGCTTGCCGCGGCCTTTTCCTAACGCCCCGAAGACTTGATCGTAGGTTCGATTTTCTTTGATCACGTAGACGACATGTTTGATAAGACTTGGCTCGCCGATGCGCTCAGGAATTGCGCGAGGCGGTTGATCGTCGCGCGCGGGAAGCAAAGCTTGTTCAATCGCACGATAGCGCAAGTTCTTTGCTACGCGTTCCGAAAGTCGCGGAAGTTCGGTCGGCGACGGAATTAAAAAGCTTGAGACGCTGCCGTGATGATGATGCGAGTTGAATCCATCGGTGGCAGCATTTTTTTTTGGCGCGATAGGTAGCCCCTTGATGTTGGCAACATGCAATGAATTTCGCGCCGCATCAAAAACAACTGCTCCGGGGAACCAGCCCACGGGAACGAGCCCGCGCAATCGGGATTCCCCTTTCAATTCGGGTTTAAAGTCGAGGATCGCGATTGCATTCTGGGTGCCGTTGGCGACGAACAGTGTCCTGCCCAAATTGTCAAATGTTAACGCATTGGGCGAAGCACCAAAAAGATCGGAGGGTTTTGGTTTGGTCCAAATAGTCTCGACGATTTCTTCCTTGGCTGCATCGATCAGGCTGAGGCTATCGCTGGCAGCGTTCGCACAAACGACGAATTTCGAGTCCGGCGACACAGCCAAATCGCACGGGTGCAGGCCAGTGAGAACTTCCCGCGAAACGATTCCTGCGCCCAAATGAACTATCGAAACGGATCCTTCGCTAGCGATATGCCGCACAGGATCGACGCGAACTTCCGTCCCTCTCCCCGCCGGTCCAGTGAGATCGCCGACGCCTGGTCGTCGTCCACCCCAATTACTCACAAAGGCTTTGTCGCCGACAATAACGACGTCGTAGGGAGCTACGCCAACGTCAAACGATCGCAGCAATTTGCCGGAAGCGACGTCTAATTCCAGCAAACGATTTGACAGATTTCCGCAAACATAAAGTCGCGTTCCGTCGGGGGTCAACGCCAGTCCGCTTGGAATTTCCGGTTTTCGACGAGGCGCGTTGGCGTGGGGCAAATGAATCGTATGCGAAGGCGATACTACGCCGTCGGCTTGAACGAGGAAGACTTTGATCGAGCCGCTTACGCAACTGAGATATATCTGCGTGCCGTCAGCCGAAAAAATTAACCCGGTGTAACTGACAAGTCCAACTTTGTCGGGGGTAAGAATGTTCTCGGAAGGTTGTTCAGCCAGTGGTTCGTTTTGATCGTCGGCGGGAAGAGCAACCCGTTGTTTGATTTCGGCTTTGCTGGGATCCACGACAACCAGTTCACTGGTCTTGCCGGAAACGACGAGCATTTTCCCGTTTGGCGAAAGCGCCAAGACCTGCGGGCGCAATCCGGCGAGTTCGATTTGGGTTCCATAAGGCGTCAGCAGTTGATTGACTGGCGTAACAATGAAGTCATCGCGCGTCCGGCCAACCAACTCCGTCGTTGATTCAGACTCGGAATCCTGACACGCAGCAAGCTGCCGCAAGCAAATCAATCCGACGAGAATCGAGTACCGAAAACCAGCCATCGACGTCCCCTTGGCAAAGGAATTAGTGCGTCGATTGTCCGCTGGCGGATTCCGACCGTCAACTTGCGTCGAGGACTTTTGTTGCGAGATCTAGTGTCGCAATTCGGCTTGGACCGCGAAACCTTGGAAGCCTAGGAACCCAAGTGTTGGGGCACCGGATTCAGCCCAAAGCTGCCCTTCGTACATGCCGCGAAAGCGTAATTCGTTGCCCGAACCCGTGCATCCGCACCATTCCAGACCAAAACCCAGCTCGCCAATACCGACGACTTCGTCTGCTTTTTCCAACCTCAGAAATGGAAGCGCAGGTTGCGGGCTTTGGTCGTTTAGGACAGTTCGATCGAGCGTTTTCTCACCAAACAACAATGCTCCACCGCCATTGGCAACCCCGTAGAACGAACTGCAGCCCAATCTTTTGCGCACATCAACCGACACCGAAGGGCCAACACCATTGAATTTCCGATCCCATTCGAGGTGCGACGCCACGGTGGGAATGACGACTGCATTGAGAACTGGGTTCAACACCGTCGCGTCATAGGATTGCACAAGTCGTGCGTACCGGAGACCAACGCCTCCGACGATATTCATGCCGTCGAAGCTACTTTCAATGGTCCCATGCAAATTAATGATCTGAGTTTCCAAAGAATCGTTGGCAACTAGTTGTTGTCCGGGTTGCATCGCGAAAATATTGGCGGGGAAGATGGTCGAAACGACGTGCGCGCCGAAGAAATTCGTAGGGGTAGCGGAATTGTTCGTCGAATTGCCGTCTTGATCAAATTCCCAATAAGACAATCGTAACCCTGATTGGCCTGAACGAACACCAAACCAAACGCGCGGCGTTGCAGCGTAGTCGTACGAGAACGGGATCAACGATTGCGTTCCCGACGCAAGATCCAATGACGAGACTTGGAACGATTCTTTGAAATGTGGCTTGGCGAAAACGACGGCAGCGCCGGCGTACCACCCGCATTGCTCACAACATGATTCCGAAGGGTTATCCATGCAACCGCCGTTTGAATACGGTGCGTCGTGGCAAAAACATTGTTGGTCGAGCTGGCGTTGCATTCCGTCATTTTCATTTTCATCTATCATGTTGCGGGATTCCGCGTAATCAACCTGCATCATCTCCTCGAAAAATGTCGGCTCGCTTCCTTGACCGGGGGCCGGCAAATCACCAATGGAAATGTGTTGTTCGGGCATACCTTGACCAAACGCAGCACACGTTATCCCGATTGGAAACCCAACGACGGACAAAACAGCCATAGACCAACGACAAAACAGACCTGATATGACGCCAATGAGCGACCGCCGCAGCGGATTCGGAGAAAATTGGGGCCTGACACGATCACCCTGAGGATTTTTTTTCGGCTCAAAGAATTGCATAGTTCATTCCTGATGTGGACCGTTGAAGCAGAACGCCCTTGGCTGGAAGCGCGCAAATTCCCCACTCGCTTGTCAAAATTTATCGGTTGTTCGGGTTGTACCGATAAACGAAACTTTAGCAACTCGCCAATAGTCTCAAAAAACAGCCTGATTTCAAGCGAGTTCGCGGTGCTAACGGAGTTACAGAGAAAATCTGCTAGCGATGCTCGACGAGACAAACTTTGATTGTCTATTGCTCGCCCAAGCGACTCGGCATATCGGCAAAGACATACGCCGTCACCGCCACCGTGATTGCGCAATCGGTTAAGTCGGCTGGATTCACTTTGTCGACGGTGTCCGCATTTGTATGGTGCGTATCGAAATACAATGAACCATCCACGTCGAGCCCCAAGCAAGCCGTTCCCAAAGTCTTCAACTGCCCGACGTCAACGCCCGAATGCCCAGACTTCGCGGTCGTTGCGTTGAGCGGCTTTAACAGTTGAAGTATCTTGCCAAGTTGCACGAGGGCGATTTCTTGCTTGGCTTCGTCTTGCATCTCAACGCTCAATCCTTCGGGTACGAATCCGCCCGAGTCCGATTCGATTCCCGCAACGTGGATTTCGTTTTGATGGCGCGCCAGATAATTCTGCGCGCCGGCCACGCCATTTTCTTCATTGGTCCACAACACAACACGAATGGTACGCCGTGGACGCAAGCCGAGTTTGCGCAAAATGTTGAGGGCCTCCATTGCTGCGACGCAGCCTGCTCCGTCGTCTTGAGCGCCTTGGCCTACGTCCCACGAGTCGATGTGCCCACCGATCACGACGATCTCTTCAGGTTTTTCGCTTCCAACGATTTCGCCAAGCACGTTGGCAGAAGTGGCTTCACCTTGATCGGCCGCTTCCATGTAAAGTTTAACGACTGGATTTTTTCCGCGCGCTTGCAGTCGCGCCAGTAAGGTGGCTCCTTCAATGGTGATGGCCGCTATCGGGATTCGTGTTTCTGCACCGCCGTATCGCATCGCACCGGTATGCGGCGAGTTCAGCGACTTCGCGGTGACAGATCGAATGAGAGCGGCGACCGCTCCGCGCTCCGAAGCCCATTTCGCTCCGTTGGTTCGATACTGAACTGCCTCGCCGTAACCAGAGCCTTTTTCAAGCGAATATTTCGGCATCGCGAAATTAAAGACGACGATTTTGCCTCGGATAGCCTCATCGGGCAAAGCGGCAAGTTCCTCTTTGTCTTTGACGACGATAACCTCTGCGGTGATGCCGTCCTTGGGCGTCGCGACCGATCCGCCCAACCCCAACATTTCGATTCTTAGTGCGCGCGGCTTGATCAATTCGCAATGCTCATTTCCACGAACCCATTTATGCACGGTGACTTCGTCGGCGCGAACATTTTCTTGACCGTCGGCTTTGAGCGAGGCTTGCGCCCAATCGATCGCTTGTTCCAACGATTTCGAACCGCTCAGCCGATTGCCGATATCGTCGCACAGTTCTTGGAGCTTGATCCATGAATCGTTCTTTTCACGCCCGGCCGAAATAATTTTCGTCGCAGCCGCTTGATAGACGTCAACGTCAAAACTAGTCGCTTGCGAAAAGCCAATTCGCGCTGTTACGGCCACCGCGAAAATTGAATAGCAAAGACTTGAAAACAAAACCTTTAGGGTTCGACCCTCTCGAATGGAGGTTATGTTGCGATGATTCAACAGTCGGAAGTGCTCTCGATTGATCATTGGGCTTTTCCTGTTCGCTGCACTGGTTTATTGATTCTGTGAAAATTTCTGCATAATCGGGGCAATCGTCTCCATGAGCTTGGGATTGCGCATCATATTCATCGTGAACTCTGTCATTTTTGCTTGGAACTCAGCACTTTTGGTCTTGGTCATTGCCTCGATTTTCGCTTTGAGTTCCGCCGACGGTTCACCAAGTTTTCTTCCTTCTTCGGCGAGTGCCTTCATTTGTTCGCCGAATTTTTCTAGCTTCGGCATTGCTGCTTTGGCCGAAGCCTCATCCTTGATCGAGGCGAACGTAGCGACCGTTTGGTCCATGATAGCCATACCTCGATTCGCCAAATTTTCGTGCGGATTACCGCTTGCTCCACAGCCAACTACCGAAAGCAATCCTAACGAGATCAAACAAACCGAAAGAGCTCGTGACAACATGGCGTTCTCCAATTCCAATAGCTAGATTCGACGCTCGCACCGTTATACCCACTGCGCAATGTTGCCACAATCAAGCTAAGTTGACGCTCTCGGAGATCGATACAATGACCCGCCAGGAAATCGCTCGATTAGTTTGCAAGACATTGGCCCTGTTGTTCGGCGGCTATGCGGTTATCTACATATTCGCCGTACTTGGCAATTCATTTTATTTCCTCGTCAGCTTAGATCGGTTCAAATACGAACTGTCCGACTTTCTCATGGCGCTGTCCATGTTCATTCCGTTCGTCGCCATTGCGACCGTTGCGGCAGTTTTGTGGACTTCGCCAGATTGGATTACTTCGCGAATGGTAAGTCCTGATCCATCGGCGGTAACTGCTTTGAAAATTTCAACCTCTGAGGTGACATCAATCGTGTTCAGCGTCTGCGGAGTCGTCGTATTTATCAGCGGCATCAGTGAGATGAGTTCGTATGTTGCAAACACTTTGTACGTCAATAGCCGCAACGATAATTTCTTCATGGGTGAAATTTTCTTGGAGGCGCTCGCAAAAATTGCGATTGGATTGTGGCTTGTAATCGGATCACGTGGCATCGTTGGCATGATTCATCGCTATCGAACTTGGGGACTTGATAAGCAAGCCCATTCGGAAGAAGCGAGCGAAACTTCGTGAGATTCGTAAAGCTTAATTGCCAATTCGCAGGAGGGCTTGCTCACTTCGAATGAGTAAGTCTTTGCCGACTATGGCGGGACTGGCCATTAAACGAGATTCAAGTTTATTCTCGGCTAACAATTGAAACGTAGGGCTGGCTTGAACGACGCTGACCGTGCCGTCGTGCGCGAGAAAGTAAATCTTGTCGCCAGCAGCTACTGGGGACGCCGAATACTCAGCGCCGAGCCGCTGCCGCCAGACTTCGCTTCCGTCTCCAATTCGTAACTGCGTCAGCACGCCGTTATCGGCAAGCATGTACAACTCGTCGCCGACGATGATCGGCGACGGCTTGTTCGGGGCGCCGCGCGTAGTTCGCCAAGCCACATGAGTTGAAGACACATCGCCGTGACCTTCCGGCCGCACCGCAACTAAATCCGGTTTTCCGTATCCGGTTGAAAAGATGACTAAGCCGTGGCTGAACAACGGGGCAGCGCACAGCGAAAAACCGTCGCCGTGATCGATACGCCAAATTTCCAAGCCGCTGGCCGGTTCATAAGCTGCAATCCATTGGGCACCTGGGACGACGATTTGTTTTTTTCCGTCGACTTCGATTACCAGCGGTGTGCAAAATGACTTCTTGAATTCCACGCTGTCGGCACGCAACGCTGGCCGCGGCGTTTTCCAAACGGTTTGCCCCGTGGCTTTATCCAACGCCAGCACGAACTGCTGGTCACAGCCGTCACAAACGACGATTAACAAGTCGTCGCAAAGAATTGGCGAACTGCCCGGCCCGACGCTGTATTCGACTTCAATTTGCTCGTGCCAAATCGTCTTGCCGGATTTTGAGTCCAAGCACCAAGTTCCGTAATTTCCGAAATGGCAATAGACGCGGCCGCCATCCAGAACTGGAGTTGGCGATGCGAATGTGTTGAGCGGATTGATCGGCTGCGGATCAGTTGTTGTCGCAAGCTCGATACGGTGAATGATTTTCCCGCTCGCGAAATCGACGCACACGGCAAGAAACGTAACGCTGCTGGCGACTTCCTTAATGTCTTTGAATTCCACATTTGCCAGTTTCTTTTCTGTCTCTTCTGCGCTTGCGGCGGTGCTGACTGCTGTCGTCAACCAGACTTGGCCATCGGCAACAACCGGCGAAGACCAGCCTTTACCTTCGATTGGCGTTCTCCAGCGCACGCCGTGTTCCAAATCAAACTGGACCGGCACGTCCGTTTGCGTGGAGTGCCCTTGTCCATCCGGCCCCCGAAACTGCGGCCAACGATCGTCGCCGTATAAGGTCGAACAAAGGATCAGCGTGACCAGAATTACGAAACTCTTTCCGCGAGCGTCAACAAAAATTTGCAGCACGTACGTTCATCCTTTTTTCGAATGTTTGTGAACCTTGCGAATAGGATACCGAATTAACCGCGAGCGTGCGCCGTGCGTTGCCGATGTCACTCTGTTTCAAACACCAAGTCCTTTTCCGAATTCGCCCAAAAATCACTTCAATCCACACCGAACCGAGGATTCATCACTCCGATCGTTCCTCACCGCCGAGCGATTCGTCATTTTAAGTCCGGCACCGCCACCAACTCGGGTACATTTTTGGGTTACCCGTCCATTTCATGCTCGTGGTTTTTCGTCCTCCGCAAATACAGGTTTTGCAGCCCGAGGAAGAAAAAGGAATAAATGATGCCCGCTACACAAGTTACGAGTACCTCGAATGGCCAGAGGTTGTGAGATGTCGGGTCTTGCGATACGGCTAGAAGAATATTGAGGCCGACGCCAAGAAAGCCCAGCAGTGGAATACTGGCCAAAAGCCGTAGAAGCCCTCGCGCACGCCAAATGGCGTAAATCGAAAGCGCTACATTGGTTGCCGCCGCTGCCAGAAACACAATCAACACTATTGTATCCAACTTCATAGAAAGCTCGAATCGACGCCTAAAACGAAAAAACGAATAGCAAACTTCCCGGGAGTAGTCACCAGGATATTTGGTGCGTTGAACTGAGACGCGTCGCTGCAGTTCGATTTGCGGATGAATTGCGGCGCAACGTCTCGATAGTAGTAGTTTAAACTGGCGAACGGTCGAATTTCAAGCAGCGTTGGGCGTCAGTGTGAAGATGAATCGGAGATAAGGGGACATTCTACTTTCTCTTTAATCTAGAGTGTCCCCTTTGCTCCGACTTGGCCGCGCGCCGCACAGAGGCGATCCCAAACCGCGTCGGACATCGAGTTTTTGTAGCAGCCTTTTAACATTTGAGCAAAACGAGGATCGGAGTGAGCCAGTTTTTCAAACCGATCAATGTTTGCCTCTCCATGTTTGCTCAACAAGTGTTCCACCGGGCCTGCGGCCAAGTGCCTCATCGTTTCGTCATTTCCAAGTCGAAACACTGAATCGATGAAACGCCACTGTGATTCAACGGATGCCGTGAAACACATGGGCACCACAAAATCTGACGCCGTTGATTCGGGATCTTCAGAAAATAGAACGTGCCCATTTGGAAGTGGCGGTGGTTTGTTTCCGGAAAGTTCCGCAATCCACGCCAATGCAAATGCATCCCAATCAGCATAGGTCAAGCCATCCCAGCGCGGATCGAAAAGTCCAGTTCGTCGGGTTCGCCCTACGTTGAAATAAACAAAGCCGAACCAGAGTAAAACGAGTGGAAGAACGCAAAAAATAATGCAATTGGCAAACAGCAGTAAATAATAATAGGGGCTTAACACATACACCCAACTTCGCTATCTGACTGAGGATAAAGAATCCATGTAAGTCCTGGGTTTGGGGTGGGAGTCATTCGAATAAAATCTGACGACTCGGACCCGTGATCATGGCAGCATTGAACTGTCAGTCACAAAGTTCCAACCCCAAACCCAAAGGACAAATCGATCATGAAAATTCTCGCTCTGGATCTCGGCAAGTTCAATACCTTGTGCTGCTTTTTCGAGACCTGCCCCCTTTTCTGCTTCGCCCCCTATCCTAAGGAATGATGGCAAAGTTTCGAATTAATCGCCAATATTTTTCAATCGCCTCACTGGGCGTCAGCAGTGCCGCTCCGCGCTCAGTCGGCGATTTTGACGAATTCGTGGCCCTAGCCCAGCGGATCGCCCTTTCATTGCTCACCACTCGGCCGCTTCCGACTCGCGCCGCGCTCGCGAGCCCCTCCGCGCCGATGTTATAAGCTCTCGTCGCGCAACGTCGCGCTCGAAGCAAATCCCAATAGCCCGCCCCCGCCCCCCAACGCCGCTACCGGGCGTCGTGAACAGAGCACTTGAATATCGGCTCGAAGACTCGCGATGTCAAATGCTTATTTGTTAGCCAGCTATTTCGTCGATTCTGTGTGCTGCGAAGGCAAACCATTCCATTCGAACGTGTATTCGAGAGTTGGTTCGAACGTCATGTTTTTAACAATTCCACTGTCCACGTGACAGACGATGACCGAGGCATATTGTTTTGTTTCGGTGTCGTAATCGCCAACAAACAAATGAATTCTGCCGGTGAACCATGTGGCGAGGGCAGGAAATTTGCGATCAAGTAATATTTCCTCGTTCTTGATTCGTTGGCCGTCGCGCTTTGCCTGTATCGACGAGAGAAACAGTTTGGAATCGCGAATCAGCCACACAGCATCGTATCCGGCCCATTTCCCCGTCCCAGCAAAGTCAAACCTGGGAGGTTTTTGTTTTCCTAGTTGTGGTTCACCGTCGGAATAGTCCCACAGGCCGAGCATTGGTATCTCGTTTATCGAAAATCTGTGGTCTCCATACTCCAGTTGATCGTTCGATTGAGGCGTCCTCAAAGCAATAACAAACGCGATGAGAATTGCCGTGATGGGAATGCCCACAATGTGATACCTCCGCGCTGGCTAACGAATAGCAAACTATCCGGGTGTAGTCACCGGGATAGTTTGTGCGTTGAACTGAGACGCTTCGCTGCTGAGCGGTTTGCGGATAGTTTGCAGCGCGGCG
>JANMEB010000282.1:0-6563 GCA_031376585.1 Planctomycetota bacterium | reverse complement strand
GTGAGCTGATTTTTGAGTCCAAGCTTGGCGCCCGAGAGGAAAGTAAAAGGATGAAACCAAGTGCCATCGGGCGCATCGGGCTTCAATCCAACTTGATCCATCGCGGTCGCAACGTATTCGGTTGCCTTCTTCTCGCCTTCGCTTCCGGTCAAACGGCCTTCCAGCTCTGGGCGACAGAGATATGCCACATGTCGAGCGATATCCGACGCATCGTCGAGTCCAAGGGCTTTAAGTGCGACCGGATGATTCCAGTTCGCACTATAAATCTGTCCACCTTTGTCACCGCTGCGAGTGCTCGTCCAATACATTTGATCGCCGCCGGTCGTGAAAACCGGCAAACTATCGAAGCCCGCCGCATGCGTAACGCGCATCGGTTCGCCGCCATCGGCCGAGACCATGTACAATTCAAAATTATCAAACCCATGCTTGTTGGTTCCAAAAATCAAGTACTTGCCTGATGGGTGGAAGTACGGTGCCCAGGAAAGCGCATTGAGGTGAGTCAACTGGCGTTTGTTGGTGCCATCGACGTTCATGGTCATAATTTCCGCTGTATCGACTGACGTAAAGTGCCGCCAGCAAATCTGTTTCCCATCCGGTGAAAAAAACGGGCCGCCATCGTAGCCTTGTTCTTCGGTCAGCCGACGCAATTCGCTTCCGTCAGCTTTCATCAGGTAGATGTCGCACATGAACTCCGGCGTCTTTTCGAATTGGATTTGTTCTTCGGCCGTCATCGTCCCGTCGTAGCCGCGACGGTTCGACGAAAACGCGATCCATTGACCGTCGGGCGAATAACTTCCTTCGGCATCATAGCCGGTGGCGTCAGTCAATCTGGTGTATTTTTTGGCGAGTCGATCGTAAGCATAAATCTCAAAATGCTCGTCGTAATCCCAAGAGTAGCGTGGTTCGTTGCCCTCGGCTCGTAGTTTTAGGCGATCGTTTTGTTTCTTGATTGCGTCCGGATCATCTTGCGTCGAAGCAAAGAGAACTCGATTCAAGTCAGGATGAATCCATGCGCACGTCGTCTTGCCATGTCCGGGAGAGATTCGTTCAACCTCGCCAGATTTCAAATTCATTAAATAGATTTGAAAGAAAGGGTTGTCAGGTGATCGTTCGCTCTGAAAGACGATCCAATTTCCGTCATCGCTGAGATAACCTTCGCCAGCCCGCATTCCGTTCACGGTGATTTGTGAAATGTTGGTTAAGAGTCGCGACTCCATTTTGGCGGCAGCGACCGGATCGCTCGTGGCAATATCGTCGGATGATTGCTGGGCACTGCAAACGATTGCCTGAAAAACGGACACGAATAGGGCAAGAATTCGTGTACAACTGGCAATAGAATCTAATCTCATTGCAATCCTTTAATGACCGGAACCGGCTTGAACGAAGATCAGCTTCGAATTTCTAGCATCAAGCCCAAAAGTGAATCCCGTGGTCCATTATTCTAATTGTCGTCGACGAGCCAAGGGCCTAACTTCCACGATACCAATGCGGAACGCCTAAAACTCGTGACAATCGCCGGTGAACAGCCATCACAAACGCAATGGATCAGTTAAAATATCTCCAGCAGAAAAGTAGAACATCGGAAAGTTACATGTCGAAAGTAATGACGGAATTTAATTGCGTCGTGATCGGTGCCGGGCCAGCCGATGGAACCGTCGCGAGTTCGGTGGCCGAAAAAGGCTGGCGAACCCTCCTGATCGAGCGCGAGGCTTTTCCTCGATTTCACGTCGGCGAATCGTTGTTGCCGGAGACGTATTGGACATTCGAGCGGCTTGGAATTTTGGACGAATTGCATCGCATTGGCTTCACGCAAAAAAACGGCGTGCAGTTCGTCAATCACAACGACAAAGATTCGCAACCGTTTTTCTTTGAGCAGCATGTTTCTACACGGCCGTCGTCGAATTGAGTGACAACATGATTACGGCATCCGAAACATTGACGATTCGCCGGCCGACTGTACGACGAATAATGCGATTGCGATTCAACGCGATGGTACAAGCTCTGCGAAGAATAGAGCGTGGACGATGCTCCCCAAATGAATTGCATGAGTTGCGAATTGCGTGTCGCCAAGCCGAAGCCGTGTTGCGGCTTGAGCGCGATTCCTCTCCGTCGCGAGCGTGGCGTTGGCTGCGGCGAAATTTACGTAGTTTGAGACGAAGTTGCAATTCGCTTCGTGACGACGATGTGGTGCGCAAATGGCTTGTTGCCAACAATCAGCTATCCACAAGCATTCGTCGGCGATTCCTTCGCGCCCGGCGCTCGAAATTGCCGGACTTCTTGAAGCGGGTCCGGAGACTGCTGCGCAAGCGACGATTGGAACGGCGATTGCGTCAAGTCTATATGCGAACAAGGACGCGACGCGACGTGTCCAACGCCAACATGTTGTTGGGGCAACAACTGTTTCGAGAACTAGCTCATTTGGTACAAGCCTTTCCGAATCAGGACGCCGACACGCTGCGATTGCATCGATTGCGGATCGCTGGAAAGCGAATGCGGTATGCGGTCGAAGTAGTGACTGAAACCGTGCCAACAGTTGAATTCGGTGAGTTCGTGGAACTCCTGCGCTCGATGCAAAGGCAACTCGGCGCGATTCAAGACCAATCTATTCGTGAGCAAAGGCTTGCGCAGTTGAATCTGCGCTGCGCGATGGCGCAGTCACCCAAGGATGCCGTCGCCAGTCAGGGCGAGTTGATTGCAGTTTTTTCGCACTGGCTTCAAGACCAACCGCTGGAGAAAATTTTGGCCGACGCGACTGCCGAAATTATTGCCATGATGCGCAACGATCAACCGGAGTCGAAATGAATCTCCAAGCCGATCCAAATTCGCACAGTTCGCCATCGAATTCGATTCACGTTCTGCCGGACGACGAACATAATCGTCGGCTGGTGGACAATATCCGTCCATCGAACTGGAACAACCCGAAACCGACGGGACGCTATAACCTTGTGGTGATCGGCGCAGGTACGGCGGGATTGGTCTCGGCTGCTGGAGCTGCGGGCTTGGGTGCCAAAGTCGCCTTGATCGAGCGACATCTCCTCGGTGGCGATTGCCTCAACTTCGGCTGTGTTCCGTCAAAAGCACTGATTCGCTCGGCGCGGGCTTGGGCCAATGTTCGCGACGCGCGGCAATTCGGTATCAAAGTTCCACCGGGTGTCTGCGTTGACTTTGGCGAAGTCATGTCGCGCATGCGTCGCTTGCGCGCCGAAATTAGCCCGCTCGATTCCGCCGACCGATTTCGTGAATTGGGTGTGGACGTCTTTCTGGGCCAAGCAACTTTCTCCGGCCCCGATACGATTCAAGTTGGCGGCCAGACTCTGCGATTCAAACGAGCCGTGATTGCGACCGGTGCCCGCGCATCGACGCCTCCCATTCCAGGACTAGACGCCGTCGGCTTTTTGACGAACGAAACCGTTTTTTCATTGACCGAGTTGCCGCGCCGATTGGCCGTGATTGGCGCTGGAGCAATCGGCTGCGAGTTGGCACAATCGTTCATGCGCTTTGGCAGCGAAGTCCATTTAATCGAAGTCGCCTCCGGTATTCTGCCCAACGAAGATCGGGACGCTGCCAACTTGCTCGACAAGTCGCTGCAGAGCGACGGCGTTCGCATCGTTTGCGGCGCAACGAACTTGCAAGTTTCAAGCGCAAGCGACGGCAAACGATTGGTATTTACGTCGAATGGATCGCCGCACGAAATCCTTGTCGACGAAATTCTTGTCGGCGCCGGGCGCAAGCCAAATGTCGAGGAATTGGGATTAGAAAATGCCGGCGTGGCATACGACAAATCGGGCGTGCAAGTCGACGATCGATTGCGGACAAAGAACCGACGCATCTTCGCGGCCGGAGACATCTGTTCGCGGTTCAAGTTCACACACGCTGCCGACGCCATGGCTCGAATTGTAATTCAGAATTCACTGTTTTTCGGTCGAGCCAAAGTCAGCGCATTGACGATTCCTTGGTGCACTTATACCGATCCGGAAATCGCCCACGTTGGTTGGTACGAAAAAGAGGCGCATGCAAAAGGCTGGAAAACGACCACTTTCGAACATCAGTTCCGCGATATCGATCGCGCCATTTTGGACGGCGAAACCGAAGGCTTCATTCGCGTTTTGGTGAAACAAGGCACCGATCGGATTCTGGGAGCAACCATTGTCGGCTCGCATGCCGGCGAGATGATTTCCGAAATTTCACTGGCTATGGTCGGCGGTTTGGGCTTGAAAACCATCGGCCGCACGATTCACCCGTATCCTACCCAAGCCGAGTGCATCAAAAAGATAGCTGACGCGTATAATCGGTCGCGGCTTAGTCCGCGCATCAAATCACTTTTTACTTCGTGGCTGGCGTGGACGCGCTAGGCTCTCAAGATTGGAGAAGAATGAATGAAGTTTTTTTTGATTGCTCTGCTGGTTGTCGGAGTCTTGGCTTGGCTGGTTCTGGGCCGAACTTCGTCGTCAAGGCAATGGTCAGTTAATTCCAAGATTCAAAAACTTAACTACTTAGATGATCCTAATTCAGAGGTGACACCCATGGTCAATGATGACCTCGCTTTAGACACTCTTCCCAAAACCGAATCTGAGTGGAAGAAAAAACTGACACCCGAACAGTATTACGTCCTTCGCGAGAAAGGAACGGAGTTCGCGGGCACAGGCGAATATTCGGATTCAAAAGAACAAGGGGTTTACCTCTGCGCAGGCTGTGGGCAAGCTCTATTTAGTTCCGAAACGAAGTTCGAATCAGGGACAGGTTGGCCCAGCTTTTGGAAACCAATCAATGAGCACAGTGTCGATGCTCATGAAGACAACACGTTGTTCATGAGTCGAACCGAGGTGGTTTGCAGTCGTTGCCAAGGCCATTTGGGGCACGTATTCGACGATGGTCCGATGCCGACTGGCTTGCGCTACTGCCTGAACTCGGCCGCGCTGAAAATGGAAAAAGCGAAACAATAGTTTGGTCGGCGCGAATGTCCTTTTTCGGGCTGCATTAGTATTACTTGTCCAACCAAAGGCCGAGATATTCTTTTAGGCCGAGTTGGGAAATAAGCATGTTGGCTCCGCTTGGAATTAACATGCCCGGTCCTGGGCGAATGTTCTCACTTAAGAAGTTCGCGGGGACGGGAATCGACGCGACTTGATTTCGCTCGGCCAACATGGTCGCACGCCTCAAGTGCCATGCGGACGTGAGCAGTCCGACGCGGATCGGGCTTTTTTCGCCAAGCCAGGTCTTCAAGCCTTTAATTTCCTCGGACGTGTCCGTCCCCAGTTTGAGTTGAACGATACTCGCTTCGGGCACATGCAGCTCAATGAGAATTCTTGCTGACTCTTCGTACAACTGAAGTTCTTTTTCTTGCAAATCCCCACGCCTCAGACCGCTCACCAAAATTTTGTCGACCTTACCTGCGTGGAACAATCGCGCGGCCAGAGCCAATCGATCTCCCACGGCTGCGAGTTGCGGAACGCCAGCGGGAGTCGTATCCGAGCCGCCGCCCAACACGAGGATCGCGTCGAACTTCTCCAATTGGAATGGATCGATCTGTAGATAGGGACGCTCCAAGCTTGTGATCAACTTGTTCGCCGTGAATGAACTCCCTGCCATAGTCAACAGCAGCCAACTCGTCCAGCACAACAGTGCCGCAAGCCGAATTCTCCACATCGTCACCCAGTACGCCGCGAGAAACAAAAACGCCCAGATGACGCCTGTTGGCGACGCTAGACTGAGAAGTACCGAATTAAACGTTGGGGGACCGGCAACATAATGCACGGCACCAAGCGATCCGCCGATGAACATGGTTAAGATCACAAGATGGGGCAACAGCCGCGGCGGCTCAATAATCGAGACGCCATCAGTGGCCCGATACTCATCAATTTCATTGCGTCGATTGAATCGCATTATTTCTCCACGAGTTTTGGATTTGCATCAAGCTTGAGCAATGCGTTAAGTCCGCCCGATTGAAAGCCAGCCAAATCCAGCGACACGAACCGAAATCCCATTTCGCGCAGCATCCTTACCACATTCGTTCGCGTCGGCTCAGAAGTCAACAGCGAAAGCTGATTAGCGGGGACTTCGATTCGAGCCAATTCTCCTTCGTGCAGACGCACTCGAAGTTGATCGAGACCGAGGCCTTTCAAGAATTTCTCGGCAGCGTCAATCAGAGCCAACCGTTCTTCGGTCGCTGCAACGCCATAGGCAATTCTGCTGGCTAAGCACGGCGCAGCCGGCTTGTTCCAAATTTCCAAGCCCCACCAGCGAGCCAGCGCGCGGACCGCTTTTTTATCGAGTTTACATTCTGCCAGCGGATGGCGGACTTCAAACTCAGTAGCCGCTTCAAGCCCAGGCCGGTAGTCGCCCAAATCGTCGAGATTAGTTCCGGATAAGATCGTTTGAAATCCTTCATTTTCACGGAGCGCGAATATTTCACCATACAGATGCGATTTGCAATGAAAGCAGCGCCGCGCATCGTTGCGTTGATATTCGGCCAGTTCCGTTTCGCGAGTTGAAATGACCCGATGGCGAATGCCGATTCGCTGTGCGATGCGTTGCGCGACTTCTAGTTCACCGCTGGCCAAACT
>JANMEB010000257.1:0-3727 GCA_031376585.1 Planctomycetota bacterium | reverse complement strand
AGGATTTACAGCAGGCGATTCCGCAGTCGATTCACCCGTTGGCGCGGCTTCTTTTGTTTCCTGCCCAGCGGGGGGCGTATCTTGAACGAGAATATTTCCAAGCGGATTTGAAATTGCAGCTAACGCCGCAGCCCAAGGCATATTTGCAATTCGACTCGACGATTTCTCAGGCGTTGCAATTGGGGGATTTTGACCAGTTGGTATTTGGCCCGTCGCTGGTGAGCCACCGGTTGGCGCCGCTTGCACGTCGATTCGGGTCACTTCTAGTTTGGCCGGATCATAATCGACTCGCAGTTGCATCAGTTTGTCATCAAAGATTTCGACGATGGCCTCTTTCAATTGTTTGTAGGTAGGCCGATCGTCACCCTCCCAAATCGGAATATTGCTATCGACCTTAAAAACGCGGTTGGGAAATTCTTTGGAATCGATTGCCGCCACCGTGAATTGTGCTGATTCACGATCGCTTATTTTTTCATCGTATTTGTCCAACATCGCCCGAACTTGTTCGACATTTAGATTTGAATCTGGGTTCAGCACGATTCGAGCTGTGGATCCGCCACGCAGATCATGCTCGAAAATTTCAGAACCGCGGAAGAACGCAGCCACTAGTCCGATCGCAATGACCGCCAGAGAAACCGCGTACCAGATTCTGCGTTGGCCTACGAAATCGATCACTCGTCCAGAAGTCCAAGCGTTCATCATTTTCAAGCTAGTAATCCATTTGCGCCGTTCGGCAAGTTCCAAAACAACTCGCGAGCAAAAGATGGCGGTGAACATGCTCGTCAAAATACCCAAGATCAATGTAACCGCGAATCCCTTCAGTTGCTCTGTGCCAATAACGTACAGCACAACCGCCGTCAACATAGTCGTCAGGTTTGCATCCACGATGGTCGTGAGTGCGCGGTCATAACCATTGCGAATCGCCATGCGCAACGCCGCTCCCTTTTTTAGTTCCTCGCGAATGCGTTCGTAGATGAGAACATTGGCGTCCACGGACATACCGATGGTCAGCACGATACCCGCCAAGCCGGTCAGGGTTAACGGTTGCTTGATAATCATGACGATCGCCAGCACGAGCACGACGTTCAACAGCAATACAAAGCTCGCGATGAAGCCGCCAAACCGATAATAAAACATCATGAAAATCGTAACGATGATAAGCGAAACAGCGCACGCCAAAATGCCAAGCCGCTTTAGCTCCTCGCCAATGTTGGATTGCTGGAAGTCTTGGCTGATGGGGTTTTCGCTCAAAGTTGCTTCGAGTTTCCCAGCATCCAGATTTCGGACGACGTCATCGACTTCCTTTTGGGTAAATCGGCCTTCAATAATACCGCTTTCGCTGATCGTACTATTAATCGTCGGCGCCGAGACAAGATTGCCGTCGCTGATAATCGCCAGCAAAGGCGACTTTACTCCGTCCGTCTTGTTTCGCGACGTCAGGGCGTGCATTCGCCGTCGTCCATCTCGCGTCATTGAAAAATGGACCGCCGGCCGAGCCTTTTCGTCAACGCCGGACCATGCTTTATAAACGTGTTGACCTTCAACATTCATGATGTTGTCGGCGCTTTCTGGCTCGACGTTCAGGATTTCGACGCGATTAATTTTTTGTTCGGCAGCCCATTTGGAAAACTCTATTGGATCGCCACGGAACGGTTGAACGTCGATAATTTGCTTGGTCTTTCCGTTGCGCACCAAGTGGGAAGGATTCGGCATGAACTTGAATGGTTGGAGGCCACCGCCGGTTCCTTCCGTGCGTTCACGTCCAAGTTCGTACCAGCGCCCGATGATTTTGCCTGACTTATTGTCGGTAGGCGGTTCGACTTTTTCCCGAACAATTTTGTCGTGAATCCCGCGTTGGATCAAATCATTGGCGCGAGTGGTCAGCGCAGGATGGTAATTTCGATCCGCCACGATGCGAAACCGTAGCTCGCCCGCTTGCGTGAACAGATCCCAGATGCGCAATGCTTCGTCCATGTCGACTTCCGGAATGACAACTTCGATTTTGTCTTTCCCAAGTGCCCGGATGAGGATTTCCCTGACGCCGGATGGATCGACTCGCGCCATGAGCTGTGGAATCATGGTCGCAATGTCGACAGGCTCGGTCCGTTCCGGGTCATCGCGAAGTTGCCCGATAATGGTGTAGCCGCCGCGCAAATCGACGCCGAACTTTGGTGGCCAGCCAAACCAAATGATCAAACTTGCGACGGAGACGACGGCAAAAATCGTTCCCAACCGCCAACCATGGACTTCGCTGCGTAGATGCTTGGCGATGAAATTCCCCAACAGAATGGAGAGCGCGACGGCCCCGACCAATATCAATAGGATAAGTGCCGGGTGCAGTGGTGAGGCAAACGTGGGATTTTTCTGAATTGTGGAAACGAGTTCGAACATGGACCAAAATTCCTAAAAGTGGTTTGACTTCCGCGGGCAATCAAATGCGTTTGCCCGATATCCTTATCCTGTTGTTGTCGACCATTCGGAGCCGCGCCCGAGCCGCCGAATCAAGCTTCTTTGTCCTTTTCCGTGGTGTCCTCTGCGATCACTTTGCCGATCGACGATTTGAGTATTTTGATGCGCGTGTTATTGGTCTCGTCGATTCGAATGGTGACGTATTCGGAATCCGAGCTGGCTTGAACTACGATTCCAAAAATGCCACCGGCGGTGATTACTTTGTCGTTCTTTTTTAAGCTTGACATTTGCTCGCGCGATTTTTGAGCATCTGCTTGGCGTGGCTTGGCAGCCATCATCAAATACATCAACATCAATCCCGCAGCCGCCGGCAACAAGCATTGCCAAGTACCGAAACCGCCAGGACCAGCGGGGGGCGCGGTCGCCGCATCGGCTGGCACATCGGATTGAGGGGGTATCTGAGCAAGCCATGTCAGCCAACTAACGGTTTCACGCATTCTCAAACTCAACTTAAAGGGTTGGTCGACGACAAGCAGCTAAAAGCCGCTCGCCTCAGTCGGCACCAAAAAGAATCCCGGAGCCGAACGATCGGCAAACAAGTCCCTTGAACAACTCCGAACCGACTTTCGCGGCAAACCATGATAAATTTTTGCCAATTCGCCAACAAGGGCATGTGATTGAATCGCAGGCCTGCCAAGCCTGAACTTATGCTCGCCGCTCAGCGATCTCGAATGGAACTTCGCCCCATCCTATGAACTTTTCCCGCAGAAAGTCCCGAAAACAATCGTTCGCGATTGCTTCGCGGGCTCGCACCATCAGCCGTTGGTAATAAAGCAAGTTGTGGAACGAGAGCAAAATTGGGCCAAGCATTTCGTCCGCCATGAACAAGTGCCGCAGATACGCACGACTGAAATGCGAGTACGCTGAGCTAAGACTCGCATCAAGCGGTCGCGGGTCGGTCTGATGGACTTGGTTGCGAATTCGCAGCGGACCGTCGTCGGTAAACGCTAACCCATTCCGACCGTTGCGGGTCGGCATGACGCAATCGAACATATCGATTCCTAGACTGATCCCGGTGAGCAAGTCTTGCGGGCGGCCAACCCCCATAAGGTAGCGTGGTTTGTCGGCAGGCAGATGCGGACAAGTTGCTTCCAGTGTCACGTACATTTCGCGAGGCTGCTCGCCGACGCTCAGCCCTCCGATCGCATATCCAAAAAATTCCAGTTCTCGCAACTGTTGGCAGCACCAACGTCTCAAGTCCACGTCCAAACCGCCTTGAACGATTCCAAATTGGACTTGGGTTGAAAGCGACGCTGCG
>JANMEB010000251.1:0-5555 GCA_031376585.1 Planctomycetota bacterium | reverse complement strand
GATTTGGGCTCATGGATTCGATCGTAGCGTTGAGTGTACGGCACTATTAGAGCTGAACCTCAATATGAGGGTCAGATCCCAATTTTCTCCGAAGACTACGCAAATTGGCGTCAGACCCTGGAGGATTTGACTACCACTATTTACTATTGCGCTGCTTCCGCCGGGTAGACTTTGATTTCGACCCGTCGATTTTTAGCTTGGTTGTTCGAATCACCTGAATCCGCCGGAACGTCCCATCCCATTCCTGCAACGTTGAACTTGTTGGGATCCAGTTGGAATTTGTTTACCAGAGCAGTCTTCACAGCGCCTGCGCGGTCGGCGGAAAGTTGTTTGACGAGGCTCGGTGGAATTTGTCCTTTCATCGAGCTATCGGTGTGTCCTTCGATTACGATCCGCGCCGTGCCAAACTGGCCAGAAAGCTTGGCAATTTCCTCTAGGATCAAATCGACATTCGGATCGTAAGCCCTGTCGACGTCTTTATTTCCTTCTCGAACGGTGACTTTCTTATACAGATCAAAGCTGTTTGGGAAGAAATGGATCACGACGGTATTCGTCAATATTTCTTCGGCGCCCCGGACCTCGGACGTTGACTTGGGAACGAACTGAACTGCGTACTCGTCGACTTGAGCCGAATATTTCTCTTCCTTGCCCAATTTGTTGATGAACGAAAAGTCCATGACTTGATCGAATCGAACAGGTTGGCTTTTGATTTTTCCGATCCGCCGGTACAAGTAATACGCTTGGTTCCAGACGCGTTCGAAGTTCGTCGGGTTATTCTTGTTCACGAAGAACTGGTAGTTTTCAGCCCAATTCGTGCTGTGCGCGTCGCCCAACATCGACAAAGCATCGCTTGCCGGCAAGCTATAACCTTCCGCCATGAGCTGTGCGACGGTCTGCTTGGCAGAGTCCGATTTTAGTTCCGTCATTCCGTCGAAAATTCCCCGCACAAGCCCTTCGATAATGCCGGAATTTTCCTGCGCAAAGTCAGCTCGCGCGAACCAAACGTCGGCGATCAACTTGTTGGCTGTTTGGGTTGTGACCAACATCCGATTCCCTTTGACCTTTTCCAAGTTGTAAATGTCGGGTGCCCAGGAGACCACACCCGAAATTTCTTGCCGTGCGTTAAAGGCGGTCGCCGCTTGAAAGGCGTCGGCTGTAAATACAAATTTGGCTTCAGATGGCTGTACCCCGCCAGCCACCAGCATGTTAAGCAGGAAATATTGAGAGGGCGAGTTTTCGGCAAGCACAATTTGCTTGCCGCGTAAGTCATCAACGGTTCGTATATTCTCGCGAACGACGATTCCGTCGCCGCCGTTTGACCAATCGATTTGTTGAAAGATGCGTGGCATCACGCGACTATCCTTCGGCGAGCCATCGGCATTAACGAAACCGTCGATGAACAACGGAACCATATCGAGGGTAGCCCAGCCGATATGAACGTCGCCGCTTGCATAGGCGTCGCGCATCGAAACCGGATCGTCAATCAAAACGAGTTCGACTTTGAAGTCTTTTCCGTCCGGTGTTTTCCAAACTTTACCCGCCTTAAAACCCTCGTTGGCCAAAATAATCGGTGCCCAGCCGGCCCAAACATTTAAGGCAAATCGAACCGTATTGTCTTGGAGTGGTTTGTAGGCTGCAGTTCCTTTGACCGCAGGCAAACGTTCCGAAGGTTTGAATTCGTACTCCTTAACCGTAGTGATGCCGGTACTATCCTGTGCCTCGGGTCCTTCTCCCTTCGGCGGCTGCCCAAGTTTCGAGGGGTCGATGTTGTCGTCGGTACTTGTTGTCTTTTTGGCCACCTCGACCGGAGCTTTGTCGAGATATCGATAGACAGCGAAGCCAATCAGGCCGCAAACGACCAACCCCAAGACACCAAAAAACGCCGGTGTAGGTTTACCTGCCATCGATGGAACTCCCTTGCATCAGTTGCTCAACCTGGAAACGACTCTAACCGCTCTTTGAACAGCACACACCAACCCGAGACGCGAGCTACGAATTCGAGGAATCCGCACCTGGCTTACGCTTCGATTTAGTACTTCAACTGGCTGTTAACCCCGAAATTTAGTCTTCGGTCGAACCAAACTCATTTCGTGAAGTGTTTGCATTGTGTTGTATGCCGACAGTTCGCACAACAGCTTGGTCAAGTCGCTGTGCAAGGCATCGTCCAATTTCGGCTCAACTTTTTTCATGATCTCCACAACTCGCTTTTCCTGTGCGGACAATTCCTTTTCGTCGATTTGACCGTCGGAAATCGCGCTCACGAAAGTGCCTAACTTTTTCGCGTAGTCGTCGATCATAGTCGATTGCATATCGTCATCTAACCAGCTTTTTCGGCTCATTGCGTGTTCCTTTGGCGAAAGAAATGTGATCGTTCGAATTCCTGTTGGTCAGACCGGTTAACGGTCAAGCATTTGTTGAATGGCGACCATCCGTTGTTGGAGCTTGGCCCGCGCGTCGGCAACTGCAAGTTTTTCCTGCCACTCTTTGGGCAAAAACTTGCGGTCGGTGCATTCCAGAACCGCAGCCATTTCCTGCAGTTCTTTCTCCAAGCCTTGCGCCGATGGAATAAAATTATCCAAGGCGGCAGCCAGATCGGTTCGTTCAACAGCGGTTCGTCCTTGCGACAATGTTTGACGTTTGGCGTTGAGGACGACGCTTTCGATATCCGCACCGCTCAAGCGACGATCCGGAGAAACATCCGGAATTGCATCGGCGGCCATTGGCACTTTATTCTTCTTCGCCATCGCGACGAACATCTCCTTGATTTCTGACTTTTCCTCCGGATAGAAAAGGGGAATATGGACCTCGGCCCGGCCTTGCCGCTTCAAGTCGATTGGCAATAGCTCAGGGCGGCTGGTGAGCAACATCCAAATGATCTTGCCGCGATATTTTGTGTTCCCCATTTGACTGGCGATCATTGAAAAAACACGACTGCTTGTTCCGGAATCTCCGCCACTTTCGCGATTACCAAGCGCCGCGTCAGCTTCATCGATAATCACAACGACGGGACCAAGTGAACGCAGCACGGTCAGAACTTTTTCCAAGTTGCCTTCGGTTTCGCCGACGTATTTCGAGCGGAAATTCCGCAGAACCAAGCACGGAATGCCGATCGAACCAGCATAACATTCAGCAAGGAAAGATTTGCCCGTACCCACCGGTCCGCAAATCAAATATCCCATCGGAGCGGCGTCGAGAATTCCGTCCGCAATGAATTGCGCGTCTTGGCGCAGTCGTTCTTTCGCGGCCGCATGTCCGACGACAAGGTCCAGCTTGTGACCTGGTTCGATAAACGTTACTAGGTCTTGGCACTGTCGTTCGATCAGTCCTTTTTTAAGATTACGAAAACGCTGTACGTCGACTCGTTGGCCATCGCCGCCCGCCCGCGAAAGTGCGACGTTTAGGTTAATCAAATTCAAGCCGTTCGAAAGCTGCGTAATGGCTTCGGCGGTGAGGCCTTGCGTCAACATCTGGTCAACGCTGCCGGCTGAGGACTGAGTTTTGCCAGCGCTGACGTTCCCGTTGCCAGCCATTTTGGCATCCGCCATAGGCATTGCGGTCGGGACAGACGAGGTTGAAACAACGTCACCGTTCGGTGCATTTTGTCCGATTCGCGAAAACTGGCTTTGGATGAACTTGCGCCGGACTTCATCGTTAGGCAGTAGAACTTCAATCGTGGCGACATGCGGATTTTGGACCAGTCGATCGTTCACTTCGTTGAGCGCTTCGGCGATTAAGCAGAACGCCATATTGACTCGTTTGATGTACGGGTTTTGCGCCCAAGAAAGGAGCCGCACAAGTCGCGAGGCTTGCCCGCGAGCAAGTGTTGAGTGTTCGCCTGACGGCGCGAGATATTGGGCATAAGGAAACAGAAACGCAATCCGCTTTCGGTTTTTTGGGTTTTCTTCCAGCAAGTTTCGTTGAATCAGACGATCGAATGCATCGAGGACTTGGTCGGGATCCCTCGTCCAGGCATTCGGGCCCCCCAATTGTGCGGATAGGTACTTCATCATTTCTTGGAGACGGGCGCTGTCCGCGCCGGCTTCGGCTTGGATGCCGCGTCCCAAATCATACGAGACGATGATATCCCATGATCCGAAAAGCTGCTGTGAAATAAACTCAGTCAATCCGCAAAATGAATCGGTTGGCGTGGCAGGAGAAGCTGCGTTCGGCTCGCTTACTTTCAACGTCGACTGCGTATAGACAAAGTCATTAACATTGCCATGAATCACGAACAAGCAGGTATTCGCCGCAAAAAACAAGTCTGCGATTTCTTTGGCCCACGTCGGATACCACTGTGGAACAGAAGGCGCGGTTCGATCCGGCGCACTGCCGAATAACGGCGCAGGTGCCTCGGTTCCAGTTGGCCGAGCGCTTCGAGTTTCGTCGGTGACGTTACCTGAACTCATCGATGTCCGCCTGTGCGAATCAGGGGGCTAACACCCCCCGCTCGCCAATGTTGTAACATTGCCTCAACTCACGGATGTCCATCCATCCAGAACAAAATGATTAACTTTGTTTTTCCAGTTGTTTGGCTGGCCCCAACTCTTTGGCTTCCTCTTTCACACCGGCGGTTTGCGGCGTGACAAGCCCCATGTCGATTTCGAAATCGCGCAGCGCATCTTCTGCCATTGCGGTTTCGACTTTTTCCGACACAACAATCTCGTCCATTCCCTGTTCGGACAAATCGGTCGCGACGCGAGCTTTGGCGCGGTTCAGAGAAATCTTGTCCTGAATGACTTGTTCGATTTGCCCAAAGTCCGTCGTGACGTCGAAGTCAAATGATTTGGCAAGCTCGGCCATTTCAGCTTCGGCCCGGCTCATCTTGAGTTCAGCGTCATACTTGGTGATCTTGTCGCGAACGTCGGCAAGTTTCCCCATGGCGTGTTTGATTTTGCGAACGTTGTTGTCGTAAGCCTTTTCGTGCATGGTTAATTGCGCTTGATTCTCGGCCAATTGGCCTTTGATTTTTTGCATCTCGATGGCGAACTTGCCTGCGGTGTCGCGATCACCTGCTTGCAAATAGGCTTTGATTTTGCCTTCGAGATCCTTGATATGTTTTTTATCTGAATCGACTTGGCGGGTGACGCGTTCGACTAGCGAACGATATTGTTCCAAGCCTTGACGACCGCCTTTCATTTCGTCGACGGCTTTGTCGTATTCGTATTGCATTTGGGCAATTGGGTCGGCCGTCCAAAAGAAGTTCGCAACCTTGTTGATTTGGGCGCGAAACGCCCGCCAGAGTTTTCCGAATATCATTTTCGATCCCCAAATGGAAGAACGCGAATTTAACCAGGACGAAGGGAGCCCGCTTTGCCGCACGGCTTATCTTATTTGATTTGTGATTCGAATAAAACGAGGGCGGCTACACAAAAATCGGTTTCCCAGATTACCAGAGCCCGATGGGAGCAAAGCGATTTTTGCACGAATCGCCCAGGTGCTTTATCTCGTTCGCCCCCGATGCTTCGTTTAACCCGGAGCCAACGGCGACGGCAACTTCGCAGCGGTAACGGCGTCGCCGTTGGCTCCAGGTTAAGCGAAGGGCCGCGCGATGTACA
>JANMEB010000244.1:0-7091 GCA_031376585.1 Planctomycetota bacterium | reverse complement strand
TCGCCGTTGGCTCCGGGTTAAACGAAATATCCCATTGGTAATCGCATGATTCAAGCTAAGCAATTTCAAATTTCAGGCGGCTCAGTTTTTGCATGCTCTCTTCACAAGTCAGATTGCTATCGAGTGGGGTCACGGTAATCTTGCCCTCGCGTAATGCTTCTTCGTCGGTCGTGGCCGGCCCGATTTTGGGCGATGGGCCGTGCGTCGACCAATAGTACTTTCGATGCTTGGGGTCCTGGCCTTCGACGAAATATTGCCCGCGCGAAATCGATTGCATCGGCACAATGACGACTTCGCGCGATCCGTGAATTGCGGCCGTGGGAATATTAATGTTAATGCAAACTTGAGGCGACGCGCCCGCTTCGAGAATGCCCTCGATCATCGGCCCGGCGATTTCAGCGGCGATGTCATACCGCATTTCCTCTTCATATTCGAGCGATATCGCAAAGCTCCGAATTCCGCTGCGGGCACCTTCGAGCGCTGCCGCGACTGTTCCCGAATAAAGAATATTGTTTCCCGCGTTCAATCCGCCGTTGATTCCGCTCACGATAATATCCGGCTTCCATGGACAAAGTTCAAACAAAGCCAACTTGACGCAGTCGATGGGTGTCCCGGAAATAGCGACTCGCGAATTCGCTTGAGGGGCATCGATCTGACGAGCAAAAAGCGGCACCAGAAACGTGATGGCCTGGCTTATGCCGCTTTGCTCGGTCAGCGGCGCGATCGTGCAGACTTCGTGATCTCGCGATAGATACTCGCGCATCGCTGCCAATCCGCTTGCATAGACTCCGTCGTCATTGGTGAGAAGTATTTTCATTCAAGTTGCCCGACCAAGTTATCGCTCACGATTATTCAGCGGCCATCGTAAGGCTTAGTGCTTGGTTGCTCAACCGGCTTTTATAACTGCGCGATTCGGCCTATAATCCGCCTTTGGCGATCCGCTTCCTCCGGCGGTCCAAAAGGAAGGCATCGGCTGTCGGCCGAGTCTCAAAGTGACTTTTCCACGGCTTTCGGCCGAAATCCAGTATGACTCGCCCTGCGGTTTCCGATCAACGCATTCTTGTTTTGGATTTCGGCGCTCAATACGCTCAGCTCATTGCCAGGCGCGTCCGCGAATGTAATGTTTTTTGCGAAATCGTTCGCCACGATATTACGCCCGAAAAAATACGCGAGCATGGTGCCAACGGATTGATTCTTTCAGGCGGTCCGTCAAGCGTTTATCAGCTCGGTGCGCCGCGTTGCCATCCGGAAATTTTTTCGATGTCGCTGCCCGTACTTGGAATTTGTTACGGCATGCAATTGATGTGCGATGTTTTGGGTGGAAAAGTCAGCGGATCGACATCGCGCGAATTCGGCCGCGCTCATTTGACGATCATTCAGCCCGATCCATTGCTCGCAGGCGTTTCCGCGCAGTCCCAAGTCTGGATGAGTCACGGCGATCAAGTCCAATCGTTATCGGATCAATTCGTGGCATTGGCCAAGACGCCAACTTGTGGTTTTGCCGCCGTGAAGCATCAACAAATGCCGCTTTACGGAATTCAATTTCATCCCGAAGTCAGCCACACGGAATGCGGAACTGTGCTTTTGCAGAATTTTGTGCGCGGTGTTTGCGGTTGTGCTGGAACTTGGCGGTTGGATGACTTTGCGTCTCAGACAATCGAGCAGTTAAAGCAGCGCGTCGGCGAGAACCGAGTGGTTTGCGGGTTGTCCGGCGGAGTCGATTCTGCCGTCGTGGCTGCTTTATTGTATCGTGCCATCGGAACACGATTGTCCTGCATTTTCGTGGACAACGGATTGCTGCGAAAAGGCGAACAGGAATTGGTGGTGGAGGAGTTCACCAAGCACTTCAAAACAGACTTGCATGTGGTCGCCGCCCAAGATCGATTCTTGGACTCGCTACGAAGCGTGATTGACCCGCAGGAAAAGCGTCGCCGAATTGGGCATACGTTTATCGAGTGCTTTCAAAAGGAAGCAGAGAGAATTCCCAACGCTAAATTCCTGGCCCAAGGGACCTTGTACCCAGACGTTATCGAAAGCGGCGCGGCACCCGATGGCCCAGCGGCGACGATCAAGTTGCATCATAATGTCGGCGGACTTCCCGCTGAATTGGGTTTTGAACTCATCGAGCCGCTGCGCGATTTGTTCAAGGACGAAGTCCGCAATTTGGGCGAACAATTGGGCTTACCGTCCCAAATCGTTTGGCGGCATCCGTTCCCGGGACCGGGCTTGGCCGTTCGCTGTTTGGGCGAAATCAATCGAGACCGGCTAGACGTCTTGCGCGAAGCGGATGCGATCGTGGTTGAAGAAATCCAAACCGCTGGCCTGTACCGGAAGACTTCGCAGGCCTTCGCCGTCTTGCTCCCCGTGCAAAGTGTAGGCGTTATGGGGGATGCGCGGACGTATGAAAACGCGATCGTGATCCGTTGCGTCGAGACGAGCGATTTCATGACCGCTGATTGGAGTCATCTCCCGTATGATTTGTTAGCTCGCATGTCGACTCGAATCATCAACGAAGTTTCGGGGGTCAACCGCGTCTGTTACGACATCAGCAGCAAACCACCGGCCACGATTGAGTGGGAATGATCGTAATACAATCCGTAACTGCAATCTGAAATCTGAAATTTAAGATTTCAGATTTATGATTTAAGATTTAAATTCTGAAAACTGAACACTGAAATTCATGATTTAAGATTTAAGATTTAAAACTCTCAACTCTAGACCTTCAACTCTCAACTCTTCCCCACATGGCGCAACAATACATTTTCACGATGGCCAGATTGGTTAAGAAGCACGGGCCAAAACCTGTGTTGAACAACATTTGGCTCTCGTTCTATCCTGGTGCCAAGATCGGCGTTCTGGGCCGCAACGGTTCTGGCAAAAGTACTTTGCTGCGCATCATGGCGGGTGTCGATACAGAATTTGACGGTGAAGCCCGCATCGCGGATGGGTTCACGCGTGGATTTCTTCCACAAGAGCCAGCTCTTAACGATGACAAAGACGTCTGGGGAAATGTCGAGGAAGCCGTAGCGCCCCGCCGTCAGATGCTGCAGCGATACAACGACTTGAGCGTCAAATGCGGCGAGCCCCTTGCCGAGGCTGCGATGCAAAAGGTCTACGATGAAATGGCTCGTTTGCAGGATCGAATCGATGCCGACAAAACATGGGAGCTTGATCGCGAAGTCCAATTTGCGATGGACGTAATGAACTTGCCTCCCGGTGAAGCCGACGTCCGCACACTTTCAGGCGGTGAGCGTCGTCGAGTGGCGCTCTGCCAATTATTGCTACAGAAGCCGGATTTACTGTTGCTCGACGAGCCGACGAATCACTTGGATGCCGAGTCCGTGCAATGGCTCGAACGGCATTTGGCGGAGTACCACGGGACGGTCGTGGCCGTTACCCACGATCGTTATTTTTTGGACAATGTTGCCCAATGGATTTTGGAGTTGGATCGCGGCGAAGGCTTTCCGTTCGAAGGAAATTACTCGTCTTGGCTCGTGCAAAAACAACAGCGTCTTCAGAAGGAGGAAAAAACAGCCGACGCGCGCCAGAAGACTCTGCAGCGTGAGCTCGAATGGATTCGCCTAGCACCCCGTGCCCGGCAAGCCAAAAGTAAAGCCCGCATCAGCGCCTACGAAAAATTGGCGGCGGAAGAACTACGCGACAAGATGGACGAGCTGGAAATTCAAATTCCCGCCTCCAAGCCGCTCGGTGATTTGGTTTTCGAAGCCAAGAACTTGACCAAAGGTTACGGCGATCGCCTGCTCATGGAGAATCTGAATTTCCACTTGCCCGCTGGCGGCATCATCGGCGTGATCGGTCCCAACGGTGCCGGAAAGACGACTCTCTTTCGAATGTTGACCGGCGTCGAAAAACCCGATTCCGGAACGCTTCGTGTGGGAACGACGGTCGAACTCGGTTATGTAGATCAAAGCCGCGATTCGCTTGATCCCAGTAGCACCGTGTTCAAGGAAATATCTGGCGGCCATGAGATTTTGGATATGGGCAAATTGAAAATGAATGCGCGAGTTTATGTCTCGCGCTTTAACTTTCGTGGCACGGATCAAGAGAAAAAAGTTGGGGAGCTCTCCGGCGGCGAACGCAACCGCGTGCATTTGGCCAAGCTTCTGCGGCGCGGCTCCAACGTCCTGCTGCTCGACGAACCGACGAACGATTTGGACATCGACACGCTCCGCGCCTTGGAAGAAGCAATCTTAAATTATGCCGGTTGCGTTGTCGTCACAAGTCACGACCGTTGGTTTTTGGATCGAGTCGCGACGCACATACTAGCCTTTGAAGGGGACGCCTACGTCCATTGGTGCGAAGGCAATTTTCAAACTTACGAAGAGCAGCGCCGCCAACGGATGGGCATCGCCGACGAACCCCACCGTTTCCGTTACAAAAAATTAATGCGCACCTAGTATTCCGGCAAGTCCTAATCTTGGGCTTGACGTTCCGATTTTAGCCTGCTCTCTTCGAAACTACCCTTGTTTCTGAAACCAGCGTGCTTCAAGGCGCGGGAATGTCCTTGCGGCAAAACGAGATCGTGCCGATCGTCCAACAGATGATCGCGATCCCAAGCAACACTAGGCAGCTTTGGATCGGCCACCGCGCGGTTTGCACGATGTCGACTGGGCGAAAATAATGGAGCAACCCCATAAATCGGAGCCGTTGAATCGGTTGGATAAACGGTCCGATGAAGTTCAGCGTTACCGAGACTAAAGCAATTCCAACGACAACGCCAATGGCAATTCCTCGCCGATTCGCGATTCCCGAAACGAGCTGGCTCAAGCCGCCGATCGCCAAGTGCAAGGCAAATAGATTGATCGCGACGGGAACAAAGCTCAAGAAGTGGATCGGATCATCGCCCGCGAATACTCGACCGCCGATCCAGATGCCGACCAACGGGCACATCGCCAATTGAGCGGCGGCAAAAATCCAGACCAGCGTCGTGCTGACCGATACCGTGAATCGCGAAACCGGCATACTCAATAGCAGATCGGCAGTCCCCTGCTCGACTTCTCCCACGCTGACGCGAGTCACGATGGCAATGATCGTTCCCCATGCCAAGATCACAACTACGAGGTGCGTGAAACTTACCGCGAGCAGAATATTGATCGAAACATCACCTTCAACTCGAATCCCTAAACTCAATTCGAAAATGTTTTTCAAAAAGGGGAATTGCGAAACGAATTTCAAAAGTTCAGTTCCCATGTTTACCATGGCGTACACGAACAATATGACGAACCCGACCGTCGCCAGCGAGGCGAGCCCCACAGTGACACATGAATCGCGGGCCGTTTTGGCCGTAATCGCCCAATTTAGCATGGGATTCCCAAAATCAGTCTCGATAATAAGTCAAGAACAACTCTTCCAAGCTCGGTTTGCCAATCACGACGTCGTCGAGCGATTGAGTACTCAGCCATTGCAAAAGCGATTCGACATTGCCCGACCAAGTAAATACGAGCCGCCTACCGGAGCGCTCAAGCGGTTGCAGGTGAATGGGCAATTCGTTGGGAATCAACTCGGCATCGGAATAAATGGTTTCGACTCGGCGCATGGCTTGCAGCCGAAGTTGTCGAATCGATTGGTTTTCGACGATCGTCCCATGTCGCAGCATCACAACTTGATCACACAATTCCGCGACCTCGCTGAGAATGTGGCTCGAAAACAATACGGTGCGATTGTCTTGAACAACTCGTTGTAATTCGCCAAACAATGCTTGGCGGACGAGCGGATCGAGCCCAGTGGTAGGCTCGTCTAATATCACCAGTGCCGGCTTGTGCATCAACGCTTGGATCAGGCCAAGTTTCTGTTTCATACCGCTGGAGTAATTGCGAACACGTGCCCCTAAGTCGAGATCGAGCACCTCCGCGAGTCGTGCAATCTCTTGGCGACAATCGGACTTCCGGACTCGAGCCAAAAAATCCGCCGTGGCTCTGCCGGTTAGGGTAGGATATAACCGCATTTCCCCGGGCAAATAGCCGATGTCGCGACGATGGCGTTGTCCAGAGACTGCGCTGGAAACGCCGAACACTCGCGTTTCGCCGGCCGTCGCTCGGATCAGCCCCATTAGAATTCGGATCGTCGTCGTTTTCCCAGCGCCATTTGGCCCCATGAAGCCAACCACTTGCCCGCGCTCCACGTTGAACCGAATCCCATGCAAGACCTCTTTGTCTGAGTAGGACTTGTGCAGTTCAATGATTTCTAACGCATGCATGGAATGGACTCCGCCAAATTTCGCGTGCCGTCCCCGCCTGGACCCTGCCCCGATGGTGTCGGAAAATCAATGAGCATAATCGGTCATCCTATATCATTGCCGCTGAAGAGCAACGTACATTCAGTTTCGATTCGGATCGGAAGGCTTTGCGAAATTAGCTGATGCAACATTTGCCGTTGCTCTCGGCGACAATGAGTAAACGGCGTTGGAGACATGACTCCAGCGCGGGACGCGGTAAAATAATCGCCAAAGCTTGAGTTAGGGTTAATCGCAAAGGATGTTTTGATGAATTCGGCGGCGAATGGACGCATCCCCACCGTTTCCACTCCAAAAAGTTAAGGCGCACCTAATACGATACTTCCATTTTGTTTCGGGTTGTGCACACTGTCTCGACCTATGTGCGTTGAAGTCCTTTTCGCCGCAAGCAAAGGCAGAGCCAGCGGCACGACAAAATCTTGAGGTTAGCTGCGCGCTATTTTTCCGCTTCCAACCGTCGCGCCAACTCTTCCTCCCATTTCAACTGTCGCTCACGATTGCGTCCGTGTTGCGTTTCGTCGTCATAGCGAACTTGTTCACCTTCGGTAAGCGTTTTGTTTTCTTGCGTCATGTGCTCGGTCAGTTTTCGGACCAATTCGGCCTGGGCCTCGTCCGCCGTCAACGCGCGACCAATCAATTTCGCGATTAGCGGGGCATTGTTGCGATTAAGCTCTCTGGCCCGAAGTTCCGCGATATCGAAATGCCCTTGCTCATGCTTGAGAAGTTCATGGTCCGCAATGCGTTTTGTCCACCACGATCGATTCTCGTCGACGAACGAACTATATTTCAATTCTGTCAGGCGAGCGTAGTACACACCGGACTTCGATTGGTTGGAGTA
>JANMEB010000209.1:0-9811 GCA_031376585.1 Planctomycetota bacterium | reverse complement strand
CTCGACGGAACCAATAATTTCTCGCACGGCATTCCGCTGTATTGCGTCTCGATCGCGTTTGCTTCGCAGGGCCAAGTCCATGTCGGCGTGGTTTATGATCCGAATCGCGATGAGATGTATTCGGCGGTGCGAGGCCGTGGAGCTTTCATGAATGGCTTAACGATTCGTGTGTCAGCCGCCGACGAATTAAAGCAAGCGATTATCTGCACCGGCTTTTATTACGATCGTGGGGAAATGATGCGGGCAACGCTCAAAGCGATCGAAACGCTTTTCACCAACGGGGTGCGCGGCATCCGTCGATTGGGGAGCGCGGCGCTCGATCTTTGCTGGGTAGCCAACGGGCGGCTCGACGGTTTTTTCGAATATCGACTTGCACCTTGGGATTACGCAGCCGGCTGGCTACTCGTCACCGAAGCCGGCGGCACATGTTCAGACCGTGACGGCCAGCCCATGTCGCTTGACGCGAATAACATCACGGCTGCCAGCCCAGCCGTTCACAGCAGGCTCCTCGACATCGTCCCTTGGTCGAAAATGCGAGACGCGATTTCAACGTAGCGTCCAGCGTCATGGCTGTTAATGCTTTGTCCAGTCTAAAACTTAAGGTGCAACTGGCTCATCCGGTGCGCGGTAGCGGCTTACAATTCAGCAGGACACTGGCAGAGCCAGTGGCACACGGGCAGCAGAACACTGGCAGAGCCAGTGGCACACGGGCAGCAGAACACTGGCAGAGCCAGTGGCACACAGGCAGCAGAACACTGGCAGAGCCAGTGGCACACGGGCAGCAGAACACTGGCAGAGCACGTGGCACACACGCCCATTCAAACCATTAGCAGAGCCAGTGGCACACACGCCCAATTTTTGGAAATGCCAAGGCACTTGTTCGGCAAGCGACGAAAAACGGCCTGAAGAACCGCGGCAAAATTGCAAATTGAACCTTTCGCGATGCAAAGCGCGCGTTCACAATGGATTCAGTTATGAACGATGTTTCGACTATCTTGAACGAAATTGCCGAAGGGGACTCCCAAAGAGCGAGCCAATTGCTTCCGTTGGTCTACGCTGAATTGCGAAACTTAGCGGCGCATAATATTGCCGGAGAGGCTCCGAACCAATCGCTCAACCCGACGGGATTAGTGCATGAAGCCTATTTGCGGTTGGTGGGAGCAGCCGATTCGCCGCGCTGGGAAAGCCGCGGCCATTTCATGCGAGCCGCCGCGGAAGCGATGCGTCGAATTTTAATCGACCGGGCTCGACGACGTCATGCCCAAAAAAGAGGTGGAGATTTCAAGCGACAGCATTTCGAGGACGCTGTGGATTCTGACTCGGAAAACCTCCTGCCCCTATTGGAATTGGACGAAGCCATCTTTCGGTTGGAGCAATCCGACTCAAAAATCGCAGAACTTGTCAAACTCCGTTTTTTTGCAGGCTTGACGGGCGATAAGGCCGCCGAAGCGTTGGGCATCTCACCTCGCACCGCGGATTCTTGGTGGTCCTACGCTCGCGCTTTTCTGGCAAGTCATCTTGGTCCGGCCGAAAGCCTTTCATAATGAACTGAAAAATAGAACAGGCATGCGTGGCTGTTGAGCCGTTTGGAATCTCTGCCCCACGTTCACGCCAAGATCATTGTGCCTAAAGCGAACACCCCGCAATAAATCGCGAACGCAATAATCATTTCTCGTTGGGAATATCGTTTCATGGCCGAACCTCCAGAATTGAATTGAATTTTCCGCGTTTACGCTGAAGGACTTTTTTTGCCCCCTTCACTAGTTACAAGCGTGAAAACTCAATCGACGGCGCAGCCCTTAACTTATTTTTTCCAAATTTTCCAATGGCCGAGAAATTTTGATGAGGTTTAGCTACCTCGAACTTGAATTCTGGCGTGCCAGGAACGGTTTGATTCCTCGCAAAACGGAGTTAACGGCCTGTTGAAATACGAGCACGCAGCGCAAGCAAGTGAATATCCTGGTTGAATTGCCCGGAATTTATTCGCTTGCTTGCGCTTCATGCTCGAGTTGGAAGTTGTCGCCAGACGGTCTTGCGTGTCGAGCCTTGCTTGATCTGCCTGTATTCGCGGATCGCTTATTGGTTCGCCAACTTGCCCACCCGGCAGAGCAAGGAAATTCATGATCCGTGGCTGGGAAAAACCAGCATCACGTTCTCAAATACGTAGGCTGCCGTCCGATCCAACCCATGGCGTCACCAACTTTTTCAACGAACCGGGAAAGACTGGCCCGCTGATAATCTTCCCCCACTGGCAAAAAATGCCATCATCAGGGTACTAAACCACGCGGCCGACCGGCAAAAATCGACTTAACTTGGGAGCAAGAAAATGTTTTTGAAACATCGCGAGTGGCATCGAACCGATCGAATTGGCTGGCTCCGTGCAGCGGTATTGGGAGCCAACGACGGGATTGTGTCAACCGCCAGTTTGGTGATTGGCGTTGCCGCTGCGAATGCGCCGCGGAGCGATATCCTCGTGGCGGGTGTGGCGGGACTTGTCGCCGGAGCCATGTCCATGGCAGCTGGCGAATACGTCTCGGTCAGCTCTCAAGCGGACATTGAAAAGGCTGACTTGGAGCGCGAACGGAAGGAACTTGCGACCGACCCGGACAGCGAGCTGGCTGAGTTGACGGAGATCTACGTTCAACGCGGGCTCGACGAGACTTTAGCCAAGCAAGTCGCCGAGCAGTTCACCGCCAAGGACGCATTGACCGCGCACGCACACGACGAATTAGGAATCACAGAATCGTTGAGCGCTCGACCGGTTCAAGCGGCCTTCGCGTCGGCTGCCACCTTTTCAATCGGCGCGGCACTGCCTTTGCTGAGTGTTCTTTTTTCCCCTTCGTCATCGTTGATCATCGTTGTGGCCGTCGCGTCGCTTTTGTTTTTGGCGCTGTTGGGCGGACTAGGAGCGAATGCAGGTGGCGCGCCGGTCGCGCGTGCTGCCGTACGCGTTTCATTTTGGGGCGCGCTGGCCATGGCGTTAACGGCAGGCGTCGGTTGGCTCGTCGGCGCCGCAGTTTAAGGCCCGACAAATAAACGGGAAAATGGACGCCGACCTCTTAATTTCCGGAGGTAAGGCAGATTTTCACTACACCGGGATCACCGATTTCGAGTACCAACCGGTCAATCCGTATCGTATTTTTCGTCACGACGACACGCTTACGCTTGGCGACGTGTCGCTGACCGCGCTGCTCGCACCGGGGCTCAAGATGTGTTCGACGACATGGATCGTAACCGTTGTCGACGGCGGCCAGAATAACGCGGTTGTCTTGCCCGACGGCAGCGGCGTTAGCTAGACTTGCTCTCGCGATTACTTCGATCGCGGTCCATTTCAATTCGAGGGTCAACTCGAAAGTGTTACTTTCGAATTGAAGTGGCGTCGATGTTTGTCTGCGTCGTTCAAGAAAAGGAAATTTGCAAGCATGATACGACAAGTCCTAGCCGTAATTTCATTGGCCGTGGCGGTAGTTTCCGCGAAAGCAGATTCGCTCACGATCGTTGAAAATGGGGTGCCTCGCGCGGCCATCGTGGTCGCGGCGAACGAACCGCAGGCCGAGAAGGCAGCGATCGAGATTCAAAAGTACATCGAGAAAATGAGCGGCGCGAAGCTGCCGATCTTTAAAGAGGGCGAGGCTATTACCGCGCCCGTCTCAATCCTGGTCGGGCACACCGTCGCAGCAACGTCGCTGGGCGTAACGATTCCCTCAGGTTTCAACCCCGCTATCCGCCCTGAAGCGTTTGAAGAGGAAGCGTTCGTAATCAAGACCACGGGCACCAATCTGATCATCGGCGGCAATTCCGATGGCCCGTACCAGGGAACCCTTTATGCCGGTTACGAATTTTTGGAGCGTCTAGGGTGCCGCTGGTATTTCCCGGGCGAATGGGGTGAAGTCATTCCTGAGAAAACGACCGTCACCATTCCCGAGACGGATTTGCGGTCGAAGCCCGACTTCGCGCTCCGCAATGTCAACTTGGGAGGATGGTTCCCCTCATCTGCGGAAGAAGGAAAAGCCTACGCCGACTGGGAAACCAAGATCAAGTTCACCCCTTCGGGGAAGAGTTTTTATCCCTTGGTCGGTGATGGGTTTCTCGCCTACTTGGTGCCTCCCAAAGAATTCCAGGAGAGCGACCCAACACTTTACGCGATGAACAAATCGGGAATCAGAACCCAGCCCTTGTACGAAAACAGCGCAATGCTTTCGCTGGTCAATTCCAAGACTTTTGAGCTTTCCGTAAAAAATCTAAGGGAAGCGTTTGCAGGAACATCCAAAAGCGCGGTGACTGGAATCGTGAGCGCCAATGGCTTTGGCATCAGCCCGCCGGACGGCTCAGCGTATGACTTCGACCCGGAAGCAATCAAAGCGAATCAGAATTTCAACTACCCGAATTACATTGACCACCCGATGACCAGCGAGGAATTCTTTGGTTTCGCTGCCAAGCTGGCTCGGGAATTTCCCGACAAGTGGGTCGCAACGATGGCGTATGCGGGACGGGAGATGCCGCCGCAAGGAGTTGCAATCCCGCAGAACATGTCAGTGATGTACGCGCCGATCGCGAGTTGCGCGCTCCACCCCGGAAATGATCCGGCCTGCTGGCGCCGCACCGAGACCATCCGCGTTATGCGGCAATGGTGCAAGCTCAGCCCGCACGTTTACCTGTACGACTATAATCCCGGCCTGCTGCTTGGCAGTTTCGTTCCGGAACGCGACGTGGCGAATTTCGCCGTCAACGTAAAGCTTTACAAGGATATGAAGCTCAAGGGGTTCCAGGCCGAAGGGCGAAAAGCGTTCATGATCACTTGGATCAGTTACTACGTCCGCGGCAAGCTGATGTGGGATTCCAACGCCGACGTCGATGCGATCAAGAACGATTTTTACACGACATTCTTCGGACCGGAGGCCGGGCCGTTTGTCCAACAATGGTGGGACGAATGTGAAAAGGCGCTGGCGACCACCACGGTGCATTGTCACGAGGACTGGCTAATCGATCATGTCTACACGGTCGCTTTCACCAACAACCTTCACCAGCTCGTGGAGAAAGCCGCACATTGCGCGATGACGCCTCAACAGAAGCAGCACTTCGACGCATTCGCACTGATCGCCGATCACTTGGAAGGATACGCTGCTCGGAACGAGGCGGAAAAGAACTTGGATTACGCCGAAGCCATCAAACAGGCCCAACGGATGGAAGTGGACGACGCGAAGTTGACGGCGATGTACACGTTCTTCATTGGGCCAAAGACGCATCCGGATTTCAATAACGGCTGGGCGGAACGCTACGCGGCGCTGGTCAAGATGATGAACGGTGAACAGGGTACGCTCGTCGCACCCATTCCCCTGGAAACGAAGTTTAAGCGCGACCCGTACAACGAAGGGGTCGTGGCCGAATGGTACTTGCCCAATCATGTCGACAGCGACTGGGGGACCGAGAATACGTTTCAAACTTGGGATGCCCAAGACCACCCCGAAGACTCCAAAGGTCACGACTTCGACGGCTATGGCTGGTATCGCGCTGTCGTCGACATTCCGGCCGATGCGTTGAACAAGCGGCTCAGGCTGCATCTCGGCGGAGTCCTCAACGAGGGGTGGGTCTGGATCAACGGTCAGTACGCCGGCCATCAACCCTGGAAGCTCTATTGGTCCGGGCGCGAAGCATTAGAGATGGACATGGACGCGACCGGAAAACTACACGTTGGCCGCAACTTGATCGCCATTCGCGTGTGGAACAGCAGCGAACACGGCGGCCTGATCCGCCGCGGATTCATCTGGTCGCCGGTAAACGAAAACTAAACGCACCTCTTCATTGGGGAAGCGACCGTCAGGACTTTCCCGGTGTGGATCGGCAACAGTCGGAGCGAATCCGCGATCTTATGAACTCGCATGTTCGCGGCTGCCTCACCGGAACGATTGAGAACATCTCATTCGCGCTGACGAAATGACCATTCAACTGGTAAAAACCGAGAGAAAGGAGATCAAACAAAATCGCGGTTTCCTCCTATTCAAGAAAATGCATCCTCTGTTCGGAAAAGCCGCCGGGTCGACCGAGAGCATCATCGGCGGAGGGATTGAAGTGCATCGCGACAAGAAGCCGGGGCTGGACTGTCGGTTCAGTACTAAACCATGCAACGGCGGCAGGAGCCAGAGCGTCGGACACATTTTGGAAATAATTGGGTAAGGGAGTGGCACATCGGGATAGTAGTGTACTCCGGATAGTAACTCCGACGATTCGCCCGAATCCAAAACTCGAAACTGAGTGGCGGCCGTGTTTTAACCGAGCAGGCGAGGCAACTCTTCAACAACGTCTGGAAAAGCATTATCCAATCTGAAAATCCAAAAAATCATCCGGATTCACCATGAACAAGCAACGACAGCCGAGTTGAACAAATAGAAAAATACGTTTACTCTGCTGCCTCCTGATCAATTTTTGAATGCCATTGCCATGAAGACATTGCTTACCATAACCGCTGTGATTGAATTGGGTGCCGCCTTGGCACTGCTGTTTAGTCCTTCGGCAACTAGCGTATTCCTGGTTGGCGAGCCGCTGGATTTGCCAGCCTCCGTAATTGTAGCGCGCGTGGCTGGAGCGGCACTGCTCGCACTGGCTGTCGCATGCTGGCAAGCGCGCAATGATGCACGCAGCCGCGCTTCGAGAGGTCAGGTCAGCGCAATGTTGATTTACAATTTGGGCGTCGCCGCCGTCCTTGAGTACGCCGGACTCTGTCAGGGAATGCACGGCATCGCCTTGTGGCCGGCGGTCATACTGCACGCGACGATGGCCGTCTGGTGCATTACGTGTCTGCTGAGAAATCCGAAGGAACACTGACTCCCGCAAAGAGACGATCTCGGAAACGAATAGAATCCGACTTGGCTCAATAGAACCGAAGCAAAAGTATTATGATGTTGCATGGCTGAGGCATCTACGACACCGACTACGGACTAATCCTATGGCTCAAGTTTCGGCGAATTTGAAACCACGCAAACGCAGGGGCCGTCTAATGCGTTCGGCCATGATTGCATTCGGTTTCATCCTGGCGTACGTATTTGTGGCTTACATTTTCATGCCGGCCTGGTGGAATCGCGACGAAAAAAGGCATCCTTCGCTTGAGGACATTCCAAACATTACGTACACGAAAGATGGTATCCCTGGCGATCCACTTAACGTCTCACTCATCGGTACCAAGCCGGATCTGGTCAAAGCCATGCTCGCGGCGCAGTGGCATCCTGCCGACTCGCTCAGTCTTAAAAGTTGTCTGGAAATTGCCGCAGCCACGATCCTCGAGCGTTCCTATGCCGATGCTCCTGTAAGCAGTTTGTATTTGTTTGGGCGCAAGGAAGACCTAGCATTCGAGCAACCGGTAGGCAACGATCCGAAGAAGCGACATCACGTGCGATTCTGGCAAACCAATCAGACGGATTCTAACGATCGACCCGTCTGGATTGGGTCGGGTACTTATGACAAACGCGTAGGACTTAGCGGAACAACAGGTCAAATCACGCATCACATTGACGAGGACGTTGACACCGAACGTGACCATGTGATTCAGAGCCTCAAAATGTCTGGCGATCTGCTTGAATCGTACATGGTGGACGGCTTCCACAAGACGCTAACCGGTCGAAACGGCGGTGGTGATCTCTGGAAAACGGATGGGAAACTTTCTTGTGGTGTGATCGCGATCAAGCAATCACCGTAACGCGTATCGGCCCGCGACGAACTGATCGGCCGTCGTCTTAGTACCCCAAGATTTCTTGAATACTATTTCAAAGTCCACATCGTCAATGAATCGTTGTCTTTGATATAGATTCGGTTTCCAACTGGGATTGGGTAGGCGTACGTCGGCGTGTCGGAAACTTTGTAGCGGGCAAGCTCCTGGAATGCGTCGCCGTTCGGTTGATAAACCAATAGTTCTGAACTTGGCGTCAAACCGAATAGCACGGGACCAGCAGATACGACGGAACCGTATCCCCCACGGCCACCACCGCCGCCTCGGCCACCTCTACCACCCCGACCACCTGGCTGACGACCGCCCCCTTGTTCGCCAGCTCCCTGCGGGGGTTGCGGAGGCTGTGGAGCCGCTTGAGCGCCGCCGCTTGCCAGTGCCTGATTCCAAGTCATTTTTCCGCTGTCTGTTTTTAAGCAAAAAAGTTGATTCGCGTTTGAAAGTCCAAACAACATGCCGTTCAATAAGACGGGCGTGTTGTACATAACCGTTGTTTCAGTATCTTCGTTGTGCCATTTTTCTTTGCCGGAAATCTTGTCGCCATCGGCCGTCATTTCCAATGCAGTAATTCCACGATTGGGGCCAGCAATGTAAACGGTCTGGCCATCGACAACAGGCGTTGCCGCGTTGTAACGGCCCTGTTTGTAGTCCATCGACCACAATTCTTTACCGTCTGCCAATGAAACGGCAACCAGTTTATTCGCGGCGGGAACTAGGACGACTTTGTGTTCACCGACCGTCATCAAAACGGGAGAGCCATACGCAGAACCATCTTGAGTCCACTTCCATTTTTCTTTGCCCGATTTCAAATCGTAAGCGGCAATCCCACCCGTGTCGTCGCTACCAAATTGCACGATGCACATGCCATCGGTAATGATCGGTGAACTGGAAGTCGAAAAACGTGGAACCTTGCCGCGGTTGTCGTCGTTTCGCCAATTCAATTTTCCGGAATCGGCGTTCCAGCAGGAGACGGTACCGTCAACGCCGAGTGTCGCCACACTGCCGTCACCAATTGCCGGAGACGAGCGCGTTCCGGCAAAGCCTGATGCCGGACCAGCAGCACCTCGCGCTTTGTATTGGTCCTTCCAAATCTCTTTGCCCGTTTCCGCGTTCAAGCAGCGCATGACTTCGTTGCCGTCCTGCCAGGCCATGACGTAGACTTTGTCGCCCATCAATGAGGGTGACGCCACGCCATTGCCAACGTCAACGGACCACTTCTTAACCAGTTCCTTGGGCCAGTCCTTGGGTGCCTCGAAATTGCCTGACACGCCGTCTCGATTGTTCCCGCGCCACTGAAGCCAATCTTGGGCCGAAACGGGAACGACACTCAATAGAATCCAACAAGTCACCGCCAACAAGGATTTTTGAAACGCGTTCATGGACTTCCTTTCGAATCCAATACTGAAAGTGAAAAATGATCTCGTCACCAGCACGAAGCGCACGCTGGTATTTGAACAATTAATATACGAGATTCTGGGCCGATCTCCATATACCAGGGTCGGCGAACGTCTTTGGAAACTCAATAAGCCGCAAATGTTTGGAGCGCCGATCAGGATCGACTACTGGAGGTTTGTTGTTTACAAAGTATTCCCGATTAGACTGAAAGCCGGTTCGTCGGATTCACGAAAACGATGACTTGACAATGCGAGGCGCGGCTTGTGTGTGATTTCAGGTTGACTCGAACAGCCGCGATTTTAGCGCTGATTCTGATCCTGCCGAAGCTTGCGGCGGATGACCTGGTGATCGTGCACAGCACATCACTTGTCCAAGACGTCGCCGGGAATTTGAACGTTCGCAATGGAGCTTCCGTTAGCGCCAGGAATATTCACGTTTCCGGCAACGTACAAATCGAAGGCGGCGCGAGTTTTTACGGCCAAGGAGTCCGCATCGACGGCAACTTGAGAGCGGAGCACGCCGGAAATGTGGCCCTGAAAAAACATGAGGTTGTCAAATTTGGAGTCGTGCCGACGATTAGAGCGAGTAAAAGCAAGGCCAGTCGTCGTGCACGGCCGTAAATTAATTTGTGACGTAGCGAGGATCGAATGAAGTTTGAATTGATGGAACTTTACGTGGAAGAAGTTTCAACGACCTCCA
>JANMEB010000200.1:0-1062 GCA_031376585.1 Planctomycetota bacterium | reverse complement strand
TGAGGGATATTCGTTCGGGTGGCGCTAGTTCCAATCCATTTTATCTAACCAACGTCAATGGGACATTGTTCTTTAGTGCCAACGATGGCATCAACGGCACCGAGCTTTGGAAAAGCGATGGGACGGAACTCGGTACGGTGTTGGTTAAGGATATTCGTCCAGGTATCTTTGGTGACGCCTTTGGTGAAGGTCCACGTCACCTTACGAACGTCAACGGGACGTTATTTTTCAGCGCCAACGATGGAGTCCACAACTGGGAACCTTGGAAAAGCGATGGGACCAACGCCGGTACCCAGTTGATTTTCCAAATCGATCAATCAAACATGCAGTTGGGTGGATCCCTGCCAAAGCATTTAACAAACGTGAACGGTACTTTGTTTTTCACGGCGTCCAACGGCCCTCAAACTAACAGCGGTCTTTTCTCGAATGAACTTTGGAAGCTCGACCCGAGCCAAAATTTCTTTCCCATCTTGGTCAAGGATATAAATCCTGCCGGTGGTTCAATCGCAAGCCAGCTCACGAATGTGAATGGTACTCTCTTTTTCCGCGCTTATTTACAAACCACGGGCTATGAGCTTTGGAAAAGCGACGGGACGATCGACGGGACTGTGATGGTTAAGCAAATCGGCCCGGAAGCGTTTAGTTCCAATCCAGACTTTTTGACGAACGTGAATGGGACGCTGTTCTTTGCGGCGGACGGAAGCACCGGCCAAGAACTCTGGAAAAGCGATGGGACGGTAGCGGGAACCGTGCTGGTGGAGGAAATCCGCGACGGAGCTACGGGTTCCTATCCAGCTAATCTGACGAACGTCAATGGAACACTTTTCTTTGCCGCCAATGGCGGATCCGGATCCACTGGCATCGAGCTTTGGAAGAGCGATGGGACTGAGGCGGGAACCTTTTGGGTAGAGAATATCGGCCCGTCAACCTTTAGCTCCAATCCGTACAATTTGACAAACGTAAATGGGACGTTGTTTTTTAGCGCCGACGGTAGTACCGGCCACGAACTCTGGAAAAGTGATGGGACGGAGGCGGGAACCGTGTTGGTGAAAGAAATCAACC
>JANMEB010000195.1:0-3570 GCA_031376585.1 Planctomycetota bacterium | reverse complement strand
TACATTTTGCATGCCGCGGTCCTCCCCACGTGTATCACCTTATCGCTCCTTGTTCATGTTGCATTGATTCGATTGCACGGAGTGAGCGAATTGCCCCCCGATCGAGGCGCCGAACCGGACCGACGTACATTCAACTTCTTTCCGGACCATGTGCTGACCGAGCTAGTGATCGGCCTCGTGCTGATGATCTTGCTCAGCGCGCTCGCCACGATCTTTCCCGCCACCATGGGAATCAAAGCCGATCCGCTAACGACCCCCGAGGTGATCAAGCCGGAGTGGTATTTCTACGTTTCGTTTCGCTGGCTGAAATTATTCACGCTGACCTTTGCCGTCTTGAGTAGCGGCTTGATTGTCGCCGCCATGGTTTTTTGGCCCTGGATCGACGGTCTGTTGCGTCGAATCACCCGAGTCGACGAAATCAGCGTTTTTATCGGAATTGTTGCCACGTTCCTCTTGGTAGGCCTGACGGTTTGGGAAGCGGTTGTGGCTCATTGATGCAACCAAACCAAGACCGCGCTTCACTAGGCGATCGATTTAACTTTCAAAAGAAGAAATGAAATGAGTGTCAAAACCAAACAGTTCATCATCGGATTCTTGGGCCTCGTGTTTTTGGCCTCGTTAGTTTTCGTGCAATGGACGGAAGTGCAACGCCGAGAGCGCGAATCCGGCGTGATTCACCACGCCGCGACCATTCCCGCCAGCTCCCGCGGATGCATCGACTGCCATCAACAGACTTCGCCCGGCATCATCGACCATTGGAAATTCAGCACGCATGCCGAAAAGGGGATCGGATGTATCGAATGCCATCAAGCGAATGAAAAGGACATCGATAGTTTTAATCATTACGGCAGCTTGATCGCCACGATCGTTACGCCGATGGATTGTGCCCGCTGCCATCCCCAGGAATCGGCTGAGTTTACGGCTAGCCACCACGCCAAGGCGGCAAACATCTTGGCATCACTGGATAATCGTTTGGCGGAAACCGTGGAAGGTTCGCGAGTCCCTTTCGATCCTCACTCGCCAACGCCGGGCATGACAATCTCACAAGTCAACGGGATGGCGAGCGTGGATTCCGGTTGCAAGCAATGTCATGGAAGCAAAGTTGCCCTAGAAGCCACGGACGGCTCACTCGTCACGGTCGACGATTTGAAGCCCGGAGCGGACGGCAAGCCGACCGATTTGGCGGCTGTGGCGCGTGTTAAAAAAGACGGCAATGGCAGACCGCTTTTGCATTCGAGTACCTGGCCGAACACCGGAATAGGACGCTTGAACCTGGACGGGTCGAGGGGATCATGTTCGGCATGCCATTCGCGTCACGATTTTTCCCCGCGACGAGCCCGTCAACCCGAGAACTGCGGCAAATGCCATCTCGGCCCGGACCATCCGCAAAAGGAAATCTATGAGGAATCGAAACATGGCGTTGCATTTCGCGATCTGTATCAACATATGAACTTGGACGCCGCGACCTGGATTTTGGGAAAGGACTACAGCCAAGCCCCGACCTGCGCGACGTGTCACATGTCTGGTCATAGCAAAAACGGAGGCAAAGTCACTCATGATCCAGGCCAACGGATTTCGTGGACCAATCGCCCGCCGGTGAGCCAGTTGCTGGATACCGATGCCCAAGGCGAACTCGTCAAGGAAACCGATCCGGAAAAACGGCAGCAATTGATCAAGAGCACATGGCAATCTAAGCGACAGGAGATGCAACAAGTCTGTTTGCATTGTCATACTACTGGGTACGTCGCGGGCTTTTACCAACAATACGATGACTTTGTCGTTAACTTCAACGAAAAGTTCGCCAAACCCGGCCAAAAAATCATGGCCGCTTTGCGCAAACAGAAATTGCTCACCGAACCCGAATTCGATGATGAAATTGAATGGACTTGGTTTTATTTGTGGCATCACGAAGGTCGTCGCGCGCGGCATGGGGCCTCAATGATGGCCCCCGATTACGCGCATTGGCACGGGATGTACGAAGTTGCCGAACGGTTTTATGTCGAACTGATTCCGCAAGCTCGCGAATTGGCCGTCCACGCCAAAGACAATGGCGACAAGGATGCCCATGATGAGGTCATCGCGGCGATCGATGAGATCCTTGCGCGACCGGAGCATCAATGGTTTGAAGCCGAGCGGGCGAAGCGAGCCAAAGTGGCTAGCATTCCCCAGGATGGCATTCATACCGCGGCGGGTACAGATGAAAAAATCCCGTCCTCCTCCGGACCGGAGGGTGGTGCGGCCTCCAGCGATGAGGAGTGATTCGTTATGCGTGGTCGTGCGCTCAGTAACTTTTCCATCATTGGAGCGTCTAATTGACATTGGCTGATGCGACTCGCTCGACTCGGGCTTTTGACACGCAATGGAGCGCGGACCAAGGGTAGAAAACAAATGCTTAATCGGCGTGATTTGGTCGCGTGCTGTCTTTCGATCTTGCTGGTTGGATGTTTGAATCCGACCACAACACCAAACGCCAGTTCCACGCAGAAGAAGGCGAAAGGACTTCTGGTTGGACGTTTGAATCCGACCGCAGCACCAAGCGCTCAGCAGCTCCCCGACTTGCCCGCGACCAAACAAGACGAAGTCGACGTTGAGGCCGTCGAAGGCCTTCGGGGCAACAGCCACTTTGCGTTTGACCTCTATGCTCAATTGCGGTCTACGACGCCAGGCAACCTATGCTTCTCGCCAGCTAGCATTTCGATGGCGATGGCCATGACCTATGCAGGAGCTAATGGCCAAACCGCCGAAGAAATGGCCCGAACGATGCACTTCAATCTGCCACCGCCCGCTTTGCATACAGCTTTCTCGGCATTGGTCCGCAGCCTCAGGACGAATCAACCGGGCTGCAAAATTCTCTTGGCCAATCGACTTTGGGGTCAGCGGGGCTTTGGCTTTCTGTCCGAGTTTTTGGAGATCACACGCGGGCCATACGACGCGGAACTGGAGGAACTGGACTTCGTCGAGAGCCCCGACGTAGCCACCGAGGCGATCAACGATTGGGTGGCCAGCCAGACTAGCGGCCTGATCAACCCGCTTATCCCGGCGGGAATGCTCGACGAGGATACGCGACTCGTTTTGACCAACGCCGTCTATTTCAAGTGCGATTGGTTCAGCAAGTTTGATGTTGGGGCCACGAAGGAAGCGGGCTTTCGAGTGAGTGCCGACAAAGTTGTCAAAGCCCTCTTCATGCGACAGTCGGGCGAGTTCCGTAATGGGTTCGTGGACGGAGTAACAATACTTGAAATGCCCTATGCCGGTCAGCATCTGTCGATGCTGGTCTTGCTCCCCGAACAAGTGGATGGCCTAGCGGAACTTGAGAATCGACTCAGCGAAGACAATTTGGCCAAATGGATGAACAAACTTCAATCTAATAAGATCGAGCTCTATTTTCCGAAATTCAGTTTGACGGAAGAGTTCCAGCTTAAAGAAACGCTGCGCGACATGGGCATGACCACGGCGTTTGAGCGCGACAGGGCGGACTTCAGTCGGATGAACGGCAGTCGCGATTTGTTTCTCTCAGCCGTGGTCCACAAAGCAGTGATGGAGGTGAACGAGCAAGGGACGACGGCGGCG
>JANMEB010000167.1:0-10888 GCA_031376585.1 Planctomycetota bacterium | reverse complement strand
GGAGCCGTTCGTGGAACGCCGTTGGTCTCAAGGAAAATTTCGCGACCATTGATGTTGCCATGAACCAGTCCGCACGAATGGATTTCCTCGACGGCTTGGGCAAGCTGCGCAACGAGGTTGCAGGCAACAGCCCACGGAATCCTACCTTTGCGACCAAGACGTTCATCGATTGATTGACCGTTTGATGCTTCGATCACGACCATTCGATATTCGGGCAGCTCGACTGATTCGTAAAGGCGCATCAAGTTTGGCGACGAACATTCGCGCAAGATATTGACTCGTTCCTCAATGCCTTGCCAAGTTATCAAATCGTTTGGTTCGCATCCCGCAACAAACACAAGTTGCACCTCGTGGCGTGTTGGTGTGTGTCGCGCCGCGAAAGTCGGCAACCCTGCTAAGCGCGGACGACAATCGAGTAGTGTGTACTCGCCGAACGCAAAGGAACCGGCAAACCCTCCCAACAAAAGCTTCCCGTGAAACGTCGAGATGAGTCCGCCCTTGGCAAGCCAATCGACAATGTCGCGGGCTTGTCCTTTCGTTGCAGGTTTGTTGGCGGAGTGGAATTGGATGCGCAGGGAGTTCGCGGCGGCGGGGGCGAAAAGCCCGCTTTGGCTTAGACGCTCCCATAGAATCGATTCTGTTATGGCCATCGGGCGTCGACGAGGACAGGATTTACAAATGAATTTCCGCTGCTGATTTTACGTGTTTCCCACGCACCAATCACTATGACGCGAGTTTTTTCGAGGGCGGGTTACGGCGATTCTGTTAAATGGATCGTCAGTGTCGCTTAAACGGGCGTTGAAAGCGGTCGCTAAGTGACGGGGTCTTGATTCGCCGCCCAAAATCGCCGACTTCCCATGTACCGGTTTTCTGAAACCGATTATCCTAATTTGGACGACAATTCCCTTTTGGGAAAGGCGTCGGTACAGAGTGCCAAACCGGTTTGGCTGTCCCGCATTTGCCTTTCGCAACTTTTCTGGCCGGAAAACAATTATGACCAATGTTATTGAACCCAAGCCCATAACGTTGACTTCAACGGCTGGTCCCGTCGCGGCCCATAACCTAAAAGCGAACGAGGCGGTGCAGCATTACTTCGATCGCGCCGCCGATCAACTTAATATGAGCGAGAGCGTTCGGCAGATGCTCAAGATGCCCAAACGCGAAGTCACGGTGCAAATTCCCGTGGAGATGGATGATGGTTCGCTGGAGACGTTCGTGGGATATCGCGTTCAACACAACAATGCGCGCGGTCCGATGAAAGGCGGGTTGCGGTATCACTGGGAAGTCGATTTGGACGAAATTCGTGCACTGGCGTCACTGATGACGTGGAAGACGGCGGTCGTCGATATTCCTTATGGTGGAGCCAAAGGGGGCATCTGCATTGACCCGCGCGATTTGAGCCGTAAAGAAAAGGAACGGATCACTCGCAAGTTCGTCGACCAGATTCACGAAATCATTGGCCCCGACAAAGACATTCCTGCGCCCGACATGGGTACCAACGCCGAGACAATGTCTTGGATTCGCAATCAATGGGAAAAGTATCATGGTTTTAATCCGGCGTGTATCACCGGGAAGCCGGTCGAAAATTACGGCGCGCGAGGTCGCGAAGAAGCAACCGGGCGCGGCGTTGGCATCCTGTCATACAAGATGATGACACGGCTTGGACGGCGGCCCAACGACATTCGCGTTGCCATTCAAGGCTTTGGAAACGTCGGCTCCTATGCGGCGAAGATGTTCGCGGAATCCGATTTCAAAGTCGTTGCGGTAAGTGACTTAAGCGGCGGCTATTATCGTGCCGACGGAATTGATGTACCGGAAGCCCTGCGGCATTCGCTGAAAAACGGTTCGCTGAAAGGCTTCACCGATGCGGATTCGATTTCCAACGAACAGTTGCTGGAATTGGACGTCGAAATGCTTGTTCCATCGGCACTTGGTGGCGTCATAACCATGGAAAATGTGAATCGGATTCGCGCTCAGTATATCGTGGAAGGTGCTAACGGGCCGATTTTCGCTCATGCCGACAAAATCCTTGAGGAGCGGGGAGTCGTCGTGCTGCCCGACATATTGGCTAATGCCGGAGGCGTTATCGTTAGCTATTTTGAATGGGTTCAAAATCGACAGTATTATAGTTGGGATTTGAATCGCGTTCGCCAGCAATTGGATTCAGTTTTGTCGCACGCTTTCGAAGACGTGTGGAACGAATCCAATACCAAAAAGGTAAGTCTGCGGACGGCCGCGTTCATGATTGCGATCCAACGCGTCCACCGGGCTGCTGAGCTTTCGGGATACTAGTGCTGTTTTGTCAATGGTCCAGATGAATCTCCGATCAACCCAGCAACAGCACGTTAAATGGTGCGAAGTCTCGGATCGGTACAATCGCTCGCTGCACGAACAATGGCGCTTGATTAAGTCGCTTGGTCGGGCTTGGAATCTGCTGTCTTATGTACGTGGCGGTTTGTTCGTTTCAGCGCTACTGGTGGCGTTCGTCGCGTATCGAGATTTTGGCGGCCTTTCAACCATGTGGTGGATTGTCGTCGCGCTCGTCGCGGTCGCATTTTTGGTTATCGTTGCCGTTCACGACCGCGTCGAGCGGCAACTGGAGCGAGCTAAGAACTTTGCCGAGTATTTTGCGGAAGGCACCGCGCGCTGCCAACGTGATTGGAAAGGATTGCCGGTTCCGCCAATCGAAGCCACCGCCAAGTTCCGACCGGTCGCGTTGGATTTAGACGTTTTCGGTCGGGCTTCGTTGGCGCAACTTTTTAGCCCGGTGCGCACCGCGGTTGGCTTGCCGATGTTGCGGGACTGGTTGATCAATCCCGCCCCCCCGACTGAAATCCGCGCAAGGCAACAAGCTGCAAACGAACTCGCGAATGACTTTTCGTGGCGCGAGCAATTTCAGCTCAATTGTCGAATCGCGTCCGCTAGTCCTGTCGGCTCTGAAAGATTCTTGGCTTGGGTTCGTTCGCCGTGCTGGCTTTTGCATTTTCCGGTCCTAACCTGGCTAGCTCGAATTTCGGCGTGCCTCGTGGTTGGCTTTGGCATTGGGTTTTTTACGGGTTGGATCGCCCCTCAAGTGGCTGGCGTTTCAATTTTGATTTTGCTGGCGATGAACTTTTTGGTGACCGTGTTTTTTTCGGGCAAAGTTCACGAAATCTTCGAGAGCGTTTCGTCGCGCAAAAGCGAAGTCAACCAGTTCGTCGATTTATTTGGTCAGCTTGCGGAACTCAAAGCGAATTCTTCGCGACTGAATGAACTTGCCGCCGAAGTCACTCTCGGCCCGCAGTCTGCGCTCGGTGGCCTGGGGGCGCTGGCGCGAATCGTATGGTTCGGCAATCTACGGCGGCACGGAATATTGTTCATCGCTTACTTGTTCCTGCAATTTATCGGGCTGTGGGATTTGCACGTTTTGCTATGGTTGGAACGATGGCAGTTGCGTTATCGCGAGCGGGTGCCGGATTGGTTCGCTGCACTTGCCCAGACCGAAGTCCTGTCGGCGATGGGGACCCTGGCCTACGAGAATCCAGATTGGGTTTTGCCGCACGTCAACATGAACGACACGCCGCAGATTTCCGCCTTACAGTTGGGCCATCCGCTCCTTTCGAATCATGCGCGGGTTTGCAATGACGTTGCAGTTGGGCCGCCAGGGACTGTGCTTATCGTAACCGGCTCCAACATGTCCGGCAAAAGCACTTTGCTCCGCAGCATTGGCCTCAACGTCATTCTGGCGCAAATGGGATGTGTGGTATGTGCGCGAAAAATGGATTTGCATCCAGTGGTTTTGGAAACGAGCATGCGAATCGACGATTCGTTGTCGGACGGAGTTTCGTTCTTCATGGCGGAATTGAGACGGCTCAAGGAAATCGTCGACCGTGGGGCGGAAGCTCGTGCGGGCGGCAACCAGTTCATGTTTTTATTGGATGAAATCCTGCAAGGAACTAACTCGCGGGAGCGACACATCGCCGTGGAAGCCGTGATTCGCCAACTGCTGAACCAGGGGGCATTCGGCTCGTTTACAACGCACGATTTGGACTTGGCCAAGTCAGACGGTTTGGGGCGGCTTGCAAGGACTGTTTATTTCACCGAATCGTTCGAAGAGACACCCCAAGGTGATACGATGACGTTTGATTACGTAATGCGTTCCGGAATTGCCCCGTCAACTAACGCGCTAAAACTGCTTCGCCTCGTCGGATTAGCGGCTGACGATTCCATTTAGCGAAACCTTGCGTTGCCATCGCACGCGCGGTTTAAAGTCAAAGCGACGTGCCCTATGCGGTCGCCGTGATTGTCTTGGCCGTGTCGGCACCAACGGAAATGCTGGTGGTGACGCGTTTGTTAGGCGGCAAATAAGATTGTAAGCATCGCCTGGGCCGGGCATCTCGACAGTGTTGAATCGGAAGCGGGCAGTGTCAGTGCGCTTGGTCGTTGCCATTCTGTGCGAGGTCCGCAATAACGAACGGGACGCTGGAGCCTTCGATTCCCAATAGGTGTTTGAGCCGGAGCTTGGCATTTTCGGCGCGGCTGAGTTGGACGGAATGGGTGAGCAAGCGAAGTGGGTCTAGTTTGATTTTTGTGAGCAACTCCCAATGCCACGCGAATAATGACTTTAGAATTCGCTGACCATCGTAACTCACCAAACGCAGGATCGGGGCGGCGTCGTAAAATTCCAATTCAATGCGACAAGCGAACGCACGAATGAGTCGGCAAAAACCATTTCGTTGCTCGTCCGAATGAATTTCGCTTGGCGTGACGCCAAATTGGTTGAGCATGTCGGCAGGCAACATGCAGCGGCCTTGAACAAGGTCGGCGTTATATCCAAGCAATATTTGTGTCAAAGCAACGGCTTGCCCTGTAGCCGCAGCTTGCGCTTCGTAGTTGGGATTTTCGAATTCGATGATTGGGACCAGCAGGTTGAAGGTGCCGCCGCCGACTTTGCACGCGAAGTGGGCTAATTCCTCGTACGTTTGGAACGTACCGAAACGAGTCCACAGGTCGATGCCGTCGAGAATATCAAAGAGCCACTGTTTTGCGATTAACTTTCGATTGACAACTTCGACGATGGTTTCCGCCCAAGGATATTGACCTTTTCCCAAAACGGCACTCCGCAGTTCATCGCGCGTGCTTTCCCAATTGGATCCCGGACAAAGCCCGGGCGGCTTTTCGGAAAGTATTTCGAGGCATTTAGAAAGATACTTCATCACCACGTAAATATCGCGGCGCTTTTCCCCCGACAGATTGCCCAGCAGCCAGCGCTGTCTGCTAAATCGCTGTTGAAATGCTTGGCGACTGGTTTGGAGACCTTGTTGCAAGGTCGCGGGTCCGCTCGGGGTTGCTGGAGTATTCGTCGACATATTCTAGAAGGTTGCGTTATTTCTGGTTCAAATTGAGCAAGGCGGCTTGACGGATGAATTTGCTAGCGGGAGAAAAACGATCAATCTAGTGCGGACTGTTCAATCTTGGCACGGATTTTCGGTTTTGCTAACTTACCGAAGTCGTTGCCGAAATTGAGCGTTGAATACTCTGAGTTTAGCAATTTCGTTTCGACGACGGTACTCGGTGAAGGTCGGTTCCCTTCGAAGCAAATACGACCGGCAACTACTGAGATCGAATCCCCAGGGTAAGGAAACCGGGTCGAGCGCGATTCGTCGCGGGTCGGCCGTTCAGCATAAAGGAGTCGGCAATGGAGTCGAAGAGTGCTCATCGGGTCGGGGTTCACATTCGTTGGATGATCCGACGAGACATGCAGGAAGTTCTGCAGACTGAAAAAAGTAGTTTTGAATTTCCATGGTCCGAGGAAGATTTTTTGCGCTGTTTGCGCCAACGAAATTGTATCGGCATGGTTGCCGAGCAAAACGAGCGCGTCGTCGGCTTTATGATCTATGAACTACACAAAGACCAGCTTCACGTGTTGAATTTCGCCGTTGCGCCCCAGCTTCGGCGACGTGAAGTGGGTTCGCAAATGGTGGAAAAGCTAATCTCGAAACTTTCCGATCGGCGTAGACGTCGGATCGTACTAGAAGTACGCGAGACCAATTTGGCCGCGCAAATGTTTTTCAAGAATCTCGGATTTCGCGCGGTCTCACTTTTGCGCGACTTTTATGAAGACACGGTTGAGGATGCCTACGTTATGCACCTATGCTGCGAAGAGGATCGCGAAGTCCTTGAGCCGACCAATCGGATTTCGCGGTTGGCAGGTTAGCGCTTCACGTGTCGACCGGGAGACTTTTGCGAAAATCAAGACGCTCGTCAATCTGCCCTCCACCAGGAAGCCGCCGAGAGGGAACAATTTCGGTGGTCACATGCCGCTCGGGAAAGGGAACCAATTCGGCACTCCCTGAAAGCCGGACAATCGCATGATTTTGTTTTCCGACAGGGCCCAAGATCCTTGCGAACCAGCGTGATGCTGCGGTGTGATGACATTTCGAAGCTCGTGCAATCCCTCGCCTAATTGGCTTTCTTGCGCTGGCTGATTGGCACACGGTTTCAAGTTTGCTACCTTCTTGCTCGACTTAGCTGACTAATGGCTGGGCCGACGAAGTTGAGTCAAACAACAGTTCCGTAGTTCAATCAAATAGGGGGAGAATCGTATGGCAATGTTTATTGGTGAAGCACTTGCGGGCGATGGAGACGAAATTGCTCACATTGACCTGTTGATCGGCGATAAGGATGGACCCGTTGGCTATGCTTTCGCAAACGCACTTTCGCGGCAGAGCCAAGGCCACAGCAATTTGCTCGCCGTTTTGACGCCCAATCTGGCAGTAAAACCAGCCACGGTCATGGTGACCAAAGTGACCATTAAAGGAATGCAACAAGCCGTCCAAATGTTCGGTCCTGCTCAAGCCGCCGTCGCGAAAGCCGTTGCAGATGCCGTCGGCAAAGGAATTATTCCCAAAGACAAAAGCGAAGAATACGTCATCGTTTGCGGCGTCTTTATCCATCCCGGTGCCAAAGATGATAAAAAGATTTACGAGTACAACTACAAGGCGACTTTCGATGCCATTTCAAGCGCGATGAAGGGCAAACCGACCGTCGACGAAATGTTGGCAGGTAAGGATAATGCCCAGCACCCATTTCGCGGATTTTAGTGCGTCGACCGCGATACGTAAGGGAGGCTGCCGGTGGACTTGCCGAAGGTCTTGATCCAACTTGATTCGGATCTTCAACCGAGTTCGTTTGATGCAATCGTCGCATTGGACGCCGGCGTGGACCATCTGCTTTCCTATCGTGAAGTTGACGAACTAAGCATTCTCGAATTGATCCATGGGGCGATGTTCACTCGTGGGCCGAAACAACTTCAGCGGACCGCAATTTTTATTGGCGGTTCGGATGTCGCCTTGGGAGAACGCTTGCTGAAAAAAGTGGTCGAGACGTTTTTCGGTCCGTTACGCGTTTCGGTGATGTTGGATTCCAATGGTTCAAACACTACCGCTGCTGCGGCGGTTCTCTCCGCCTTGCCCCATCGCCAACTTTCGGCAGACGTGAATGTTTCGGTTTTGGGTGGAACTGGCGCTGTCGGCCGTCGCATTGCACAGCTTTGTGCACTTCAGGGTGCCGCTGTACAGATGGTTTCTCGCGACCAAGATCGCGCTCGTAAAGTGATCGGTCATCTCAGTGAGGATGTTTCCAAGCGAATTCGGGCGGTCGAGGCGCAAACGCCTGAGCAGCTTGAATCGGTCTTGGCGCAAACTGACGTGCTTTTTTCAGCCGGGGCCGCTGGCGTCGAAATGTTGTCCGAAGCCATCGTTCAAAATCTGACCGGCGTGAGCGTGATCGTCGATGTTAACGCCATTCCGCCGTTCGGAATCGGCGGAGTCAAAGTCGACGACCAAGGCGCTGTGCGCTGCGGCAAAACCTTTTACGGTGCCTTCGGTGTCGGCGGCTTAAAGATGAAAATCCACCGTCGCGCGATTCAGTCGCTTTTCGAAACCAACAAGGCAGTCCTCGATGCATGTCAAATTTTCTCGATTGGCGAACTAATCTCGGCCACTGAAAAAGAGGCGGCATTCACGAAAATGGCCAAACTGCCACCTACCCCTTGATTTTCAATCTTGCGTCAGATAGCTTATTGAGACTGATTATCAAGAGCAGTAAGGTCCAGCCAATGAATGAGTTAATACCACTTCGGTATCTGCAAGCTGGTGAAACGGGCGAGGTTGCCCAAATCAACGGCGATCCGCTTTGCACCAAGAGATTGCACGATCTGGGATTGGCAAAAGGGACTCGATTGAAAGTTGTGCAGCAAGGAAATCCTTGCATCATCCGGTTTTCTGGGACCAAGCTATGTTTCCGCGAAAACGAGTCGACCGAAGTCATGGTGCGGATCCCGGCAACAGTCTCAGTTTAGCTGAGTTGCCCATCGGACGTTCGGCCCAAATCAAGTCAATCGTTGGCGACGACGCTATTTCCGGCCGGCTATTGGAAATGGGACTAACACCGGGCTGCGCGACGCGAGTTTTGGGTGCGGCATTCTCTGGCGACCCAATCGAAATCGAAATTCGAAATTATCGATTAACTTTGCGCCGAGCTGAAGCTAGTCGGGTCATCGTTGAAGCGGAACAGGGTGGCTCGACATGATCGCATCCAAGGCGTCTCGACCGTTCAGGGTGGCATTTGTCGGCAACCCCAACACTGGGAAGTCGTCATTGTTCAATGCGCTTTCTGGGTTAAGTCAGCGCGTCGGCAATTATCCCGGTGTGACCGTCGAGAAAAAAATTGGTTGCTTGAAGATCGGAGAGCAGAAATTCGAACTGATCGACTTGCCTGGTACTTATAGTTTAGCAGTTCGCTCCGCCGATGAACTCGTTGCGTTGGACGTTCTATTAGGTCGAGCGGGCGAACTGCGGCCGGATGCGATTGTTTGTGTCGTCGATGCGAATAACTTGGAACGCAATTTGTTTTTAGTTAGTCAACTGCTGCATTTTAATTGCCCGCTGTTGATTGCTTTGAACATGATCGACATTGCTCGGCGCAACGGCGTCGAGATCGATGAGGCGGAACTAAGTCGACGATTGGGCGTTCCGGTGATTCCGGTCCAAGGCAACAAGCGGCTGGGGATCGCGGACTTGAAGACGCAGATTCTCAAACTCTCGGAATCCACGAAGATTCCGCACTGCCCAGATGTTTATCCGGCGAGTTTCGTGCGGGCTTCGCAAGAGGTAGCGCAATTCTTGCCGTCAGGTGACCAGTCTCCGAATTGTTTTTTGGCTCAACGGTTATTACTAGACTCGTCGGGTGAATTATTTCGGCAAATCGGCGGAGGTCAGCCCGAGTTGCGGAAAGAAGTCTTGCGGCAAGTCGAAAAATTGTCCGCCGAGGGCTTGGCGCTTTCATCCTTGGAAGCGATCGGTCGATACGCATGGATTGACCAATTGCTTAAAGGCGTGGTGCGCCGGCCAGCACAGCACACCACGGTAAGTGATCGGATCGATTCGGTTCTTACCAGCCGTTTTTGGGGTGTGCTTATTTTTGCGATCGTTATGCTGTTTGTCTTTCAAGCCGTATTTGCTTGGGCGCAACCTTTAATGGCCGGGATCGAGTTTGTGTTTGGCGGGTTACGTTCGTTCGTCGCACAACGTATTCCTGCCGGTGTGTTCAACTCGCTCGTTACCGACGGGATTATCTCAGGGGTCGGCGGTGTCGTCGTTTTCCTGCCACAGATTCTGATTTTGTTTTTCTTCATTGCCCTACTCGAAGACTGTGGATATTTGGCACGTGCGTCGTACCTAATGGACAAGTTGATGTGCCGGGTGGGGCTCAGCGGGAAGTCGTTTATTCCGCTGTTATCTTCGTTTGCTTGTGCCATTCCGGGAATCATGGCGACGCGGATCATTGAAAATCGTCGTGACCGGCTGATTACCATTTTGGTTGCCCCGTTGATGAGTTGCAGCGCGCGATTGCCGATTTACACGCTGATGATTTCGGCATTTATTCCTGGGCGACGCGTACTGTACGGGTTGATTTCGCTTCCGGCGATAACGCTATTTTCGATGTACTTGATTGGAATTCTCGCTGCGATTGTCGTTGCACTCGTGCTTCGTAAGACTTTGCTCCGAGGCGAGACGCCGCCTTTTGTCATGGAGTTGCCGGAATATAAGATTCCTTCGTTACGGCTAGTCTTTGCGCGAATGTGGGAACGCGGTTGGGCGTTTGTTCGACGGGCTGGGACTGTCATCGTGTCAGTTTCCATACTCATCTGGGCAGCCGTGTACTTTCCGCGCAATACAGAGTTGCAAACAATGATCGAGCGAGATTACGATTCTCGGATCGTCGCATTGCAAGATAATGTGAGTCAAGTTCCAAACATTGAAAGCGCGATTGCCGAACTGCAACAGCTTCGCGACCACGAAATTTCGAGTGCACAAATGCGTAATAGCTTTTTGGGTCGAGCGGGTCGGCTAGTTGAGCCTGCAGTTCGGCCGCTCGGCTGGGATTGGAAGATAGCGTCTGCGGTAATCGCTTCGTTTCCGGCCCGCGAAGTCGTCGTCGCCGCGCTGAGCGTAATTTATAGTCTGGGCGCCGATCAAGACGAGTCGTCGGATTCACTACGCGACAAGCTCCACCAGGCGACCTGGGACGGAACGGATCGGCCAATCTATAATATTCCCGTATCGCTTTCTTTGTTGGTTTTCTTTTCGTTGTGTGCACAATGCGTCAGCACGCTCGTCGTGATGCGACGCGAGACGAATCAATGGCGATGGCCGGTTTTTTCGTTTGTGTACATGACGACGTTAGCCTATTTGGGAGCGCTGGTTACGTATCAAGTTGGAACGCGGTTTTTTAGTTGATGGGGTCTATGGACTGGCAAAGTACTCTAACCGCCGTGCTCATAACGGTGGCCGCCGTTCACGTCGGTTGGCGTGGGTTGCGGTTGTTGAAACATGATCAAGCTCAC
>JANMEB010000135.1:0-9589 GCA_031376585.1 Planctomycetota bacterium | reverse complement strand
ATTGGGGTTTACGGTAAGGGATCGACGCGATCGATGGGCAACAATTGTCGAGCCTGATTCCATGCGTTTTGCAATTCGAGTTGATGTTGGGCTGCCCACTCCATCACGAGGCCGGTTGCGCGAGGCGTTAGTTTTCCTGCGATCACCGACAACGTATCAATGCCGACTAACATTTCCGCACCGCCATATTCTGCGTGCAGGTGGGGCGGTGAATGATCGTTGTGGTACATCTTGATCACGATGCCATAGAACCGGCTGATTTCAGGCATTGACTTGTGCCTTCATCAAGTTGGGAAAGACTTCTTCGGGCGACTTTCCGGCAATCACGATGTACAAGGAATCGGGACAAAGTTCGACGTCGTCACTCCATTTGATCTCGCCACTTGGACCGATACACACGCGTTCAAATGCTTTTGGGTCGTTCCAAAGGGAAAACACACCCTTGCCAACAAGGTGCGAGAGATCCACGTCGCCTTTTAAACCGTCCGCGTAACAAATTCGGATTTTGTAGTCTCGCAGAGGGGTCACTTTCACGGGCTTAAACATCTCAACTGTCTCCTACGACAACGGTCTCGACTCGAAAACGCGTGATGGTTTAGTCGATAGAATCATTGTACACAGGATTGCGTTTAACCGCCGGTCCGTGGCAGCAGATTGACTACGTCGGTGATATCGATGAGGCCGATGGGCTTGCCGCGCGAATCGACGACGGGCAGTTCGCTGATGTTGTGACAAGCAATCGTCTCGACGGCCAAGAGCGTTTTCTCATTGAATTTAATGGAAAGCGGATTGAGGGTCATTACATTTGACATCGGACCATCCAGCATTTCGTCTTGTTGGCGTTCGAGCAAACGCGCCAAGTCGCTGTCGGTGAATAGACCAGTCAAGACCCCAGCGTCGTCGGTAAGCAAGATCGCTCCACTACGCCGCGCTGGATTTTTCAGCCGCACGTAGACAGCACGGACAGATTCGTTTTGATGGGCGACGCGGCAATCGACTAGTGGTCGCATGATTTCATCGACGGTCGTCAAACTTCGGCCAAGACTGCCTCCCGGATGAAAGCGCGCGAAGTCGAGTGCTTGGAAACGGCGCTGCCGACAAGCAACCAGAGCCAATGCATCGCCCAGGGCCAACATCGCGGTCGTTGTCGTCGATGGAGCCAATCCCATGTGACAAGCTTCATTGAAGCGACCATAGCAAACGGCAACGGATGCTTGGCGAGCCAGCGAGCTGGAGGCATCGGCAGTCAGTGCAATCAGCGTAATTTTGCGGCGGCGAATGCTCGGAATGATTTGCAGTAGCTCGTCGGTTTCGCCGCTGTTGGAAAGGGCCAAAACTAAATCATCGTCGCCGATGCGACCCAAATCTCCGTGCATCGCTTCGCTCGGGTGAAGGAAATGGCTGCGCGTTCCAGTCGAAGCCAGCGTGGCCGAGATTTTTTGCCCGATCCAACCTGCCTTTCCAACGCCAGTCACAATCACGTTACCGCGACAGTCGACGACCATTCGAACCGCGTCGTCGATTTCCACTGGCATGCGATTAGCAAGCTGCTCCAGTGCCTTGGCTTCGGCCCGAACGATTTCGGCGGCATCGCGAATCGTTTCAATTCGTGCAATTGGCAATCGTTCGGCAGTCGACATGCTTCACTCGTGGGTTTGCAAATACGTCACGCGGCGACTTTCAATTCCGTTTGCCGCAACGCCCGATACGTCGAGCAGCGGGCCATGAGTTGTGCATGAGTTCCGTAATCGACGATGAGACCTTGATCCATGATGAGAATCGTGTCCGCCAGTTCGAGCGTAGACATGCGATGCGTCACCATCAACGTCGTCCGACCGCGAATAAACTCCGCCAATGTTTCGTGAATCAATGTCTCGCTTTCCGGATCGATTTGGCTAGTCGCTTCGTCCAAGATGAGGATTGGCGGATCTTTCAAGATCGCGCGAGCCAGCGCGAGTCTTTGTCGCTGTCCACCGGATAGCTTGCCGCCGTGTTCGCCGATCGAGCTTTCGTAGCCTTGATCTAAATTTGCAAGAATGAAAGAATGAGCGTGAGCTTTTTTGGCGGCGTCAATCACTTGTTCAAGACTTGCATTCGGCGAACCGTAGCGAATGTTATTGGCAATCGTATCGTCAAACAGCATCGTCTGTTGTGTCACGTATCCGATCGAGCGCCGCAAATCTTTGAGGCGCAATTCGCGCAGATCGATTCCGTTAAGCGTCACACTTCCAGATTGCGGATCAAAAAACCTCGGCAGCAGATTAATCAGCGTGCTTTTGCCACAACCATTGGGACCCACCAAGGCCACACAACTACCGGCTGGAATCGTCAACGAGACGCCATTCAACACGGGTCGATCCGCGGTGTATTCAAAAGTTATGTCCGAAAAACCAATTTCGATATTCGATTTTGGCATCGGCCTGGCGTACCTTGGGCTTTTCACCGATGGTTGGCGATCGATCAGCGGAAACACGCGATCCGCGGCCACCATTCCGGTTTGCAGCAAAGTATAAACGTCAGCCATCTTTCGCAGCGGATCGGAAACCCCGACCAAAAAAACCATAAACGTCATCATTTCGGCAAAGCTCATTGGACTGCCGCACAAGCGAATTCCTAAAAAGTGCGTCTGTGCATTGAGCACGAGATAACCGCCCGCCACAAACGCTAAACAAGTCACGCTGACGCCCAGCATCTCATTGTTCATCCGCGCCATAGCTTGGTAGACAGCGATCCGCATCCCTTTACGGTTGACTTCATTGGCAATGGTGCGAAACCGAAGTCGTTCGTGGTTTTCCATCGTGAACGCTTTGACGATCTTCAAATGCGTCAATGCTTGGAACAAGCGATTGACCAATCGCGCCGATTCCTCGAACGCGCGGCGATTCGCCCGTTTGCTTGAGCGAGCCAACAACAGCATCAGCGCGCCAGCCAGCGGGCAGACGATCATTGAAAACAAAAGTAGCCGCCAATTAAACCAAGCTGCCCCAGCCAAGCACGCCAGCATTTTCATCGGTTCGCGAAACGACTTTCCATACAGCGTCGTGACCGCGACGCCGATCGCGCCAGTTTCGCCACGTATCCGCCCGACCATGTCGCCGGTGCCTGGACCACCAGGCGCGTTGAGTTCCATTTGCAGCGTGCGGCGGAAAAAAGCATTTTGCAAATCGAGAACGGTGCGCTGCCCGATGCGGGCCACCAAGACCATGTTTCCCATGAGCGCCAGGCCACGAAAGAACGTCCCCGCAAGCGCAAAACCAACCAACCAGAGCAGCGTTTGAAATGGATCGTCGGGTAAGTATTTCTTGATCAGCGGCGCGAAGTAGCGCGCGGTGTCGCCTTTCCTTTTCTCGGCGTCACTTGTGATCGTTAGTCGCGTAATATCGCGCTGCACGCTTCGAGCGTCACTTTCATTTGCCGAGTTGAGGCGAGTGGTCAAAGCGTCCAGCTCTTGGCCCGACCTTACGACCGCTTCGTCCGAGCTTGTGATTCGATCGTCGATCCATTTGTGAAGGGATTGTTGCTTGAACACAACTTCCACAAAGGGCAGCACGGCACCGATATTGCCGCCCCAGAAAACAGCGACCAAGAGCGAGCAGATCGTAGCGCCCGCTAACGACCAGCGGTACTTGAGCGACATTCGCAGCGCTCGACCTAAATTTCTCATGCTGCGTCGTCCTTGACGGTTTGGAAAACCAATCGCCCATCTTGGGCAGAAACACGTAAATCGAAGCACCAATTTAGCCGACGGTGCGAGTTGGCGCAAGATCAAAACGGACCGCAAATTGCGGCCCCACTTCCCTAGCAAGCGCCGTGCCTCGATTATTTGCGCAACATGCTTCCATTCGCCCCTTAAATCCCATGTATCGTCCCGATTTCTTACGCAACATGCTTCCATTGGAGTGGCGTGCCACGCGACAAATCGTTGGCGGCGCGGCGTCCGATCACGGCATCCAAATGCCTTGGCTCCAAACCATCTCCGGGGCGTATTGACCGAACATGATCGCGGGTCAGCACTTCACCTGCGGCGACATCGCGCACGACAAATAACGATCGTCGGAATGACTTACACGCTTGCTCAGAGTTGGCGCCGCCGTAAATGACTTTTCCCAGCGATTTTTCGGTGACTCGAATCGCCTCGACCATTTGCCGGAACTCAGTCGGCTCAAGCGAAAACGCGCCATCGGGTCCGCCGGCGGCTCGATCCATCGTCAAGTGTTTCTCAACGATTGACGCGCCAAGTGCGACGGCACAAACAGGAACCGCAATTCCAAGAGTATGGTCCGAGAGACCGATGGGAACGTCGAACCGCGCCGCCATGTCGCCGATCGTGTTAAGGTTCATCTCGCTTGGCGGCGACGGATACGCACTTGTGCACTTGAGTAGTGCGATTTGTCGCGCACCCGATTTGCGCAATGTTGCGACGGCCAACTCAATTTCCTCCAGTGTCGCCATACCTGTAGACACTATCACCGGCTTGCCCGTCTGCCCGATTCGCTTGAGCAAAGAAACATCGACGAGTTCGAACGACGCGACTTTGTACGCCGGAACATTGAGCGACTCCAAGAAATCAACCGCCGTATCGTCAAACGGAGACGAAAAGCAATGAAGGCCGACTTCGCGCGCGGTCTGCATTAGCCTCGGCTGCCATTCCCACGGCATGTAGGCCGTTTGATAAAGTTCAAATAGTGTTTGACCATCCCACAATGTCCCGCCATTAATTCGAAACGGAAGCGCATCGCAATCGAGCGTGATAGTCTCTGGTTTGTACGTTTGCAGTTTAACGGCATCTGCTCCCGCAGCTTTCGCAGCATAAACAAGCTCTAACGCCGATTCGAATCGCTGGCCATGATTCGCAGAAAGTTCCGCGATCACATAAGTCGGTAGACCTGTGCCAATTTTTCGATTGCAAATCTCGATCGTTGAATTGTCGTTCATCGAATTACCTTTGCCGCCAATCGTCGATCGACGTTGCGTTTTCGGAATGTTACCCTTCGAAACCCAACGCTCCGCGGGCTGCCCCTGAACCATTTCGTTGCCAACAAACTCGAAGCCCACGCTCGAAAACGCGCGCTGTGATGCGACGTTGTCCGGTTTGATAATCGCAACCGTATCGCGATCGCAATGCTTTTCTGCGAACCGTTCCAGTGCCGCTGCCAACAGCACGGCCGCAAGTCGGCAGCCCCGAAACTGCGCGTCCAACAGGATGCCGACGACAGCGTAGTCAGCGACCAAGTCGAATCGTACCAAGCCAAATTCAGTGCCAGTTTCGATCTCGCCAATGAAGATGCAGCAGTTTTGGTCGTTCAATTTTCGGTCGAACCAAGATTGATGATCGGCGAAATTCGACGGACCAGACGAAAGAGACCATCGACGGATTTCGGGATCTTGTTGCCATCGGTAAAGCGACACGCCATCCTCCGCTCGCGCGGAACGCACTCGAATCAAGTGTTGCAACATTCGACGCACGACACGGCTTGTGCCCAGGCCATCGATCAATTGGAGTGCGTTGTGCGACAGACTACGACGAAGTGGAGCGTCGTTAAGCAGTTTCTGAATCTGGCACGCTAATTGTTGATTGTCGATTTCATCTTGTCGCCCGACGTATATCGCGGCATGCAATCGTTGCAGCTCTGCGGCTAAGGGACATTGATTTTCCGCAATCGTGACGATCAGTGTGGGGACTCCGGTAGCTGCGAGCTCGTAGCACGTTGATCCACCCGCCGCTACAGCGATGTCCGCTTGCCGCATGAGACCGGCCATATCCGAAACGGTGCAATGCCAGTGTATTCTCGATGGATTATTGGTATGACGCGATTGAATCGAGCGATTGTTGCAGCCGCCAATCACAACATCGATTTCAAAATCATTTCTTCCAATCGATCTCAACGATTCCAAAACGCGCGCGGTCATGTCATGCGGATCGGCACTTCCCATTGTGATCAAGACTCGCCGGACGTCGGGTGGTGAGTGGTCAGGCGACGGAGCAAACTTTCGAAACTTTTCGCTCAAAAGAGTGAATTCTGGTCCAACCCACAACACAGCGTCGCCAGCGTCATAAACTTCTCGCCGAGCAAAAATATTCGGGTTAAGAACCGCAGCCGCCGCAACTTTGCTTGCATGAACTGCGTCGCTGATCAGCAACACACGCTTGGTGGCGTCCTTGATGCGCCGCTGATACTCATGTGTAAATTCGTATCCGTCGATGGCGACCCAATCCGCATTCGAATTGTGTGCAATTTGAATTAGCAGATCGGCGTCGGACTTGCTGCCGATGGGATGATTCACCATTTCGATGCCAGAGCCAGCCTCGACCAGTCGATTTTGGAAGGATGGCGGAAGTTCGCTGCATGCAAATACCACTTTGCCGCCGCCGCGTTGCCACTGCTGAGCCAGCGCTAGGCAGCGCATGACGTGCCCACCGCCGATCGTTGGTCCAGCGTCCGCGCGAATGACAAGTGTCGGTCGAAAGTGGGACACTTAAGCTGCCTTTTGTTCGACGTGCGCGTTGATCGTCCGCCATTGTGGATGCTGCCGGTATGCCCGAAGGCAATCGACCCAAGAGAAATTCCGGCCTGTAAACGCATTGTACATTTCGCGAATCAACAGCAAATCAGATTGCTCGTCGACCGTCCATCGCAAGTCCGACCGGTCCTGATCTGAGATCAACGAGCCAATCCGAAACTCGTTTAGGTTTTCGTAAATGGCCAACGATACGTGTTCCCGATGTCGACTTTCGCGACAGGATACGTCTAGCTTTCGCAGCGTGGTTCGCGTCATGGCCTCGACATCCAACCCGCGCGGAAACGTGCGCCGCGGAAAGACATTGCAAGCGCAATCCAACTTGGGATCCGCCAACAACGATGCGACTACCTTGTCGACAATTGCCGGATCAATCAACGGGCAATCGGCAGTCACGCGAACGACGATGTCAGCCGCGAATTGCTCAGCCGCGCGAGCGAACCGATTCAATACGTCGTCGTGGCTGCCGACAAAGTATGCGTATCCATTGGCTTCGCAATGATCGACGATGGCTCGGTCTTGCGGTAAATCCGACGTCGCCACAACGATTTGACTCAAGGTTTTCGCGCCGCGCAATCGACCGATCACTTGGTCGAGAAGTGTGCGACCCGCCAATTCGGCGAGAACTTTTCCCGGCAAGCGGCTACTGCCCATGCGAGCTTGAATGATGCAGATAATTTTCGAATGTGTCATGCGTGCTTGGCCCATCTCTGGCATTCATGCAATTTCCCAACGACATCGTCGACGTTCTGCTCGGTCATCGCGGGAAAGATCGGCAGTGAAAGAATTTCGCCGTAGGCTTGCTCGGCGATCGGACACAACCCGGCCGCCAGTTTCAAACGCTTTTGGTAGAACGGATGCAAGTACACCGGCAAGTAATGAACGTTAACTCCGATCCCTTGGCTGCGAAGCCAACTTAGTGCCGCGTCGCGTCCAACGCCGCACTGCTGGTACTGCCAACGAATGACATACAGATGAAAGGCATGCTCGCTTATACTTCGTCGAGTCAATGGAGTAGCAAATCGCTGGTCCACAAGCCGTTCGTCATACGATTTCGCTAATTGTTGACGGCGCTCGATCCACGAATCCAGCTTTTTCAATTGGCTCAGGGCAAGTGCACATTGAATGTCGTTCAGCCGATAATTGAAGCCCAGCTCGGTCATCGAATATTTCCAGCTCCCGCCCGACTGGCGTTGTCGAAAATCTAGATCGATGCCGTGATTTCGAAAGCTTCGCATCCGTTGGGCGAAAAAGGGATTTGCCGTCGCAACCAAGCCGCCTTCGCCGCTTGTGATTGGTTTGACTGGGTGCATACTGAAACACGTCAAATCTGCGAGCGTGCCGACTCTTTCGCCGTCGAATCGACCTCCCAGCGAATGACACGCATCGGCAACCAAGCAGATTCGATGTTGAGTCGCCAACTCGCGAAGTGCGTGATAATCGCAAGCCGCCCCGGCGTAGTCCACCGCGACGATCGCTCGGGTTTTCGCGGTTATTTTTCGCGCGACGTCCTCTGGATCGATTAACAATGTGCCAGCCAAAACGTCGGAGAACACTGGCGTCCCGCGTTGATGCAAGACTACGTTCGCTGTTGCGGCAAACGTCATTGCCGGGACGATGACCTCATCGCCAGGTCCGATCCCAAGTGCGTGCATCGCACAATGCAAAGCTGCGGTGCCACTGTTGACGGCCACGACATGCGGAGCGCCCAGATATTCACCGAATGCCGTTTCCAACTCACCGACCTTGGGACCGGTTGTCAGCCAATCCGAGCGCAATACGTCAACGACCGCTTGGATATCGGCTTCGTCGATCAAATGCTTTCCGTATGGAAGTTGCGACATCTCTCGCTCAAACTTTTCAAAATATTCTAGGCCGCATGAACTTGCAGAGTAGGATTCGAACTACTCGGAGCGGGGGAATGGGCGTTGATCAAGTCAACAAGATCGGACGGCGACAGCCACTGGTGGTTGGTATCGCTTGAGTAGCAAAATCCATCGGGGCAGGGTCGTCCCTCGCTAACGTATTTCGGAATCTGGCGAGTCCAACTGCGGCGAACGGGCTGAATGACAAAATGGTCGTCGAACTCCAATGTCTGTCTCGCTTCGTCAACAGGGATCATACATTCGTGCATTTTCTCGCCGGGACGGATGCCGACGATGCGCGACCTACACTCGGGAGCTACAGCCCGCGCGATTTCCATGATCGTCGTGCTTGGAATTTTCGGAACGAATATTTCGCCGCCCGCCATTCGTTCAAAGGCCTTGACGACTAGTGCGACTCCCTCGTCAAGTGTGATGATGAACCGCGTCATATCGGGATGCGTAATCGGCAGCACGCCTTTGATTCGCTCTTGCTGAAAAAACGGAACCACGGAACCATTCGAGCCGAGCACATTGCCGTAACGCACCACAGCGAAGCGAGTTCCCGTCTCGCCACCTAGCGAATTGGCAGCCACAAAAAGTTTATCGCTGCAAAGTTTCGTCGCGCCGTAAAGATTAATCGGGTTCGCGGCCTTATCGGTCGAAAGCGCGACAACTTTTTGGACTTGGCTGTCGAGGCAAGCGTTAATCAAGTTCTCCGCGCCGCCGATATTCGTCTGAATGCACTCTTGCGGATTGTATTCGGCCATGTCGACGTGCTTCATCGCCGCCGCGTGAATGACAAAGTCCACGCCGCGCAGGGCTCGTCGCAAACGTTCCGCATCGCGAACATCGCCGATAAAATACCGAAGTTCCGGATGCTGTTCGGGAGAAAAGTCTTGCCGCTGCATCGCGACATGCTTCTGTTCGTCGCGACTGAATATGATGAGTCGTTTCAATCGCGCGTGCCGCAAAAGATGGGCGGCGCATTTTCGACCAAAAGATCCGGTTCCACCGGTGATCAATACGGTTCGATCCTTGAGCCAGAACATCCTTGTTCCCTCAGTGTGGCAAATGATTTGATCGAATCAAGCTAATCCATCCGCTTCGAATCGACAACACGAAAGTAGCAGACACATTCCATGTGCCGTGGCCAGAAGCGGATGTGGCCAGAAGCGGACGGCACATGGAATGTGCCTGCTACTTCG
>JANMEB010000120.1:0-2227 GCA_031376585.1 Planctomycetota bacterium | reverse complement strand
TTACTCGCATTTGGTCGCCGCAGAAAAAAGGATGGCGAGTTGCAGATTTCCCGACTCAAATAGTCGCAGACGACGCTAAAGGTATCCCTCGAACTGCAGGTGTTCGTTTTGGAGTACTGCCGGATACGGCGTTTACGTTTGCAATCGTATCGAACCAACAAGAAAAGGGAGCCTGGTATTGGAACGGCGATGACTGGGTCGCCTGTGAATCGCTAACTAATAGCTTCGCGATCGACGGCGTATCAATCCGCACCGCGGACGGAGGCAAGGATAACGGAGTACGCTTGCGCGATTTGGATCACGATGGAATCACCGAGGCGATCATCGGCAATAAAAATTCTCGCGTCGTTTTGACTCTGGACCGTGCCTCGTTGCGATGGAAACCCGCGCCCTTCAGTTTGCCGGAGGGAACACGTGTGGTCGATCAAAACGGCCGCGACGCCGGTTTGCGCTGGATCGACTTGGATCAAGACGGCGATGACGACATAGTGTTTTCGGATGATTCGCGAAACTCGGTTCATCGCTTCGAATCAATGCAAACCGGCTGGCAAACCGTCAGCAGCAAAATTCGCGGCGCGGGGGAGCAAATACCAATGGTTGTGCGCGATGGGACCAATAACGGTGCTTGGGTACATTCCGATCAATTGTGGTGGCAAAACGAAGACACGTCTCAAATGCCGGACGGCGTCGACCGCAGGTCGTTTGCCCGTTTGCTTGAACCAGGTTCCACCAGCGAAAAGTCATCCACCGAGTTTTCGCGATTTGAATCACGGACGATCGACCCCCACGTCGGCGAAATCTGTTATGCAGTAACGCTGGCCGACGTTGACGGCGATATGCGGCAAGATATTGTCGCCGTGTCCGAAACGAGCGTGTTTTGGTACTCGAATCCAAACTGGGAGAAACACATCATCATTGATGGCCAGACCGAGCCACATAACGTCTGTATCGCGCCCTACGATATCGACGGCGATGGGCAAATCGATTTTGCGCTCGGTGCGGGGTGGACGAAAGTTGGGACGCTGCAGTGGTTATCCCGAAACAAGTCACTGGACGACCGCTGGACCGTTCATCCGATTGCCGTAGAACCGTGGCTGCACCGCATCCGATTCGCTGACGTGTTGGGAAAAGGGAAAACGCAATTAGTCGCATCTCCGTTGAACAAAACCGCGGGAGGCGGTGTCCGGTTAATGGCTTTCGAGATTCCAACCCAACCCGCCTCCGACCAATGGCGCTCGACAATCATGGACCAATCCTTGAATCGTCTGCACAACCACTGGCACATCGCGTCGGATAGAGACGGATTGCCTGAAACGCTAACCGCCAGTCAGGAAGGAGTGCACCGGATTGTTTTCGAGAACGGCCAATGGCGGTCGTCCCTACTCGTTCACGGTGGAATTGGCGACACACCAGACACCAGTGGCGCGGGCGAAATCAAAAGCGGACGATTGGCCGATGGTCGAGATTATCTTGCCACGATCGAGCCGATGCACGGGACGGATGTTGTTGTTTACATCAGTCGGCGACAGCAGGGTGGCTACGAGCGAGTTGTCTTGGATCAAACAATGGGCCGCGGCCATGGGCTTTGGACAGCCAATTTGGATGACGATGCGGACGATGAGCTGATCGTTGGACACAGCGATCCAGGCTCAGGTTCTCCCAAGGGCCCAGGCGTGTTTGTGTTCGACGCGGTCGATGGCGGTTCGCAATGGCGAAAAATCGTGATCGATGATGGGGGAATGGCAACCGAGGATCTGGTGGCCGCCGACTTGACGGGCGATGGTCTCATCGACATCGTCGCCGGCGGCCGCTCCACGCACAACGTCAAGCTGTACGTCAATGAAAAGGAATGAATACGAAAGGAAAAAGACATGTACTATACCGAGTAATTCGGCGGGGAGTTTTTGGGGATTGGTTGGTGTCACGGCGAGTGACACGGGAGTTGGTAGGGTTGGGCTACCTGGCGGACTTTGATTTTTCTTGGATCGAGAATTTTTGCGATCGCGGCGGGTCGATGGGCCGGCTTGAGACTTGGAGCGCTATTGCGCCGTGGCGCGGAAGCCGTTGGGGCCGCCGGAAATTTGGGCACCTTCGGATAGGGGCCACGCAGCGGTTTGAAAACCGCGATCGTACAACCAGCGCTTCAGATTGTTGAATTCTTCGTAGCTGTCGGGATAGACCCAAATCGAAATCGTATGCTGCTCCGGTTTCAGCCGCTGGATGTGAG
>JANMEB010000488.1:0-4421 GCA_031376585.1 Planctomycetota bacterium | reverse complement strand
TTGCTGGAAGGGACTTACGTCGGCAACCAAGAAGTGCAATACGTCCTTCCAACTCTGGTTGTGAACGAACTCATGGCGATGGTGGTAAAAATTAAATCGCTATTCGACGCCAACGCGCTACTGATTGGAATTGCAACCATTTTACTGTTGGGGCTAGTGATCTTACTCTCGCTCAAATTGCGGCAGCGCGAGATGGAGACCATGTTCAAGCTCGGCTGCAGCCGCTCGACGATTGCTTCGCTTCAAATCGCCGAACTCAGCATCATCGGCGCCATCGGACTAGCCATCGTTACGGGCTTTATTTTCCTAACCTGGAATTACGCCGACGACCTCATCCGCACAATTTTCTGGCGAGGATAAGTTACTTTGGCGGTGGAAAGATTCTGGCGCGGCCGAACGGGCGAACCAAAGCTTGAACAACGCCAGCCGTGCGAACACTTTGACAGAACGCTACAATCCACTCATGGCGAAGAAACTGTCAGTTACGAATCCACAGGGCTACGATCAGGATGAGAAATACTTCGAACTGATCCAGCGAGCGTTGGCAGTCTGCAGAAATTATCGGCCGAAGTTTGGTCAAGGGCGTAAAGCCGGACTGACGTTGGACGAGTTCCGAACGCTGTATCAAAGCGATCCTTTCTACTCATGGTTTGGCCTCGATTCGCCGTTGCTCTATGCGGCTCACAAAACGGCTGGTGGGATGACATCGGTTTATCGGCAGATCGGCACCGGTTGCGAACGACTCTTCCGCCAACTTCTGCAAGACTCGCTAGGGCTGAATCCTGAACAAGTTGAGTGGTCGTACTTGGTGCCCGGTTCTGGCGGTAAGCCACGCAAACTGTCGCTCGACGGTCGCATTCCGTTGTCGTCGATTTCCGATAGGGCGGCGGTGGGTCGTGTGCGTTTGTGGTTGCGCGATGCGGCGAATGTTTTGAAGGTCTCAAAGAAAGTCGCTGCGACTTTGGAAGGCCCGGTCTTTGAGGTCCGGCAAGGCTACAAGAGCAAAGACTCAAAGCGTCAAAACGCTGACGTCGGCAACGCCGCCAACGCTTATGCGAATTCGTACTTGCCGGTTGTTGTGCTGCTTTCCTCGCAAATCGACGACGACATTGCGGAACGCTACCTTCGGGCTCAGTGGCTCATCTTGCGCGGTACAATCTCAGGTTTGCCGTTGGAATCCACCTACTCATTCGCTCGCGAGGTGTTGGGCTACGACTTGGCGGGCTTCTTCAACCGAAACTCCGCTCGCATTCGCACGGAAGTCGAAATCGTAATCGAGGCACTGCTGTCATGAAGTTGGATCTGGCTGACAAGTACCTGTCGAACCTCGTCGCGGGAGACAACCGGCGGCAAAAGGCGCATCTAACATTTCGTGGCAACGCGAAACGGGGACGTCATGGTTGGTTGAGGCTGACTCCTGCCTATTCGCTGCACGTGGTCAATGAGATTCTGGCCAACACGGGACCGGACGAATTGATCCTTGATCCGTTCTCCGGCACGGCCACGACGACGTTGGCGAGCGTTACTCGCGGAATCAACGCTCATTCGGTGGACGTCAATCCGTTTCTCGTGTGGCTGGGAAACCTGAAGCTGCGAAGTTTCCCGAAGACGACCGCTGACGAACTGCTCGTTGAAGCTCGCCGCTTGAGGAAAGCCGCTTCCGGCACGGGATCGTCTTGGACACCGAACCTGCACCAGATCGAAAAGTGGTGGGACGAGAAAACACTGACTTCACTCGCAAGCTTGTTTGCGGGGATTTCCAACAGCGAGGCGTCGGAGCCGGTGGTTGACCTACTCAAGATCGCGTTTTGCAAAGTGATGATCGCGACATCGAACGCGAGCTTCGGACATCAGTCGATGTCGTTCAAGAAGGCCAAGGCCGTCCGTCAGCCTCAGCCCACATTGTTCGCGAACTTCGACGAATCGGACGAACCAATCGACCTCGGCCGAATGTTCGCGGAAGCCGTGGACGAAGTCGCCGAGGGGCTGACCTCGGAGACGCCCGTCGCCCGTGGTGAAGTTTTCTTGGGCGACTCTCGGCATCTCGACAAGGTGCTGAAGAAGTCGGCGTACTCCACGGTGATCACCTCGCCGCCGTATCCGAACCGCATGAGCTACATTCGCGAACTCCGTCCCTATATGTACTGGCTAGGCTTTTTGGAGAGCGGCCGACAAGCTGGCGAGATGGACTGGCAAGCGATCGGCGGCACGTGGGGTTGCGCAACGAGTAATCTCTCTCAATGGCAGCCCACCAACGGCGAGGTTGCATACCCGCACTTCGACGACATCGTCGCCGCCATCTCGCGGGACCATGCGTTACTGGGCAAATATGTACATCGCTACTTCGACGACGTCAAACTGCATTTGCAAAGTTTGCGAAAGGTCATGAGGCCGCGCGGCTGTTGTTTCTACATCGTCGGCAACTCGAAGTTTTACGACACGATTTTGCCAGTCGAAGAGATTTATGCCGCGATATTTGAGGATGCCGGTTTTACCGATGTCGGCTGGAAGGCGATTCGTAAACGCAACTCGAAGAAAGAACTCTTCGAGTACGTTGTCCATGCCACAACTCCGTGAAATTGTAAGCGGCAGCATCCGGCGCTGACCTTGTCCGGCATGTATATTGATCAGCAATCGCATCTTTCCGTTCCTTAGTTCGGCAGAATGTAAACCCGCTCGGACTTTAGAACTTCGCAGGCGTAGGCTAGGCAAGCCTGGATGTCTTCCGGCGTTAGATGGTTGTATTCATGGAGAATCTGCTCCTTGGTCCAACCTCGAGCAAGCAGATCCACGACAAACTCCACGGCAATCCGAGTTCCTTGGATAACTGGTTTTCCAACAAGAATTTTGGGGTCCACGCAGATGCGATCTTTCCAGGTCATTGTTTTGTTCTCCTTAGGTTTGGAAAGTTTAGCGACATGGTCTTCATCCGTGCGTTTAGCGATTGCTTTGAAGTTCATTGAGGTCCATCACTTCTCCGTCTTGCACTCCGAACAAGGCGCGCCATTGTTTTTCGGTTAAGTCGGCTTTGATGGTGAAAGTGGATGCGTCGGCCATGGCGACGTTGAGTCCATTTTTCCAGACCGCTTTCAGTTTGTCCGCAAATCCGTCGGCGTCGATTTCGAAGTCGTCGGGTTTGCTCCAGATGATAGACTGCTCGGCGGTGACTTCAATTATCATCGCTGTATTGGACGTGCCATCCTTGTTGGAGAGTTCCTCGAGCGTCATGCCCGTGGGGGATTGTTTGTCGTTTTTGGGTGCTTGCCAAATGGTGTCTTTGCCTTCGATGCCGAGATAAACGGTGTGCCCTGGTTCGAGTTTTAGTTTGGGATGACCATAATCGGCGGGCATTTTTTCGACCAGCTTGATGTTGTGTTCGCTGTCCCACGGCTCATCGAGATGAAACTGTTCGTAAAGCTCGGACTGTTCCATAAACGGCAAAATGTGGACTCGCCAACTCAGTAGCGGCTTGCCGTCCTTGTCCTGATTGTATTGAGCCGGAAGGGCCATGTACGCGTCGTGATAGTTGTGCAGCGCGAGCGCCATCTGACGCATTCTGTTTTTCGAATCGATTTGCTTTGTTGCAGCTTGGACTTGGAAAGTGGCCGGGGCGGCCATTACGGCAATCGATGCGATGGTCGCTCCCGGAGCCGCGCTGGGAATCGTCTGACGGCTGAACATTTCGAAACCATCGTCCGTACGAAAAGTTAGCGAGACAGAGGGTTCCAAACCATTGATCAAAACTTCCGTCGGCGGCAAATCGGAAATTTGAAATGGCGCGCCTTCCATTGCCATGCCAAACATCGACGAGAAGCTCATGATCAGCTTGATCGCGCTGGCCATGTCGACGCGCGAGATCGCCAGCGGCTGCTCCAAACCGACTTGCTTGGCTTGCGCGAGAACTTGTTGAAAGCGTGCGTCGGTCGCCAGGGTTTCTTCTTTCGCTTCAAGCCGCCGTTGCATCGTGTCGTCGTCGAGCGCAAAACAAAGTTTGCCGTCATGCAGGCACCAGCGGGGCTTGGGCATGAATCCACCAAACTGGTCCGGATAATCGAGCGAATAGACTTGAACGCCGTTGCTTTCGTCGATCAACAATTTCGTGCCGTTCGCTTCGCTTTCAATGACTTCGGCCAGTTTTTCGTGAAAAATTTGGTAGCTGTCGAAAAAAGACATTTCGTCGTCGATCCCAATTTGTGCCAGCCAACCGCCGGTCGGGTCGCCGCTGTCAAAATTTCCTTGAATGAGCAGCGTGCCATCCAATTGATCGAGGAAGTCTTCTTGGAGTCGGATTCCAAACATGGAATGGAATTCTTCGGTTTGCTCATCGAAGTTCGCGACTCCGTCCATTTCGACAAGTGATTTAATCAGCGCCAGCAGGTTGTCGATCGAAAGACGCACGCCGAAGGAAATATCTCGTTTGG
>JANMEB010000113.1:0-4266 GCA_031376585.1 Planctomycetota bacterium | reverse complement strand
GGCGGGCAAGCGCCCGATGGTCGCAAAGTCAAAGGGACCATTCACTGGGTCAGCGCTGCGCACGCCGCAACCGCAAAAGTCCGCTTGTACGACGTTCTGTTCACCCAAGAGCATCCAGAAGCCGTGCCCGCTGGCGTCGATTGGAAAAGCTTGGTCAATCCCGAATCGCTAATCGTGCTCAAGGATTGCAAGATCGAGCCCGCACTCGCTGCGGCAAATCCTGGTGCTCATTTTCAATTCGAGCGCATCGGATACTTTTACGTCGACCCCCTCGACAGCCTCCCCGGCCACCCCATCTTCAATCGCACCGTCACTCTCAAAGACCGCTGGGCCAAATCCAAAGCAACGCATTGATGTTTGGAGTCAACTTGCACATTAGACGTAGGGTGCGTGGAGTCCTCGGAACGCACCACGATCGCGAGAGCGGCAACGAATACTACAGCTTCGGCCTTCCCAGCCATCGATCTCACGCCGCCTTTCGTTGGACCGCAATCGCAAGTTGCCGAGTCTGCTCGCCGGGAAAGCTAACGTGATTCCGTAGACTTTGGCTGAGCTCGTCAGTTGTACTACCACGGAAATAGAGGCGGCCCCAGACTTCTAGATGCAGCAAACGAAGCTTGAGCGAGTGGCTGGCGTGATGAAGGAGATGGGCGGTTCGCGTACGACTCAAGCCAAACACATCGCTGACAAACGAGTTTACGAAAAACGAAGATGAAACCTCGAGTCGCTTATAAGCGTTGGTCGGGAACGGAATCTTTTTGCGGTGGCTCAACTCGCGCGGCAAGTATCGAGTGGCGACTTGGCGCAGTATCCACTTGTCGCGCATGAACAAATGGCTCCAATCCAGCGCGGTCGGCGAAAAGCGAATCTTGGCGCGATCGGGCAAATTGACCGCCAGCCTCATCAATTGATGATTCAAAAACGGAAATCTAGTTTCAACACCGACCGCCATTCCCATGCTGTCGTTGCGATGCAGCAACGAACGGAGGATGTATGACAAGATTCCCCGTTCAGCAATTTTTCGAACATTCGACCCCGGCACAAACAACTGATCTTGGTTATCGTCGATGGGCGGACCTAATTCACGTTCGAATTGTCCCAGCATTCTTGAGACCAGTTGATGGTCTTCGATCGAAACGTTCGGCAATTTGCCTTTGCCGCGAATCTTGCGTTCCAATTCAAACATCCAGCGTGACAGCGTTTGGTAGGCCGATTTCGGCAACTTTCGAATCGATGCCCGAAAGTTGGGAATCAACCAAGGGTACCCCAGGAAACATTCGTCAGCCCCTTCGCCACACAGGACCGCTTTGATGCCGCTCTGGTTAGCAAGCTGCGAGACTTTAAGCAACGGAACTGCATTCGGGTGCATCGTGAATGGGAAGCCATAGTGCTCCGTCACCATCGGCATGAGATCAATGAAGTCATCGTTGATAATCGATACGCGCTTGAAATCCAGCTTTAAATATCGCGCAAGCTGCTTGGCGGCGCGACATTCGCTGAGCGGCCCGACGACGTCTGCATGAAAAATAGTCAAGCCTTGTTGAACGCGGGCGGCCATCGCCATCACCAGCGACGAATCGACGCCTCCGCTGCAGAACCCTCCAATCGGTGCATCTGCCTGGAGTTGACTTTGTACGCTATGAAATAATGCCGCATCAACTCGGTCGATTTGCTCTTTCGCTGTGAGGTTGGCTTGGCTGGACGCCATCTGCGCGTCGGCCAAATCCGCCAATCGGAAGTAAGTCCGCCGCTCAACGTGACAGCTACCCAGTTGAATTTCGAGAATCGAACCGGGCGACAACATTTCGACATTGTCAAAGAACGATCGGCCCGACGTTGGCCCACCTGACCCTTGCAAGAACGACGAAATCGTCATTGCATTCGGACGTAGAGTGAACCAAGGCTGCAGCGCGCGGACGCTCGACGCAAAAGCAAAACGTTCTTGTGTTTGAACGACAAAGCAAGGCTTGATCCCCATACGATCTCTGGCTACGACAAGAATACGCTCTTGAGCGTCATACAGTCCGAAGGCAAACATCCCTTCGATCTGCGATAGCGTCTCGTCAACTCCGAAATGCACCAGTGCCTCCAGAAAGACTTCCGTGTCGCTGCGGGTTCGGAAGACGATTCCGTGGCTCTCCAGACGAGACTTCAAGTGCGCGAAGTCATAAAGCTCACCGTTGTAAACCAAGCAGTATCGACCAGAGCGATCCCAAAACGGCTGATTGCTTCTGGGATCGAGGTCAACCAAGGACAATCGAGTATGAATTAGTCCGATGCCGCGATCGCGGAAAACGCCTTGGCCGTCGGGCCCGCGATGCTTTAGTAAACGAGCAGTCTGTTCAAGTTTTGTCGCGCACGGCGTTGTCCTCGCGGCGTGTTCCAGAACCCCAAAGATGCCGCACATGGATAAGGTACCTCGCGCTTTTTCTGGTTAAACGCATTGGCGCGCCCATGAGCTACGATCGATTTGGCCTGTTGCCGCGCACGATGCCAGACGCGTAAAGGCATGTCAAGTTCGACTCAAAGCACTCGCGTTTTGGCCCCATAAGGTTGGTGCTAGCGATGCGGCCGACAGTGCCGATCGGCAACTCATCACCATAAGTTTGATATCAAAAGTGCATGAACAAACTCTGCATTTTTCTCTTTTCGGCAAAACGCTCGGTCGCTACTATCTCGACCCACGCCGCGAGCAGGGAATACTCTGTTCGGGTCACGGCAATGATTAGGGATTGACGCGTCGATCGTAAACAGGATTCGCCATCGTGTTGAAAGGAATCGGCAATTCGTCACGACCAACGGCGCAGCGAACCGGACGCGCTGCTTTGGACCAGTCGTTTCCAGCAATTGCAGTGGAAAGTCGAACGAGGCGCTTAAATCTGGTTCTTGTCGCAACGCGGCGACAACGGCACCTCAATGATTTTAGAAAAATTGCTCAAACCATTCGACGGTTAGCACCAGAGATTCGGGCGACCGTCGTCAAGGACCGCGTCTACAACGTGTTGCGTCCACGATACTTGCTTCGGCCGACGCTCACCGTATCGCCGATCACGCTACGACGGTTTCGACCGCTGCGAGGCGAATTCAAACAGAATATTTTGTTGACCAAGAGCGAGGAGTATGCCGTACTTCATGCGGCGGGCTTGCCGATTCCCAAATGGGCGCTCGTTACGGAGCACTCGACCGACGATCTTTCTAGCTTCGGCGAATATGCCGTCATCAAACCCGATTGCGGTGGCAAGGGCGCCGAGGTCAAAATCAAACGACGATCCCGGATTCGGTGGAAGCCGCCGCAAAACAAGCGCGCCGTAAAGAATGGCAGCTCCGGACTGATCGTGCAGGATTTCATTTACACAGGGCAGTGGCCTGTCAGCTATCGCGCGACAACATTGTTCGGCAAAGTCTTGTTTGCTTGGAAAGTTACCGCGTCTCAAACTCGCCGCCCGCTGCTGGGGGCCGATCGCTTTCGCGAGGGTGCCGACGGAGGTGGGATGTCGATCGTCTCAAGTGGTAGCGGCTGCACGTTCAGTTTGACGGACGAGTCCGATGTGCTTGACTTGGCCGCCAAAGCGCATGCGGCTTTCCCAGATCATCCGCTACTTGGATTCGATATTCTCCGCGAGATTCCCAGCGGAAAACTGTACATCATCGAGGCAAACTCATGCGGACAGTTGTGGCATTTTTCTACGCCGACTGGCCAAAGTATTCAACGGGATAATCGCTTGGATTTCGCTGCGCAATTCAATGGCCTCGATGTGGCCGCCAAAGTTCTAATCGAGGAGACTCGCCGCCGCGCAAGTTAGATTTCGAATGATCAACAAAGAGCTAGACCGCAGGATCATCCAGCCGATGGAGGTGAGCGATGCCGCCACCATCGATGAGATTTGTCGTTTCCGAGCTCAAGTATGGATGGCGATGGACGGAACCGTCGCCGATGCGTTTCCGCGCGGACAATGGCGTGATGCCGAAGACGATTATGCCCGGCACTGGATTTGTCGATCGGCTGATGGCAAGCTGCTTGCGGCTGCACGATTGGCCGTTCTCGACCGCTTGCACGATATCATTGAACCGCACGAATATCATCGCTATTGCCTAGAAGTGGACGGACGAGTCGCCGCGCCGGATCGAGTCGTGGTCGCAACTGCCGCGCAAGGGAACGGTTTGGCTGGGCTATTGCTGGATGCCCAACACCATGCCGCTTTGGAATCTGGAGCCGTCTGCGCGACCCGCCAAGCTTCACCGCGCATGGCTCAACTGCTTGTTCGT
>JANMEB010000098.1:0-2058 GCA_031376585.1 Planctomycetota bacterium | reverse complement strand
TCGAACACCAAGACGCTTTCGACGAAGGGGAGCGCGTATGATTTGAATTCCTCGTGTGCAGGATGTTTCTGATACGCATTGCAGGCGGCACTGTCTTGAAAGGTCAACACAAAGCAATGGGTATAGCCTTGATTCAAGTTTTCGGCGCTGATATTGAGCCCGCGCTCGAGACTCTTAATCAAGTCGATCTTCTTGGGCAGTTCGGCCAGCGCGTCACAGACCGCGTTGACTTCGGCAGCCGTCGCCGTCCGCTTGAATTTGACCATCACAACGTGGCGAAGCGGCCTGGCTAATACCACGGACTCGACCAACGGCAACATGCAATCTTTGACAAATTGATTGCCGGCGTCGTTGAGATGTACACCGTCCGTTGTCAAAACGCCGTTGGGCTTGTCTTCCGGATTGCGATTCAGCAATTCGTCGATAAATTTTTGCCGCAGATCCAACAAAACGATACTGTGTTGAATGGCCAGCTTGCGACTGACCGCAGAGTATTCGTCTAGCTTTGCATCCAAATCGTTGCTGCCGCTGCGACTTTCGCCAATCACGCTCGGCGTGCATAAAATGACTTTGGAACCGACCGCATGAATTCGGCTGATCAAATCGGCCAGCCCGGATTCGAACTGCTCGATGGGGGTTCCCTTTCCGCTGCGCGAATGCCATACGTCATTGATGCCGATGTATATCACGACCAAATTCGGCTTGTGCGACAAGACGTCCTTTTCCAGGCGGGCCTGTAAGTCGGGTACTTTGTTGCCGCTGATCCCCGCGCCGATGACTTCCATCGCTGTGGTGCGGTGCCGCAGTTTCAAGGCATCTGCCATCAGAGTGACGTAGCCGGTGGGGCTAACTCCCGCCTCAGTAATTGAGTCGCCCAAGAAAACCACTTTCATCGGTGGGGCTGCTTCTTGCGCCGGTAAACTTGCGGCAAGACAAAGCACGAGCATCAAAACGCGACCAAATATCGAGCGGGCTATCATCGAGTTATTCCTTGCAACAAGTTTCATGACCACAACGGAACTGGCCTGAGTCTATCAAATTTGAGTCTAGCGCAATGGCCGCCAACGGAACTTGCACTCATCGGCTGGACGGCGACGGTGCGACGCTTTCCGGGCTGGCCAAAGCGGAATAACGAAACGGAAAAGGTTAGGAGCAGGACCTAGAAGTTGTTGCAATTGACGCCAATTTCGCGTCCGAATGGGCAACTGGACGCGTACCTGTTTCCCGTCTGGTTGTTGAATTCCTCCACAATCATGGATCCATCAAAATCTCATTTCACAAGTTCAGCTTTGATTGCCTCGTAAGCGATGGCTTGAGCGATGCCACTGGGGGCGAAGAGTCGTTGTGGGTATTCGTCAAGCTTAACGCAGGCATCGCCGAACGCAAAACCGAGGTCGATTCGCAACAAAGTTTCGTCACCGGGTTGCCAAGCAGGATCCGGATGATGTCCGGACATATGGATGACGCGGTGGTGCTTTTCGCGGCGCACTGCGGCTTAGATCGGATCGAGTCCGTGATAACCGAGATTGAGAACAAATGCCCCGTCGGGAACCGTTTGGCGATACAGATCGACTTGCTGGGGAAGGAATGGATGCAGTTCGACGGCGGTTGCCCATTGGTCGTCGTGATGCTTGGCGATATACATGGGCGGCATGTGTCCTTGCCAAGCGACAAAGATCTTGCGGCCAGCGGCAATCTCATCAGACATCAGCGATGCGGCCCGACGAAGTTGCTCGGATTGTGCCCGGATTCGCCGAATCGGATAGCGAATCTGCGTCAAGAATCGTCGGCCCAATTCGCCAGCCGCCAAAGCCGTGACGTGGAAGTCGTCGTGAAACTGTGTTTTGCCAAAATATTTCTCGCCCCAGGCGCGACCGTCAGCGTAAGCGTATCCTCTCCACATCGTCGGCATTTTCCCGCGACGTGTAAGTGCACCAACGACTTCGGCGACAAGAGTCGCACCGTGAATTGCGTTGGCCCCAACGTTGCCGTGACCGCCTCGTTTCCCGGATCCAAGATCGACGACGCGATCATCATCGCCGAAGCCCGTATCGAACC
>JANMEB010000069.1:0-11424 GCA_031376585.1 Planctomycetota bacterium | reverse complement strand
GTTCGCGATCGTACTTGGTGCGCGGGGCATGCTGCTGCATCGCGTCGACCGCAGTGGCGGTCAGCAGCGATTCCGCGCTGGCCACAAAGGCCAGCGCAAGGCCGGCTAGCAAGATCGGGCCGATGTTCTCAATCAGGCTCGGGCCGACGAACGAATTGCTGAAGGAACCCAGGCTGGGCAACTGCATCGCCTCGGTCAAGTTGTCCGGGATGGTGATGTATTTCACGTCCGCCTGAAAGATGACGGCCGCGGCTATCGCCAGCAGCACGCCCACGAGCGGCGCGGGGAAGAACTTCAGTTTCTTGGGTGCCAGCGCGGTCCAGAGAATGATGGCCACAATCGTCAGCACTCCGATCAACGTAGCCGGGCGATGCTGAGTCTCCGTCAATCCTTTCCAAACCGCTTCAGGAATTGTGGCGAGGTTGATGATCCCGCCGAATTCCTTGCCCGTACCCGGCGGCTGGTCGTCGACCATGACGTGGAACTGCGCCACGAAAATCAAAATGCCGATGCCCGCCAGCATCCCCTGAACCACGGCCGGTGAGACCGCTCGGAACCATTGCCCCCAACCGCACCAGCCGGCGAGAACTTGAATCGCACCGGCGATCATGATGATCAGCCCCAGCGTTTCGAAACCGTGCTCCTGAATCAACTGACCCACGATGACGGCCAAACCCGCTGCCGGGCCGCTGACTTGCAACGGACAACCCGAGAGGAAGCCCACCACAATTCCCCCCACGATTCCGGTAATGATGCCGATCGCGGCCGCTTTCTCTGGCGGGACTCCCGACGCAATCGCAATGCCCATGCACAGCGGCAACGCCACGAGGAAGACGACGATGGAAGACAGGAAATCTTGCTTCAGGGCGCTGAAGTATTCCGGCGCGGTGCCGGCGGGCTTGGTGTTCTCCATAATCACTTCTTTCTTGCTGTGTCCTTGCGGACTGCCGAGCGAGTAGTCCGGTTTCTGTTCGTGCTGTTTCTCAGATCGAATGGGCCGCCGTAAGCCGCCGGGGCGAGGGAACCGGCGCGGGAGACACTTCCGTCACGGGGAGGAACTGGCCGCGTTCCGGGTCGTAGGCGAAGACCTGCCCCGTCTCGATCTTGTAGACCCAGCCGTGCAATTTAAGCTTGTTTTGTGACAATCCAGCCGCGACGACGGGGTGGGTCCTCAGGTTCTCCATCTGCACGAGAACATTCTCCTCGATGGTGGTGGTCAGCAGGGCATCCCCCGTGCGTTCGCTGTATTTTTCCTGCATGATCCGGCGCGTCGCCCCGGCATGGGACAGCCAAGCAGTCATGGCCGGTAGGTCCTTGAGGGATTCGGGGTGCAACAATCCGTTCATGGCTCCGCAGTGCGAATGGCCGCAGACGATGATGTCCTGGACGCCCAGGCCGGCCACGGCGAACTCGATGGTCGCCCCCTCGCCGCCGTTGGCCGCCCCGTGGGCGGGCACGATGTTGCCCGCGTTGCGGATGATGAACAACTCGCCGGGGTCCGTCTGCGTGATCAGGTTGGGGCTGATGCGCGAGTCGGAGCACGTGATGAACAGTGCATCAGGGTTCTGGCCCTTTGCTAGCCGCTCGAACAACTCGCGCTGCGAGCTGAAGAGGCTCGACTGGAAATGGTGAATGCCTTGAACTAGTTTTTGCATGACGATAATTCTCTTTTGGGTTTAGAGTGCGAATTTTGTGAAACAGACGGGTGAATTAGTAGCCAGCCTGCGTCGCCAGCGACAGTCCATCGTTAGTACGCTGGGTACAATAACGTTGAGGGTCAACAGCAACGCTCCGTTCACGGCAAAGAGTCCTTTACCGCAGGGCAAGGAGCATGGAGGAGATGGCTAACAGCGCAAAGGCGCGCCAAAGCCGTTACGACGATCATGTTCGAAAGATGGCGGTCGTTGCCAAACTCGCGTTCGACAGACGCCATTGATCGCATCGTCGGCAGTTTCCGTTCGCCTCGCCGGTGGCGTCTGCCGCCAAGCATTGTGTCGTCGCGAAATCCGACGGTTGCCCGATATGGAAATGGGCGATTCAAATTTGTTCGCGTCGCTCCCTTCCGAAGTTGATTCGCGCTGTAGAGAGAAACTGGAGGCTACACAAGCAACACCTAGCAATGCGATTGAGCCCGTTACCGACAAGAACAGAAAAAAGCCCAATGCGCCAGCGAAATGCATTCGTGCCGTGCGGTGAATTAATTGAATTCCAAAGGCGTGGTTCATTCAGAAATCCAATTTGCTCGAGTCTTCTTGATTGCCTTGCGAAGCTGTTGAGTTTCGACAGTTTGTACTTCGATGAATCGCATTGCTTCGGTCAACCATCGTGCCAAATCCGATTGATTTAAGTGATAAAATACCTGTCGACCCATGCGGCGCTCAGACACCAAACGATGGGCACGTAGTTGCATCAGGTGTTGTGAAACACCGGAGTGACTGATTTCCAGCGCGTTTTGAATCGACGTGACGTCCAGTTCTCCGCCGCGCAGTTCCTCTATGATTCGAATTCGCTGTGGATGCGCCAGAACTCCAAACAAATCCGCCAATTCTTTGGCAACGATAGTGCGATGCGGCATCGGATTTCCCGATAGTCTTATATATTCAAACATCTGAAGTTTTGAATTTTAACCAAGCCGAACGGAGAGGTCAACCCCATGTCGTCAACCGCAATTTCTTACGGCGAAATGCCGAACATGGTCCATCCAGCCCGCTGTTGATGGACCCTGTTTATCAACACGTTAATGCCAGTTGAAATTCGTGGAATGCTTCGCGTGCTGGTTCGTTTTGAGCTAGGCTTCTATCATTAATCAGGTCGATCTTATTTGCGAAATCCAATCGGTTGCGTGCGAGCGTTGAACATTTCAATTGTCTGAAATGGGCCATTCTTGCAGCGAGCACTCGAGCGTATTGTACGTCCAAAAACGCCGTCAAATTTCAAGGAAGTATTCACGCCGACGCGAACTGGTTTGATCAAGTTTGCAACTAGCGTACTTGGGCACTACACTTAACCGTAGAGCGAGATACCACATGGACAGTCGAAGCATTCCTAGGCGGTTCTGATGATATTGGGGATGACATTTGCGGCAGCGGCGATACCGCCTGTCGTGCGATCCCGGAACGCCTGGTGGCGAAGAAACGATGAAACCAGACACAAAATCTGCAGCAAACCACTCTGGCGCTCCATCCCATGACCTTGGCTTATCACAAGATTCTGTCTCAACACAATTTCCAATTCGTCCTACTACGCTGCTGAGAGCGAACCCGCGACTAACGTTTTGGGTAGTAATACGGCAGTGCGCGATCGCCGGACTGGTCAAAGATAGCGCCGGATTCCATGAATATTGAGATCACAATCGGCTGATGGTCTTGGGCGACCAGGTTTCGACGAGTTCGAGCGTTTCGGATTTGATCTCGCTCCAATCGGAACCGGAATACCGCAGGTAGGCTACGGCCGAAGTCTTTAGCGTGATCCACTGTCCCGTGAGCCGTTCGACAACTTGTTCGAGCGCCGGATTGTGGCCGACGATTAGGATGGAGACTACCGACGCCGGACATAAACCGATTTGTGCCATGTACTCGCGGCTAGAGCCTTCGTATAACGATTGCGGTGTCTGAATCGGATTCAAGTATTTCAATTGCTCGGCGACCAATCGCGCGGTGTCCTTGGTTCGGACCGCAGGCGACGCAATGATCTGGTCGAACTTGAACTGCTGTTGTTGGAGCCAACGCCCCATGGTGGGAGCATCGAGCAGTCCGCGTTCGTTGAGCGGTCTATCAAAGTCTTGCCAACGCTTCTCGTCACGATCGGCCTTTGCGTGGCGCATGATCAATAGCTGTTTCGTCATGTCGAACCTTTCCATTCTTGGTCCAAACCCCAAGCCTTCATTTGGCGAGGCTGGTCCGATTAATCACGACAATCGTTGTAAGTTCGCCATTTTGAGTCGCTTTTCGTATTTAGCACAAGTGCGATGTCGTCTATGAGGACAACACCAACGCATGTCGCTTAAGATATACATTCTTTGCGGCCAACGGCGACTCGTCCAGAACCGACCCGCACGAAACCGTCCTTGCGAACCATTTTCATGAATCCCGAGCGTTCACGAATTAAAGCCGATTTAAGCGGATTGTTGAAGGGAGAGATTCTCTGCGATGATATCCATTTGCAGCTTTACGCCAGCGACGCAAGTTTGTACCAGATTCGTCCATTGGCCGTGATTCGACCTGCGAGTGTGGACGACGTGGTTGCCGCAGTGAAGTACGCAGGTGAGAACCATATCGCACTTCACCCGCGCGGATCTGGGACCAGCGTTTGCGGAAACCCATTGGGTCCGGGCTTGGTGATCGATTTTTCGGCCGTGATGCGCCGCGTTATTCGAGTCGACGACGATCACGTGACGTTGCAGCCCGGCGTGATTTTGGCCAATTTGAATCGACAGTTGGCACCGCTCAAGAAAATCTTTGGACCAGATTCCGCGCTGCGCAGCGTAACCACGATGGGTGGCGTGCTCGCAACCAACGCGTCTGGCAGCCATTGGCTCAAATACGGTTCGCCGCGCGACAAAGTCCGTTCGCTGCAAGTTGTCTTGGCGGACGGCCAAGTCATTGAGCTCGGCCCCGGCGTCACGATTGCGCCGGATTCTCACGCCGCCAAATTGACCGCGCAGATTCACGACCTCGTGACCAAACGGCACGAAATCATCGAACAACATTCGCCGCGAACACGGGTCAATCACGCTGGCTATCCGCTGGACGATCTCACTGCGCGTGGACATACCGAATTGGCACGCCTGCTGGTTGGCTCGCAAGGAACCTTGGGAATCATCACTCAAGCCGAATTGCAATTGGACGATGTACCGATTCACCGAGGCGTCATTTTGTTTTTCTTTGAGCGGATGGAAACTGCCGCGCGGGCGGCGATCGACGTCGTGGCAACGGACGTCGTCGCGTGCGATTTGTTGGACCGGCGGCTTTTATCGTTGGCCCGCGAGGATCAACCGACGTTGAGCCGAATCGTTCCTGCCGAAGCCGAGGCGATGCTATTGGTCGAATACGAAGGAAACAGCAACGAAGAACTTCAAAGCAAAATGAATCAATTGATTCATCGAATTCAACGGCGCAAGAAACTTGCGTTTCACTCGCGGTTTGCAACCGAAATCGAAGAACGAAATTTGTTTTGGCGGCTGGCGCGAAGAGTTATTCCATCACTGTATCGACTCAAAGGCTCTGGCCAAGCCATTCCGTTTATCGATGAAATCGCCGTGGCACCCGAGGAACTGCCTTCGTTTTTGACGGACGCGCACGTCATTTTGAACCAGCTAGAAGTTACCGCGACGGTCTATTCTCACGTGGGACAGGGCGTTGTGCATTTGCATCCGTTTCTCGACCTAAGCAACCCTTGCGATGTGGAAAAAATGGAGCCGCTCGCCAAGCAGATTTACGAACGTGCGCTCAAAGTCGGTGGCACGATCAGCGGCTCGCGCGGTGATGGACTCAGCCGAACGTGGTACTTGCGGCACCAGTACGGTCGACTCTATGACGTTTTCAAAGAAGTCAAACGAATCTTCGATCCACAGAACTTGTTGAATCCGGGCAAGATTATCGACGAGCCGGTCAGTCAGCTCACGGAGCATTTGCGACCCATCGAACTTGCACCGCATTGGCGTGCCGCATCCGAGCCACTGTATTCGGAGTCAGACGAAACGACCAAATCTGCCGCGCCCGCGACGGCGACGCCTCGTGTGCAACTTAAGATTATCACGCCGCTGTTAACTTGGACTCCCGAAGAAATGACTTTGGCGGCCCGCAATTGCAATGGCTGCGGACGCTGTCGAACCACGTCCCTCGACGAGCGCATGTGTCCGATTTTCCGAATGGTGCCCAATGAGGAAGCTTCGCCCAGAGCCAAAGCGAACTTGATGCGCGGCTTATTGTCGGGCGAACTTCCCGCCGACGCTCTTTCGCAAGAGGTTCTCAAAGAAGTCGCAGACTTGTGCGTCAATTGCCATCAATGCAGATTGGAATGCCCGGCGGCAGTAGACATTCCAAAACTCATGATCGAGGCCAAAGCCCAATACGTCGCCACCAATGGCTTGCGAATTTCGCAATGGTTGATGACTCGATTGGATTTGTTGTATTGGTTTGGAGGCCGATTCCCCTGGCTCACGAATCGAATTAGCGGGCATCGCATGTCGCGTTGGTTGTTGGAACGGGCATTTGGATTGGCGCAAGGCCGCAAACTGCCACGATTTTCGTCCAGCTCATTGAGTCGCTGGGCCGCGAGACAATCGTTGAGCCGTGCTTCCCGGACTTCGCAGCGAAAAGTTTTGTATTTCGTGGATGCGTTCGCGAACTGGAACGACGTGGAACTTGGCAAGGCGCTCATCAAAGTCATGCAGCACAATGGAATTGAAGTCTTCCTGCCGCCGAATCAGGGATTGTCGGGCATGTCGTTGATCTGTGATGGACTCATTGGGCCGGCGCGAAAACTAGCACATAGGAATGTCGAACTGCTGGCCGACTTTGTTCGCCAAGGCTATCACATCGTGACGACTGAACCCTCGGCAGCGCTCGCGATCAAACACGAATACCTCAATTTGCTTGCGGATGAAGACGCGCGACTCGTAGCCGACAACACCAGCGACAGTTGCAGTTATCTCTGGAATTTGCATGCCATCGGGCAACTGGAATTGGATTTTAAGCCGCTCAACGCCGTGGTCGGCTATCATCTTCCTTGCCATATGCGTGCTCTGGATCCAAATATTCCCGGACATAAACTGATGGACTTGATTCCAGGTTTGATTGTTGAACATATCGAGCGCGGTTGTTCCGGAATGGCTGGATTGTACGGAATGAAAATTCAAAACTATCGACGAAGTTTGCGCGCGGGCGTTGGGCTAATGACTGCGCTACGACGCCCAGAGATTGTCGTCGGAGCAACCGAGTGCAGCACATGCAAGATTCAAATGGAGCACGGCACCGTGAAAACAACGGTTCATCCGATCAAAATTCTGGCGCTCGCGTATGGCTTGATGCCGGAACTAAATGATCTATTTGAAAGGCGCAGTGAGGCGTACCTATTGTCATGAACGTGAACCTATTATTGTTCGGCGAGGCCAAACTCGCGATCGGCGCCCCGAGGGTAGCAATGATACTGCCCACCGATGCGTGCGTTGGGCAATTACGCACTGCGATTGCCAATCAATTTCCGACGCTTCGAGAATTGCTGACCAGGAGCGCGGTTGCAGTAAACCAGCAATTCGCGGACGATACGATGGTGATTTCCGAACGAGACGAAATCGCTTGGGTTCCGCCGGTAAGCGGCGGCTGAATCGGCCGAGTTGTACAAAAGCCGACGTAATAGCGTAAAATAGAAATCAGTGAGCTAGTCTCAAGGCGACTTATTTTGGCAAAATCCAGGCGACTTGAATCGATGATCGAAATTACAAATCAACCGATTGACGTGGACCTAGTCCTGTCGTCCGTGCGCGATGAGCGTTGCGGCGCAAGTCTGCTTTTCTTGGGAACCACACGTTCGATCACCAATGGCAAGCAGACGGTTTCTTTGGAATACGAGTGCTATGAGGGCATGGCTCGCCAAATGCTAGGGCAACTTGCTGCTGAGGCGCAGCAGCGTTGGAGCATATTGAAATGTGCGATCGTTCATCGGGTCGGGCCCGTTGACGTCGGCGAATCGAGCATCGCCATTGCGGTAAGTTCGCCGCACCGAGCCGATGCATTTGCCGCAGGGCAATGGTTGATTGATTCGATTAAGGACTCTGTCCCGATTTGGAAAAAAGAGCTTTGGGGCGATGGTAACGAGCAATGGCAACACCCCCAAGTCGATTGGGAGAGTCGGAAACGACTGAGCTCGCCATGAAAGAATTGCCCATCATCGATACCTATGGTCGCGTTCATACCAATTTGCGGATCAGCGTGACCGACCGGTGCAACATTCGTTGTGTGTATTGCATGCCGTCGGAAGATGTCACGTTTCGGCCGAAGCACGAGTTGCTGCGATTCGAGGAGATCACACGACTTACTCGGGTCGCTGCGGGTATGGGCGTTAACAAACTGCGAATCACTGGTGGCGAGCCATTGGTACGGGCTGGATTATCGGAACTAATTTCACAGCTTTCGTCCATCAACGGAATTGAAGACATCGCTCTCACGACGAACGGTGTGCTTTTGGCCAAGCAAGCAGAATCACTAAAAGCCGCCGGGTTGCGACGCTTGAACGTGAGCCTTGACGGATTAAGTGACGAAACATTTTTTCGAATTTCGCGACGGCGCGGAGTGCAACAAATCATCGATGGAATTTTGCACGCGCAACAAATTGGCTTTGGAACGATTCGACTTAACACTGTGATCATCCCAGGCGTCAACGATGGTGAGATTATTGAATTGGCCAAGTTCGCCCGAAAATATGGGTTTGAATTACGATTCATTGAATTCATGCCGCTCAATTCCACTGGGCATTGGGAAATGAACCAGGTCATTACCGGGGCGTCGATTCGGGGAATCATCGAACAAGCCATCGGCTCGCTTAAGGCCGTGGCGGAAACCGATCCGCATCAACCAGCGCGCGATTACGAATACGCTGATGGGGGTGGGCGCGTCGGGTTTGTCGATTCAGTTTCGGAGCCGTTCTGTTCCGCCTGCAACCGATTGCGATTGACGTCCGAAGGCCAATTGCGGAATTGTCTTTTTTCTGACGACGGTTGGGACGCGCGGGCGCTGCTCCGAAATCCTGCGACGACCGACGATGAAATTCGGCTATTGATCCGCGATTGTATTCGCGCCAAGTGGGCGGGACACGGCATACAGAATTTTGATTTCGTTAAGCCGCAACGAGCGATGTACGAAATCGGTGGTTGAATAGCTCATTTCTGCTTGCCTGAAAAGTTCTTGCACGAAGGATACGTTATGAGTGACCAACCTTGGTACGCCGACGGATTGCGATTCCAATGTACGCAATGTGGCAATTGCTGTACGGGCGCACCGGGCTTTGTTTGGGTGAACAAGGAAGAAATCGAGGCACTTGCGCAGCTTATTGGAATCAGAGACGTTGACGAATTCGAGAGACTCTACGTACGCAAAATAGGAATGCGGAAAAGCTTGGTCGAGTTCCCCAATGGAGATTGCGTGTTTTTCGATAACGAAAAACGGACTTGTACGGTGTACGCTGCGCGACCGCGACAATGTCGAACTTGGCCTTTCTGGAACTCGAATTTGCGTTCGCCTCAAGCGTGGCAGGAAACGTGCCAACAATGTCCCGGCAGCGGAAAAGGAAAACTCTACTCGCTTGAACAGATTCAAAAAAGCGCTGATATGATCAACATTTGAATCGAGGCGTTGACTACACTTGCGATTTAGTTGGTTGATTTTAATTGTTGTGGCACCTACACTTGTGTCGATTCGATTTGCTCTAACTCTTCCCGTCCCTTTGACCCGGAGCGACGCCGTGACAAAAAAGGAAATCGTGAAAACGATCTCCGATGAGATTGGGGAAACGCAGCTCAAAACAAAAGAAATCGTCCAGAAGACTTTTGACGCGATTATCGAGGCGCTCGTCGACGAAAAGCGGATTGAGCTGCGAAATTTTGGCGTTTTTGCCGTAAAGCGCAGAGCTGCGCGAAAAGCTCGCAATCCCCATACCGGCGATCCGGTTGTTGTCGCAGCGAAATACGTCGTTACGTTTAAACCGGGCAAGGAAATGGAAGAGCGGATTTTGCAGCTTGAAAAGGAAGAAAACGCTAAACTGCAAATTGAGCTTGATCGCGAACTGGCGGCGAAGCAAAACCAAACCCCTGATGCCAGCGAGTAGAACCCGCCACTTACAAGCGGTTAAACGTCGCGAACGACAAGCGTTTTGATTTCAACTCTACGCCCTCAATTAGAATCGAGCCACAATGCCAAATGTTCCAAATCCATTTCGGAACCTGCCCTCAGTAAGCCATCTGATGGACAGCCCGCAACTTAAGGCATTAGTTGAATCTGCCAGTCACAATGTTGTCGTCAATGGCGTTCGGTCGTTTCTTGACAAGATGCGAGAACAAGTTTCCCAAGCAGCCGCGTCGGCTAATTTCAGTATTCCCTCGGCAATAGAGCTTGCCGCACGAATCGCGGATTGGATTCGAACGGACGACTCTCCCAAATTGCGACCAGTCATTAATGCCACTGGCATCTTGTTGCATACTGGACTGGGCCGTTCGCCGTTGGCGGACGAGGCGATTCAGTCCATTGCGGCGATTGCGGGCGGATATGCAAGTGTCGAAATTGACCTGGAATCCGGTGAGCGCGGACATCGGACGGACGCGGTGCGAAAACTATTGTGTGAATTGACCGGTGCGGCGTCGGCGACAGTCGTCAATAACAATGCGGCAGCAACCATGTTGACGCTTGCGGCAATTGCTGCGGGCGGCGAAGTAATTTGCAGTCGCGGACAGCTTGTCGAAATCGGCGGCAGCTACCGATTGCCTGACGTCATGGAATGCAGCGGTGCCAAGCTTCGCGAAGCCGGAACAACAAACAAGACTCGGCTCAGCGACTACGAAAAGGCGATCGGCGACCAAACGAAGGCGCTTTTGAAAGTTCATCCGAGCAATTATCGAATCGTGGGCTTTACCGAATCCGTCGAACTTGAAGCACTCGTCGCCCTTGGCCGACGGAAGAACCTGCCCGTGATTGACGATGTCGGCTCCGGAGCGATGATCGATTTTTCGCGATACGGCTTGAAAGACGAGCCGGTCGTCAAGGACAGCATCGCCGCTGGCGCGGACTTGGTACTGTTCAGTGGCGACAAGCTCGTGGGCGGTCCGCAATGCGGCATCATCGTTGGGCGCAGCGACCTCATCGAACGGATCGAGCGACATCCGCTGATGCGAGCTTTTCGTGTCGACAAATTGTGCTTGGCTGCGTTGGTCGCAACGCTCAGGCTCTATCGAGACGTAAGCTTGGCAGAGCAGAAAATCCCATTGCTCACGATGCTTTCCACCCCAATCGAGAACTTGAAGTTTCGCGCCGAAAAAATCGCTTCGCAACTGCGCGGAATCAGTGGCTTGGGTTCGATCGAAGTTCGGAGCGGTTCAAGTTTGCTTGGCGGCGGCACGGTTCCCGCCCAAGAAGTTCCGTCGATGCAAATTGCGATCGAGCCAAGCGGCCAGACAGTCGATCAGCTTGCCACGCGACTTCGCACTGGCGAACCGGCACTGATTGGACGCATTCAAGAAAACCGATTGACACTCGATCTAAGAACGATCGCGCCGAAATTCGACACGCTCGTCGTGAGAGCTTTTGAAAACGCGATGTCGTCGCCAGCGCTACATCACACGAAGGCCAACGTTCCAGAGGCTCAACTCGGCTAGGTGCCAGTTGGAAATGACTGTAGAGCTGCTTATGGTTCGCAAATGCTTGAGTCAAGCTGTCG
>JANMEB010000066.1:0-1507 GCA_031376585.1 Planctomycetota bacterium | reverse complement strand
GATTTGTCTTCCCTTCATCCTTCGGAGTTCCTTGTTCGACATTCGTTATTCCATCCGAGCATCTTCGAACACCGAACACGGAACAAGGAATGTCGAATATCGAAGTGATTTGTCTTCCCTTCATCCTTCGGAGTTCCTTGTTCGACATTCGTTATTCCATCCGTGTATCTTCGAACACCGAACACCGAACAAGGAATGTCGAATATCGAAGTATTTTGTTCTTCCCATCAATCGAGCGTGCCTGTCAGCCTGCATAACCACCACCATCGTCACAAGCGGCCGACGCCAATCGATACTTTAGGATTGATCGTTGAAACTGGCTAATTTTGTTCGTGCGAGCCATCCGAATCAATGAAGGGCAATTGGTTTTGGCATTCTTGAACCTGAGATGGAGCTAGTTCGATGTTGTGGCGAAATCGATTTGCACATTCCGCCGCCCGCACACTATTAGCAATCGCTGCGAGTACGATCGCGATTGCGGCGATTGCCCAAGAGCCAACCAATTTCACACTACCACCGACTCAGTCCACGTCCCCGTCAGCAAACGAGTTTTCTGATTACAACGCGCCGACTGTCGTCCCGCCGATCGCAGATCAAGAGGAACCAACCGCACCCGTGCCGTCGCCGTTTAGCGGGCCGCTTTTCGAACGACCGAAGCTGACTGGTGATTGGTTTGGCACACGATCAGCGCTCGCGGGCAACGGGATCACACTTGATATCAGCAACACCCAATACTCTCAGGGTGTGACCGGAGGTGGACTTGAGCAAGAGTTTCGTTACGGCGGACGCAACGACTATTTTCTGAACGTGGATGGGGGAAAGGCAGGACTCGCGAAGGGGTTATTCATCACTTTGCACGCGGAAACTCGATACGGTGAATCGGCCAATTCGCTCACGGGTGCCCTGATGCCGGTCAACCTCATGTTGTCGGTGCCTCAACCGAACGGATCGATCACCGCTTTGACCGGCGTGAAATTTACGCAGATCTTGTCGGAGAACACGCTGGTCTACGCAGGGAAGATCAACACGCTTGACGACTTCAAACAACCACTCACCGGAGCCGGTGGTCTAAACGGATTTCAAAATGCCGCGATGATGTTCAACCCCGTCTACGCCCGCACCGTTCCGTATTCAACGTTCGGAGCTGGCTTCGCCTACCTCAAGAACATGGAGCCACTGTTCGCGGCGGCGGTGTTCGACACCAACAACACGCCGACCGTGAGTGGATTCGACACGTTCTTCGACAATGGGGCGACAGTCTTCGCACAGTTGAATCTGCAAACCAATTTCTTCGACCGGCCCGGTCACCAAGGCATTTCGGGAACCTACAGCAGCGGAACGTACACGAATCTTTCGCCCTCGGCTTATTTCGACCCGATTGACGGGCTAGTGATTCTGTCCACACCGAAAACCGGGTCGTGGTGTCTGGCTTACAACTTTGATCAGGCCGCCTACGTTTCACCCGACGACCCGCAACGGAAATGGGGTGTGTTCGGTAACCTTGGCA